>MGQA01000098.1:0-18602 GCA_001797665.1 Deltaproteobacteria bacterium GWF2_42_12 | reverse complement strand
TTAAAGAGGTAAATGCAGGAGAGATTGCACAGGCGCTCGGCGGCGGCGGCCATCCAACTGCTGCCTCTGCCACTTTAAAAGGCATTACGCTCATCCAGGCCAAAGAGAGGCTCATTGCGGTTTTAAAGGACAAGATTACCCCGAAAAAATTTGCGCGGGACATCATGTCCAGTCCTCCCATAATCCTTTCAGAAAATACGTTTATTAACGATGCAAAAGATACGTTTCTACGATATGGCATAAACGCAGCGCCTGTTATAAGAGATAATAAGGTTTTGGGGATTATCACAAGGCAGGTAGTTGAAAAGGCCATTTTCCATGGATTGAAGGATGTGTCTGTAAAAGAATATATGAGCACAGAGTTTGAGGCAGTTCCCTCTGCCGCATCTATACAAGAGGTTCAGGACGCAATAATCGGGCATCGCCAGAGGCTTCTGCCCGTGATAGATAAGGATAAGCTTGTGGGCATTATAACCCGCACAGACCTTTTAAGGCTCCTTCATGAAGAGCTTAAGATAGAACCGTATACTACAGGAGAGATACCTCTTAGAAGACATAAAACAATTACACGGCTTATGCAGGATAGACTGCCAGAGAAGGTGTTAGATATTTTAAGAAATGCTGGCAAGGTAGCTGAGGAGTTGGGTTTTAAGGCATATACAGTAGGGGGTTTTGTAAGAGACATAATCCTGAATTACGAAAATCTTGATGTTGATATTGTGATAGAGGGCGACGGCATTGCCTTTGCCAATGCCTTTGCAAAAAAATTTGGATGCCGTGTGAAAAGCCACGAGAGATTTGGCACAGCGGTTATTGTGTTTCCTGATGGGTTTAAGATTGATATAGCAACTGCAAGGCTGGAGTATTATGAAAAACCCGGCGCGCTGCCGACAGTTGAATTGTCCTCTTTAAAGCTTGATTTATACAGAAGGGATTTTACAATCAACACCCTTTCCGCAGCGCTTAACCCCAAAGATTTCGGCGAGCTCATAGACTTTTTCGGCGCCCAGCGTGATATAAAAGAAAAGGCTATCAGAGTTTTGCACAATTTAAGCTTTGTTGAAGACCCTACCAGGGTTTTGAGGGCTATTAGATTTGCAGAGCGTTATGGATTTACGATCGCAAAGCATACGCAAAACCTTATAAAAAATGCGGTTAAATTAAATCTCCTGCAAAAGATAAGCGGCGAAAGGCTTTTAAATGAGTTAAAGGCCATCTTAGAAGAAGATAATTTTCTCCACGCAATGCAGCGCATCAAGGAATTTGACCTTATAAAATTTATTCATCCGGATGTCCGTCTTGACAATACAGAGATGACGCTCTTAGAGAGGGCAAGGGATGTGCTTGCATGGTATCAGCTCCTTTATGCTGAAGAAAAGGTAGAGAGCTGGCTGGTACTTTTCCTATCTATAAGCGATCAGCTCAAGGATGATGAGGCATTAGAGATCGGAAAAAAACTGGGTATTACAGGCAAGCACAGGATGGATGTGCTGAGAGCCAGAGCCGATGCAATAAAGGCATTAAATGTTATGCAAATGAAGCTAACCCCCGCAGGCTTTAAACAGGGAAAGGCTCTGAGGCCCAGTGAGATTTATCATCACCTGAAGCCGCTTCCTATGGAAGATGTTTTGTATATCATGGCAAAGACAAAACTGGATGATACAAAGAAGGCAATTTCAAATTTCATTACCCATTTAAAAGAATGCAAAACCTTGCTCCACGGAGATGACCTGAAACGATTGGGAGTGCCAGAAGGGCCGATTTACAGCGAAATCCTCAGTCAGCTCCTCGAAAAAAGGCTGGATGAAAAGATAAAGACAAAGGCAGATGAGGAAAAGATGGTCAAGGAAATTATTGAACAAGCCGACTATGTCGGCGTCCACGCTAAGCGTGACGTAAAAGCAACGGCAACACGGTTGCCTCGGTCCAAAAAAAGGGAGGAATGAATGCGTGATATAGAAATCGTTAAAACCATCAAGGCATCGCTGGAAAAAGAACTCCATATTGACCCTGTAAAACATCCCATCCATCTCAAAATAGAAAATAATGCCATTGTAATGGAAGGAGTAGTTGACAGGATAGCCCATAAAAAAATGGCCCTTCTTGTTGCAATGTCTATTCCAGGGACAGCAGGGGTTATTGACAGATTGAGGGTAAAACCTGCAACAGAGATGGGAGACAAGGAAATAAAAAATCATATATACGACGCCTTTCTTGAAGAGCCGACCCTGAGGGATATTACAATAGAAGTGGATGTAAACAATGGGATGGTTGATTTGGAAGGGACTGTCCCGTCTTTAAGCCATAAACGTCTTGCTGGGGTCCTTGCATGGTGGGTGCCTGGAAGCGCGGATGTTATAAACAGCCTTGAGGTCAATCCCCCTGAAGAAGATTCAGACGAAGAGATAACAGAGGCAGTTGTGCTTGCGCTTGAGAAGGATATACTGGTAAACCACAGCAACATAAAAGTCACAACTAAAAACTGGGTAGTGACACTGGATGGTGCTGTTCACAGCGAGCCAGCAAAAAATGCCGCCGAAGATGATGCGTGGTATGTGTGGGGGGTGAATGAGGTGAAGAGTAGGCTGAAGGTGATAAAGTAAAATTTTCGATAAGGGTTACTTAGTATGGCATTTAAGATAAAAAAGAAAAAAACCTCTAATGGCGGCAATTTAGGTTTTGAGGAAAAGCTCTGGCAGGCTGCGGATAAAATGCGTGGACATATGGATCCCGCAGAGTATAAGCATGTAGTCCTCGGGCTCATATTTCTCAAATACATCTCCGATGCCTTTGAAGAAAGGCGCAGCCAGTTGGAATCATCGGCAAAAGACCCATCAAGCGAATACTATGTTAAGGAACCAGAAGCAAGGTATGGAATTATTGAAGACCGTGACGGGTATCTCTCTGAAAATATCTTCTGGGTTCCAAAAGATGCCCGCTGGTCTTATCTTCAGGCGAATGCTAAACAGCCTACCATTGGCAAAATCATTGATGATGCAATGGTTGTTATTGAGAAAGAAAATTCAAAACTAAAAGGTGTCCTGCCAAAAGATTATGCTCGGCCTACACTTGATAAACATACCCTCGGCGAACTTATTGACCTTATCGCAACAATCGGGCTTGGTGATGCAGAAAGCCGCTCAAAGGATATACTTGGCCGTGTGTATGAGTATTTCCTCGGCAGGTTTGCATCTGCCGAAGGCAAAGGCGGCGGTGAGTTTTATACGCCGCAGTCGGTCGTAAAAATACTCGTTGAAATGATAGAGCCATACAAAGGCAGGGTGTATGACCCGTGCTGCGGTTCAGGCGGCATGTTTGTCCAGTCAGAAAAATTTATTGAGGCGCATGGTGGCAGAAAAGGGGATATTTCTATTTATGGTCAGGAATCCAACCCTACAACATGGCGCCTCTGCAATATGAATCTTGCCATAAGGGGAATTGAAGGCAATATCGGCTCTCATCATGCAGACACATTCAGGCAGGACATTCAAAAAGACCTTAAGGCAGATTTTATCCTCGCAAATCCGCCTTTTAATGTAAGCGATTGGAAAGGGGAACTTCTTCGTGAAGATGTGCGATGGAGATACGGCACCCCTCCTGTCAGCAATGCCAATTTTGCATGGGTTCAGCATTTCATCCATCATCTCTCACCAAACGGCATAGCAGGTTTTGTCCTTGCCAATGGCTCAATGTCCTCAAACCAATCAGGCGAAGGGGATATTCGCAAAAATATTATAGAAGCGGATTTAGTTGACTGCATGATAGCCCTGCCGGGGCAGCTTTTTTATACAACGCCAATCCCTGCATGTTTATGGTTTTTAACCCGCAACAAGAAAAACAGCCTGCCTGCCGCGCTCCGCACGGCGCAGGCAGGCAAATTCAGAGATAGAAGATGTCAAACACTATTCATAGACGCCCGCAAGATGGGTCATCTCATTGACAGAACTCACAGAGAATTATCCGATGAAGAGATAACGAGGATTGCCAATACCTATCACGCATGGCGGGGAGAAAAAGACGCCGCAGAATACAAAGACATCCCCGGCTTCTGCAAGAGTGCAACCATAGAGGAAATCAAAGCACACGGCTATGTCCTCACACCCGGAAGATATGTTGGCGCTGAAGACATAGAAGAAGACGATGAGCCATTTAATGAGAAGATGAAGCGGCTTACCGCAAAGCTGGAAGAAGAGTTTGCAGAAAGTGTAAAACTTGAGGCGCTGATAAAGAGGAATTTGAGAGAGTTTGGGGTTGCCTGCCTGTGTCACGGCAGACAGGAATGAAGAAATACTTGCAATTTTCCACCACAAAAGCGATAATAATCGTATGAAAGTGGTGGAAAAAGATAAGGTCATCATCGGTATGCTCCGTGATGAACTAGAGCAGGCTGCGAGGGACGCTTCCCATATTCCCCTTTTCTCAAGCTAATAATCCCAAATATTTCCGAAAATGCTGCAGAATGCCCCCTCCTGTGGACGGGGAGCTTCACTGTATTGGCCGCGTCGCCGAGGGAATTGTGACGGTTAGATTCACATACAGAGATAATGTTATCCGCATCTATGGCGCAGGATATTGGAGAAAAGTGAGGAGGATATATGAAGAGCAAAATAAAATATACTGACGAACCTATGGGTAAACTGAGAGTTGTTAAAGACTTTCTTCCCCCACCGGATCAGCTGATATTAAAAGAGGAAAATGTTAAAGTGACGATTGCCTTGAGAAAATCAAGCATTGAATTTTTTAAGGAGGAGGCAAAGAAGCAGCATACCTCCTATCAGAAAATGATTAGGCAGGTTATAGATTGGTATACAGCACATTACAAAAAAAGCGCCTAAACCCAAAAAATGCAGTTGCATTTTTTGGCAAACGCAATCTTTGGCCAAATACTGCGTCAAAGCTGGCTGTCCAAATACTCACATACTTAAAACAGTATGCTCCGTTTTGTCCAACCAGCTTTTCCTTGTCTTTGGCTCAAACCTTGCGTTTGACCCGAAAAATAAAAACCAAATGCATTTTTCGGGTAAAGGTTTACGGCTTTATAGCCTGCTTGCTAAACTTTTTGGGATGGATGAAGATGTGGTAAGGGAGAAGGGGCAAAGGAGCAATATAGCGTGCCATAATAATAGCTGAGGAAATGGTGGAGCGGACCGGTATCGAACCGGCGACCTTCACGTTGCGAACGTGACGCTCTCCCAACTGAGCTACCGCCCCATTAAAATAGCAATCAAGCTACCGAGCTATTGAACTTTAGAATCTTGATAGCTGGATAGCTTGATAGCTAAGTAGCTAAATACCCCTTTATCCCTTCTTCAAACCCCACCGGCTTAATGCCAAAAATTGATTCCAGTGCATTATTCTCAGTTATATTGTCTTCTTCAAGCATCAAGAGCTGGTCTCTGGTGATTGGCGGCTTGGGGAAGATACATTCTGCAATGAGTGCGCCTGGCCGCATAAGGGACATAGGGATGTGAATCTTGAGCCTTGTTCTTCCCAGGACCCTGCATATTGTATCAATTATTTTATTAAAGGCAAGTTTTTCAGGTCCTGCTATCTCATACACCTTGTTTATATGTTTTGAATCCTTTACCCCCACACCAAAATCATTGGTGTGGGGGTTTATTGCCATTGTCATAGCCTTAACAAGGTCTTTTACAGATACAGTCTGCATCTTGTTTTTGCCGTTTCCTGGAATCATGATGAATGGAGAAATCTTAATAATGTTGGCAAAGAGATTTGCAAATTTATCTTCTTTGCCAAATAAGACTGATGGTCTGAAGATAGTGTATTCAAGGCCGGAATGTCTTATTATCTCCTCTGCCTCCCATTTTGTCTTGTGATATTCGCTCCTTGCATTCTCTCTTGTGCCAAGCGCGCTTATGTGGATAAACCTCTTTACATTCTTTTGTTTGCAAGCCTCCACCATGTTTCTTGTGCCCTCTGTGTGGATGACCTTAAAGGTTGTATTTTTAGTTTCTGCCAATATGCCAACGAGATGAACCGCTGCTTCCACTTTGCCGTCTTCAAGCGCCTTTGCAATGGAATCTCTGTCTGTTACATCGCCCTGTACCAGTTCTACTCCAGCCTGTTTTATAGCCTCTGCTTTTGAAGGGTTTCTGACAAGGCATCGCACTTTAAACCCCTGATTAAGCATCTCTTTAAGCAGGTTGCCTCCAACAAAGCCTGTAGCGCCGGTAAGGAGTATCATTTTCTGCCTGTGTTAAGGATATCTTTGATGGTTGTTTTTAGCTCTTTCAGGTCAGATGATTTCACCACATAGGCGTCAGATGCCCATGTGCCAAATTCTTGTTTATAGTGATGATATGCTGTGCTGAGGATTACAGGAAGGTTCTTCCATCTCTCTTTGACTCTCCTGAGCACCTCTATGCCATCCATCCCCGGCATCTTTATATCAAGGACTATCAGGTCGAACTTGTCTTGTTCCAGCTTGGCAAGGGCCTCTTCTCCGGATGCTGCTAATTGCACATTTAACCCTTCATCTTCTAATTCTTCCTTGTATAACAGCCGTATTCCCTCCTCATCATCTACCACCAGTATCTTTTCTTTCATGATGCCCTCCTATTTAGTTGCCACTGAAAAATGCGTGGCAACTGATTACACCGATTTTTAAAAGATTACACAGATTATTAACTCTTTGATTCCGCAATATCTTTAATCGGTGTAATCTGATTGTAATCTGTGTAATAAAGGCTGTTGATGGCTTTTTCAACAGCCTGCTAATTAACCAATTCTCAAATTCGCTAACTCTCCCTTGTATTTCATCTTTCTTTAACAAAATTCATGATGCCTCTAATATTCTATCTTCTTTGCCTGCAAGGGGCAGTTTTATGATAAAGGTTACTCCCACGCCTATATTATTATTAACCTCTATTATGCCTTTATGATTTGTTATGATTGAGTGTGTTATTGCAAGGCCGAGACCAGTGCCCGATTCCTTAGTAGTGTAAAATGGATTAAATATATTGCTTATTATCTTCGGATCAATGCCTCCGCCAGTATCATCGACCTCTGCAACGACCCAGTTGCCATCCTGATGAGTCTGCACTGTAAGAACACCACCCTTTGTCATTGCCTGGATAGCGTTTGTCATAAGATTATTGAAGACCAATCTCATCTGCTGGCGGTCTACTTCTATTTTGGGCATTCCGATGGAAAGTTCTTTTACAACGGTAATACCGCTTCTTTTGAAATCTTCCTCAAAAAAGGTAATAGCCTCGTCTATTATGCCATTTATATCCTCAACAGAGAAAACACTTCTACTTTCCCTTGAAAAATGGACTATCCTGTCCATAAGCCTTTCAAGCCTTGCAACCTCTTTGACGATTCTATCAATATATCCAATATAAGGACTATCTGTGCCTAATTGCTGATAAAGCCTTTTTGCAAAACCACCAATGGACATAAGTGGGTTTCTTATCTCATGGGCAAGGGATGCAGCCAATTCGCCAAGGGCAAGCAGTTTCTCTGCATGGACAAGCCTTGCCTGCATGTCCTGCATCTTTGTATTTATATCTTTCAAATTAACTATACACTGATAGTTCTTAATGGCTGTGGCAAGTTGAAGTGTAATTACATTGAGAAGCCTCTTTTGTTTATGGGTAATAGCCTTTTTCCTTTTATTTTTAAGATAAAGAACCCCATGAAGCCAATCGTCTTTTATTGGATAGCAGACTATGGTCTTATATCCATTCATTCCTTTATCAATAACCCCTTGCCACGTTTCTTTGGCAGGCATAGCTTGGGTTGCAAATACAGGCTTCCCATTTCTGATAGCAAGGCCAGGCAAACCCTCATTCTCTTTATATTCCGCTTTGCACCCCTTTTTTCGCCCTGCTGCTACAGTTAAATTTAAAATATGTTTTTCCTGATTTAAGAGATATATGGCGCACTGGTCAAAGACAAATGAGTGTGCAAGCAGATTGGCAACATCTTTCAACCTTTTTTCAAGGGCATCTGTTGAATCTGTAAGCTCAATAACTTTTGAAAGGATATCATAGCCCATAGTTTTACAGTATGTAGTAGGCAGTAAGCAGTACGCAGCAGGCTGATACAGCCACAGCATTCATGCAATACCTTCTGCTTACTCCATACTGCTTACTGCATACTTGACTATATTTTTGCTTCTCTTAAAAACTTTGCTGCCTCTTCTGGTGGAGTTGGGGTTATATAAAACCCTGACCCCCACTCAAAACCTGCAACCTTGATAAGAGTAGGCATTATCTCAAAATGCCAGTGATAGTGTTGGCTGTCCCCGTCTTTGAGAGGAGATGTGTGCAGTATAAAGTTGTAGGGCGGAGAGTTTAGAACCTTGTCCATCCTTTTCAGGGTGTTGGAAAATAGTTTGGCTAGATTCTCGTATTGGTGCTTTTGGGCATTCTCAAATGCAGCGTCATGCTTCTTGGGAAGTATCCATATCTCAAATGGTGCTTTGGGGGCATAAGGGGTTACTGCAATAAAATCAGAATTCTCGGCTACTATACGAACACCCTGCATTATTTCCTGACGTATAATATCACAAAAGATACATCGCTCTTTATAATTATAATATTCAAGAGAGCCATCCAGCTCCTCTGCAACCCTTTTGGGTATAATCGGGAGCGCAATAAGCTGTGAATGTGTATGCTCAAGCGAGGCGCCCGCAGCCTCGCCGTGGTTTTTAAATATCAGGATATAACGGAACCTTGGGTCTTTTTTTAAATCTATTATTCTATCTCTATATGACCACAGGATGTCCTCAAACTGCTTATCTGATACAGTGGAGAGGGCGTCCTTATGATTAACTGACTCAATTATAACCTCATGAGCGCCTACGCCATTCATTTTGTCATAAACACCGTCTCCCTCTCTATTGATGTCTCCCTCTATGCGGAGTGCAGGGTATTTATTTGGCACTACCCTAAGACTCCATCCAGTAGTATTTGGTTTTGACCCATCGGGTCTATAAGCCTGTATTTCAGGGGGGGTCTTGTCCTCGTTTCCAGGGCAGAACGGACAGAATCCGTTTTTAGTAGGGGGGTGTTGAACTACAAATTCAGAGGGACGCTTGCCACGCTCTGTTGAGATAATTACCCATCTTCCGATTATAGGGTCTTTTCTAAGCTCAGGCATACACCCCTCTTTAGCCTATCTTTCTCTGTTTCTCCTGCGCCTCTTCTTCTTCTTTGCATTTTATGCAAGAGGTTGTAACAGGCCTTGCCTCAAGTCTTTTTTCTGATATATCCTCACCGCATATCTCACAGATTCCATAAGTACCGTTATCTATCCTCTTCAGGGCTTCCTGTATCTTTGCTATAAGTTTTCTTTCCCTATCCTTTACCCTCAGCAGGAAATTTCTATCGGTCTCATGGGATGCCCTGTCAGTAGGGTCTGGAAAGCTTTCTTCCCTGGAGGAGCTCATGGTTGTAACTGCCTTGCCAGCCCCTGCGACCAGTTCTTCAAGCTTTGAATTAAGTAGATTTTTAAAAAATTCCAATCTTTCCTTTTCCATAACGGCAAATTATACCCAAAATAGAGAGCGATGTAAACATAAAAACTGAAAGAAAAACAGACTAAGGCTAAGGTTGAGGATAAAATTAGATTAAGTTTTTAAGGTTTTTTCCTCAGTCTCAACCTTAGCCTTAGTCTGTCTCTGCTCTTACATACTTTCCGCTCTTCCCGCCTGTCTTTTTCACAAGCCTTATGTCAGAGATGGTCATTTCTTTATCCATAGCCTTGCACATGTCATATATAGTAAGTGCTGCTACAGAGGCGGCTGCCAATGCCTCCATCTCAACGCCAGTCTGGCCGGTAACCTTAGCAGTGGCTGTTACATTTATGCAATGACTCTTTTGTATCGGTTCAAACGATATATCTACTGATGTTACATTCAACGGGTGGCATAAAGGTATTATGTCTGCAACCCTTTTTGCCGCCATAATACCAGCAATCCTCGCAACCCCCAGAACATCACCCTTCTGAATCGTATTATTCAAAACCGCCTTAAATGTCCGAGGCTGCATAAAAACCCTTCCCTTTGCAATCGCCTCCCTATTTGTTGCCTTTTTTGCGGTTACATCCACCATCCTTGCCTTGCCTTTTTTATCTATGTGGGTGAGTTTTGACATAGTTGAATTACGATTTACTAATTATGATTTAAAAGTCTAAACTTGCCCCTGAATGTCTTTATCAGGGAATCGTAAATTGTATTACTCTATCTCTACTATCTTTCCATCCTTTACCGTCAATATAAAAAGCCCTTTTGCGGTCTCTCTATTTTTATCAAAGGCAATAGTGCCTGTTGCACCTGGAAAGTCTTTCAGGCTTGCAAGTCTATCCCTAATCTCATTTCTTTCCTTAAACCCTCCAATAATAGCCTCCACTATCATCTTTGTTGCATCATATGCCTGTGCTGCTAATATGTCAGGCTCTGCGCCATAAATATTTTTAAAACTATATACAAACTGTATAGTATTTTCCCTTCTGCTGCCTGCAAAAAAACCATCTACAACAATAGCGCCTTCGACATATTTACCTGCCAGCTCTATAAGCTTTGGGGAGTTCCATCCATTCGAACCAAGGAGTTTTACATCCTTTACATTATAATACGCAAGATGAGGGACTATTAAACCGATGGTATCAAAATAGTCAGGTATATACAAGGCATCCACTGTCACAGCCCTTTCATAGGTCTTAATCCTCCTCCTGCCCTCTTTTTTCTCTGTCTCCTTTATCTTAAACAACCTTACTATTTCATCGCCAAAATACGTTTGCCCCTCTCTATATTGCTCTTCCGCAAGTATCTCTCCCTTGCCTTTTTTAACCTCTTCTTTAAAGAGATTAGCGAGCTCTATTCCATATGGGCTACTCGGGTAAAGTATTGCAAATTTCTTATATTTTAACTTGTCTATCGCATAGCTTGCAATGGCCTTTGTTTGCTCAGATGGCAGAAGGAAATTCCTGAATATATAATCCCCTGTGCCGGTAACACCTATCTTTTGAGAAAGCGCAATCAACGGCACACTTACTTCCTGGGCCTTTTTAACAGTCTCTGTAGCAGTAACACTTAAAAGCGGTCCTATTATTGCGACAACCCCCACCTCATTAACAAGCTCCTCTACCGCCTTCTCTGAGGCAATCGGATCATCTCTTGTATCTCTGACCACTACCTCTATGTTAAGACCTTCATTTTTCTTCAGCGCTAAATCAAAGACATCAGACGCAAGTAGTACACCCTTTAACGCCTGTTCGCCAAATTGGCTGTATTTCCCGCTCAAGGGAAGTATAACGCCAATACGGACAGCGGGGGGAGTTGAAGCAGATGGTAGTTGCGCCTCTTGAGAATAAGCCTGTGTAGAGAATATTGCAAAATGAAGATTGCATATTGTAAAGGTCAAAATTAAAAAAATATTTTTTACATTTTGTATCTTGCATCTTACATCTTGCATGGTAATAGAGTTAGTTGCAAGCTTTATCATTCAAACAATCCCTTCATCTTTTCTAAAAAATTTTTCTTTATAGGGTTTGTCTCTTCGCCGCTTATTTTTGCAAACTCCTCAAGCAACTCTTTCTGTTTGGCTGTAAGTTTTGTCGGCGTCTCTACCTTTATAATTACATTATGGTCGCCCCTCTGGCCGGTATGAAGCGAGGCTATTCCTTTATTTTTGAGCCTTAATACCTTGCCGGATTGTGTGCCTGCAGGAATCTTTAGCTTTACATTTCCCTCAATGGTTGGCACATCTATCTCGCAGCCAAGTGTCGCCTGAGGGAAACTTATTGGAACTTCGCATATTATATTATCATCCTGTCTCTGGAATATCGGGTGTGGTTGGACATTTATAACAATATAAAGGTCTCCTGGCAGGCCGCCGTGGACACCCGATTCGCCCTCCCCTGATAATCTTAACCTTGTATCAGCCTCAACACCGGCAGGGACCTTAATTGTAAGACTCTGGACACTATTAACGCGACCTGCGCCGTTGCATTCACCGCATAGCTCCTTTATTACAGTACCTTCGCCTCTACAGCGAGAACATGGGCGGGATATACTAAAAAACCCCTGCTGATAGCTAACCTGCCCCCTGCCATGGCAGGTTGAGCATGTTTCAGGAGAAGTCCCCGGTTTTGCCCCGCTCCCATGGCATTTCTGGCATTTAGCTGTCTTTGGAACCTTTATCTTCTTTTCAACGCCAAAGGCTGCCTCTTCAAAGGTTACCTCTAAGTCATACCTTAAGTCTGCGCCGCGCTGCCCCCTTGTGCGTCTTCTGGTTGCGCCAAAGAAATCCCCAAACACATCGCCGAAAAGGTCCTGAAAATCAAAACCAAATCCAGGCCCTGGCCCAAACCCTGCCCCTGTCTCTGCATAACCAAACCTGTCATACTGCGCCCTTTTTTCAGGATCCTTTAAAACCTCATATGCGGCATTTATTTCTTTAAAGCGCTCTTCCGCATTCTTGTCGTCAGGATTCTTGTCAGGGTGGTACTTATGCGCAAGCTGCCTGAATGCCTTTTTTATCTCCTCATCAGAGGCATTTTTACTAATCCCTAATATTTCATAAAAGTCTTTTTTTGTCATAAAAATAATAAGGTTGAGGTTGAGGTTGAGAAAAACTATTCTTTGTCTTTCCTTAACCTTAACCCCAACCTTATCCTGCCCTTTACATCCTTTCTGTCAATTTTGCTGATACCTGAAGCAGCCTGTCCGTTGCTGCCTTTATGGCATCTAAGTCCGAACCCTCTGCAACTCTTTTTAAACCAACCAGTGCATCTTCAACAAGCTTTTTATCTGTCTCGCTAAGACGACTCCCCATCTCTGCCAATAGCCTTTCCGTTGTATATATCATGCTGTGCGCCGTATTTTTGCTGTCAACAAGCTCTTTCCTCTTTTTATCCTCTTCCTGATGTTTTTCAGCGTCTTTTATAATCTTTTCTATCTCTGATTGATTTAAACCTGATGAGGCCTTAATCTTTATTGACTGTTCCTTGCTTGTTCCAAGGTCTTTTGCAGAGACATGGAGAATGCCGTTGGCATCTATATCAAATGCCACCTCTATTTGCGGAACACCCATAGGTTGCGGCGGGATATCAACCAGTTCGAATCTCCCAAGTGATTTATTATCCTTTGCCAATTCCCTTTCACCTTGAACAACATGTATGGAAACCATTGTCTGGTTATCCTGAGCTGTTGAGAAAATCTGGCTCTTCTTAGTAGGCACTGTCGTATTCCGATGTATCAGTTTAGTAAAGACACCGCCTTTTGTTTCTACACCAATAGAAAGAGGTATTACATCAAGCAGTATTATATCTTTTACCTCGCCCTTCAGAACGCCACCCTGTATAGAAGCGCCGATAGCAACCACCTCATCAGGGTTGACTCCTTTATTTGGAGGTTTAGAGAATATCTCTTCAACCTTTTTTTGCACTCGCGGCATCCTTGTCATGCCGCCAACAAGAATAACCTCGTCAATATCTTTAGCGTCGAGCCCAGAATCTGAAAGGGCAATGTGGCACGGCATAGTAAGTCTTTCAACAAGGTCATCTACTAACCTTTCCATCTGACTCCTGCTTATCTTTTTGCGGAGGTGCTTTGGCCCTGATTTATCTGCAGATATAAACGGAAGATGTATCTCTGTTTCTATAACCGATGACAACTCACACTTGGCCTTTTCAGCCGCCTCTTTAAGCCTCTGAAGCGCCATTTTATCCTGGCTTAAATCTATGCCATTTTCTTTTAAGAAATCCTCCATAAGAAAATCAATGATTCTCTGGTCAAAATCTTCGCCGCCCAAAAATGTATCGCCATTTGTAGCCTTTACCTCAAAAACCCCTTCCCTCAATTCAAGGACGGATATATCAAACGTCCCTCCGCCAAGGTCAAACACGGCAATCCTTTCATCCTTTTTTTTCTTGTCGAGGCCGTAGGCAAGGGCTGCCGCTGTAGGCTCATTTATAATTCTTAAAACATTCAAGCCTGCAATCTGACCTGCATCCTTTGTTGCCTGCCTCTGGCTGTCATTAAAATATGCAGGAACAGTAATGACAGCATCGGTTATCTTTTCTCCAAGATAATCTTCTGCAATATCCCTCATGCGCTGAAGCACCATTGCAGATATTTCAGATGGACTTAATAGCTTCACCTTTATTTTAACCCAGGCGTCGCTATTTTGCGCCTGCACAATTTTAAATGGCACAAGCTCCTGTGTTCGTTGAACCTCAGGCGTATCATAGCGTCTGCCAATAAGCCTCTTTATTGCATAAAGCGTATTTGAAGGGTTTACAACAGCCTGTCTCTTTGCAGCATGACCCACAAGCCTCTCTCCAGAGTCAGTAAATGCAACAATAGATGGGTTTGTCCTTGCCCCTTCCTGATTGGGAATAACCAGTGGGCTGCCATTCTCCATGACAGCAACGCAGGAATATGTTGTTCCTAAATCTATTCCAATTATATGGGCCATAAGTCACGCTGTTCCATTGAATAATGAAAAATACAAAATGCAAATTTTAAATTGTAAAACCTCTTTAATTTTGCATTTTGCAATTTACATTTTGCAATACTATCTAATCTTCTCCTTCTGTTACCTCTTCCGTCCCAGTTGATGGAGTTGATGGCTCTGGAGTCTTCGATATTACCACCATAGCGGGCCTTATAAGTCTATTATTAAGATAATAACATTTGTGGAACTCTTTAATAACAATACCTGGTTCATGTTCGGTTGTTTCCTCCTGCGCCACAGCCTCGTGTTTTGTTGGGTCAAATTTTTCACCTACAGCAGACACAACCTCAACGCCAAACTTCTTTAATACTGCCAAAAGATTATCAAGAACAAGCTTTATTCCATCCTTAACAGCTGAAAGGTCAGATTCACCTTCTCCCTGCTCTTCAGGGGCAGGTATATGGTCAATAGCCCTTTCGAGGTTGTCTACCACTGGAATAACCTCTTTTATCAGCCTTTCATTTGCAAAGCTTACTAATTCCCCTTTTTCCTTTTCTACCCTTTTCTTGTAGTTTTCAAAGTCAGCGCAAGCCCTCAAGAACTTATCATAGTTAGTTGCCGCCTCCTTTGTCTTTGCTTCCAGGCATTCATTCAGCCTTTTCAATTCCTCTTCGGTTGGCTCTGCTGGGCCTGCGGCAGGCGCTCTTTCCTCTTGGGCCTCTTCGCCTTCGGTTTTTGGCAACTCCAATTCTGCGTTTTCTTTTTCTTTTTTAGCCATATATTTTACCCTATGTATGTCATCCTCCTTAATGTATTTTTATTAGATTGTCTCTCTCTGCGTCATTATTTCGCTCAAAAGGTTTGCAGTATAGCTGACCAGCGGAATTATTTTAGCATAATTCATCCTCACCGGACCTACAACGCCAAGCGTGCCAAGTATATTTCCATTACTACTATATGGAGAAGTTATAATACTGCACCCCTGTATATCGCCAACCCCATTCTCAGAACCAATGGATACCTGAATTCCAAGGGCATTCATAGCCTTATCTAAGATGTTAACAAGAACAGATTTTTCCTCAAATGCCTTAAATAACAACTTCATCTGCTCCAAATCATCTACAAACTCCGGCTGCTCCAGAATGTTTGTCTTACCTTCTATATATATATTATCAGTCTGTTTTGTCTCATCCAGGGCAATTCTACTCAATACAAGCGCTTTTTTAAGAAGCTGGTCATAGAGGTTTTTTTCCTCTTCCATCTCCTCTATTATTTTATGTTTGAGCATTCGGAGCGTCAACCCCTTTGCAATTTCGTTTAAATAGCCAGTCATTTTTTCGAGTTCATGCTGTTTTAGCTCATCGTCTATCCTGACAATGCGGTTCTGGACTATACCAGAGGTTGAGACAATCAATACCATGATCTGAGTTCTGCTCAGTCTTACAAACTCTATGTGTTTTATAAAGATATTATCAAAGCGAGGGGCAAGCACCACCCCCATACAGTTTGACAGGCTTGACAGAATATTAGAGGTGTCCTGCATGACCGCATCAATTTCCGACGCCTCCCTGTACTTTTCCTTAATCTTCTCCCGTTCTGCCTTAGATAGCTCCCTCACCTCTAAAATACTATCAATATAAAATCTGAACCCCATGTCAGTAGGGACTCTTCCTGCAGAGGTATGAGGTTTCGATAGATAGCCCATATCTTCCATAGCTGACATTGTGTTCCTTATGGTTGCAGGACTCAAATCTGATATATATTTCTGCGCCAAAATGCTTGAGCCAACTGGTTCGCCTGAAACAATATACTGTGTGATTATTGCCTGGAGCAGATCCCTGACACGATTTGGCGTCCTATCGGACATAGCTAATACCATCTTTACCCCCATAAATATCTAATATCTAATGATTTAAAATATCAATAGTATAATTGTTTTGTCAAGAACAGAAGGCCTTAAAAAATTTATTCTGTAGTGTAACTCCCATTCTAAAATCTTTTGGTTGGTGATAAATTACACAAATTGAAGAAATACCTCATTTGACATAAGAACCCCTCTTCGGGTAAGCCTTATGTTGTTACCTTGTTCGCAAATGAGTCCTTGTTTTCTAAGCCTCTCGATAACAGGTAAGTATAAATCCTTTAAAGTTTTATTAAATCGCATTGAAAACCAATCATCATCTATTCCCCGCGTCTTTCTCAAACCAAGAAATATACCCTCTTCTATAGCCTCCTGTCTTGTTAATCTTTCTTCTCCTGCGATAGCTAATCCTGCATCCTGTATACGGTGCATATACACATCAGGTCCCTCCACATTCCACCATCTAACACCCAGATTAGAGGCCTGTCCCTGAAGGCTTCTATCAGGGCCCCGCCTCTGAACATCTCTATCAGAGGATGATATATATGAATGCGCGCCAGCTCCGAGTCCGATGTAATCCAAAAGAAGCCAATATCTGAGATTGTGCCTCGACTCAAAACCATTTATTGAAAAATTGGATATTTCATATTGATTGTAGCCTGCGCTAATAAGTTTATCAATAGCATCCTCATACATCAAAATCTCCCCCTCTTCAGACGGCAGAGTCAGCTTGCCATTTTTTTGCAGTTTATAAAATTGTGTCCCAGGCTCTATGGTAAGATTATAGATAGATATGTGCTCAGGTCTTAAAGAAATGGCTAATCCTAAATCCTTTTCCCACTCTTTTAAAGATTGGTTCATCACACCAAAGATAAAGTCAATCCCGACATTATCAAAGCCAGCCCTTCTCGCATATTCGTAACATCTCAACGCATCTTCAGCAGAGTGAATCCTGCCAAGTGATTTTAGCGTATTGTTGCTAAATGATTGGACGCCAATATTCAGGCGGTTTATACCAATGTCTTTAATAGCATAAAGCCACTCTTCTGTCACAGACCCGGGATTTATTTCAACAGTAATCTCCAGTCTTTGCTGAGCCAAAAAGGTCTGCTTTACCACCTGTATGAGTCTTTTTAAATTATTATGACTTACAAGCGAAGGAGTCCCGCCTCCGATATAGACAGTTTCGAGCTCCTTGCTTGTTATGGCAGGATTTTTTTTCACATGGGTTAGCAATTCCTTTAATACTGCATCTATATATTTATCAGGAACATGCGCTGTTGCTAAAGAATTAAAATCACAGTATGGACACTTCTTTACGCAAAAGGGAATATGTATATATATGCCAATCGTTGAATCCATAAGTTGAAGAACCTCGTCCCTATGTAACATCGGGGCTGAATTGTGAGAAGCATTCCGTTCAAGATTGAGGTTTAGGTTAAGATTGAGGAAATACTTATCTCCTTAGTCTCAATCTCAGCCTTAACCTTTCTTCTCCGTGTATTCGCATAACCTTTTAAATATATCCCATGGCGAGATTATGCCCAAAAGTCTATCCTCATTGTCTACAACAAGGATGCACTCTATAGGCTTCTCTGAACTTACAAATACAGTGGCAACCTCCATGACAGATACCTCTGGGCCGAGCTTTACAAACTCCCTATCCATAACCTCGCAGACATCTTTGCCAGCAAGTTCCGCTGTCTTTTGGTGAAATTGAGGCAGGTCAGGCGCAAATTTTACATCCTTCAACAATCCCTCTGAGATATATCTTGGCAAGGTAAGATATAAAAGCTTTCTTGAGGTCAGCAAGCCAATTACTTTATTATTATCCTCTACAACCGGAAGTTGTCTTACCCGTGAATCTTTTAATGTCTTCACTGCCTCTGCTACAGTGATTCCACATTTAGTTGTGGCAACATTAGTTGTCATTATAGTTGCTGCGTTCATCCGATTTGACCCCCTACCCTTATCTATTATCCTATAAAACTCTAAGAGCTTGTTGAAAAACTCAACAATCTCCGATTACATCCCGACTATTCGGGATTACGCAGATTAAAACTCCTTGAAATTTCTGTAAATATCTGGGTAATCATTTTCTCTAATCTGTGTAATCAAGGCTGGTGAAGACTTTTTCAACAGCCTGCTAACCCTTGAGTGCATAAAAGATTGTCAAGACTCTATCAAGGTTAATAATATTTTCCTTCAATTTATAGATATTAAGGGTCTCAAAATTGTATTGACATAAATCAAAAACTTCACATGCTGTCATTCCCGCAATCTTTAAGCGGGAATCCAGAGTCTTTCTGTTGTAG
>MGQA01000097.1:6770-30943 GCA_001797665.1 Deltaproteobacteria bacterium GWF2_42_12 | reverse complement strand
CCGCAACCAGCCTTAAAGCCTGCTTCTCCTGTCTGTCGACAGGCAGGATTGAGGCTTTCTTTGTGCCATAATTAGGGATGAGCCGAAATTTTGGATACTTACCCAATTCGACAATTTGTTGAAATTTTTTTCTCATTGTTTTAAGCTATGCATTGTATCTAAAAAATTTTTTATAAGGAGAGTGACATGAAATTAAGAATCTCAAGCGTATTAATAGGTATCATTTCATTATTATACATCTCTTTAAACTATGCGAGTGCCCAGACCAATGGAGTATTTAAAACTAAACTTAATAATGGTATGACAGTCATACTCGAAGAAGACCATTCTGCAAGGGTTGTTGCATTTCAGATGTTTGTCAGGGTTGGCAGCGCAGATGAGACTGAAAAAGAGGCAGGTATTGCCCATGTATTTGAACATATGCTTTTCAAAGGCACCGAGAAGAGGAAACTTGGACAAATTGCTGGCGAGGTTGAGGCAGCAGGCGGATATATCAATGCCTTTACATCATACGACAATACAGTATATCACCTTGCGGTAGCCAGCAGATATTTCGACACTGGTTTGGATATTTTATCAGATGCAATACAGTACTCGTCTTTCGATCCAGACGAACTTAAAAAAGAGTTGGAGGTTGTGCTTGAAGAAATAAGGATGGGTGAGGACGACCCTGGCAGAAAGCTTTACAAAAATATCCTTTCAACGGCATATACGACCCACCCATATAAAAAACCTGTTATAGGATTTACCGATACCGTAAAGAGCTTTACGCGGGAACAGATCATTGATTTTTTTAAGAGATGGTATGCCCCTAATAATATGACGCTTGTTATAGTCGGAGACTTTGATAAAAATAAAGCGCTGGATGTCATAAAGAATAGTTTTAAGGATTTTAAACCAGGCGCTGAGCTGCACAAACCTCGACCTCAAGAACCTTTACAAAAAGAGCTCAGGACGATCATTTCAGGCGAAGAGATAAAAGAATCTCATCTCGCCATGGCATTTCACATACCAAGCTTAAGCCATCCAGACACATACGCAATAGATGTGCTTGCAAATATTGTTGGGCAGGGGGAAAGTTCAAGGCTTTATCAGAGGCTTAAAGAGAGGGAGCAGATAGTCCATGGCATTTCAACTTACGCAATGACGCCTAAAGAGCCAGGGGTATTTTTCGTGAATGCAAATCTTGAAGCAAAAAATGCAAAAAGGACGATTGAAGAAGTTATGAAGGAAATTGAGAAGGTAAAACACGACGGTGTATCTGTTACTGAACTAAATAAGGCAAAATTAAATCTTGAAAGCGACTTTGTGTATGAGCGGGAGACAATGGAGGGAAGGGCAAGACAGCTCGGATATTTTGAGGTAACAGCCGGAGACATAGCCTTTGAAAAGAGCTATCTTGAGGGCATATCAAAGGTAACTTCTGATGATATTAAACGAATAGCAAGACAATATCTGAAAGAAGACAATATGACAGTTGCTATTATGCTTCCGAAGGCTGATAAAGATATTATAAACAAGGATGATGTTATTTCAGCAGCTGGAGTTGCAAGGCTTTCGCTTGCGCAAGAAATAGCATCTGAAAGTGAAGAAGGTAAAAAGGCAAGTAATTTATTAAAAAAGGCTGACGAGGCAATAGAGCTAAAATTGAAAAATGGCATAACCCTGATTATAAAAGAAGACCACTCAAGCCCCACGGTTGCTGTATATTCGACATTTCATGGAGGATTGAGATATGAGGATGAGAAGACGAATGGCCTTGGGAACTTTGTTGCAGCGATGCTTACCAAAGGGACACAAAAAAGGACAGCCCTTGAGCTTGCAAAAGAAGTGGAAGGCATGGCAGGGGGCATAAATGGTTTTTCAGGCAAAAACTCTACTGGTATATATGGGAAATTTTTGACCAGATTTTTTAATGATGGTATGGAGATTATAGCAGACTGTCTCCTCAATCCGACATTTCCTCAGGATGAGGTAGAAAAGACAAGAAAGGAGATACTTGCAGATATAAAGAGGCAGGAGGATTATCTGCCTGGCTATACATTCAAGCTATTTTATAAAACACTATATGAAAAACATCCGTACAAGATGCCGGTTGTTGGGACTGAGAAGACTGTTTCAAGTTTTAAAAGAAAAGACCTGGCAAATCATTACAAGAAACTGATAGTCCCGCGGAATATGGTTATCTCAATTGTGGGTGATGTAGAAAAGGGTGAAGTTATAAAAAAGGTTGAAGAGTTGTTTGATAATTTTAAACAAAAGGCTCAACCATTAGCAAATCTTCCAATAGACGGCAGACAGATGCGGATTAAAAAAACCGGTGATGTAAAGGAAAAACAGCAGACACACATTGGGCTTGGCTTCCTTGGAACAACCATTACCAGCGAGGCGAGATTCCCTTTAACTCTCCTTGCTGAGATACTTGGAAGCCACGGAGGCAGGTTATTTGTAGAGCTTAGAGATAAAGAGAGTCTTGCCTATGCAGTAAGCGCCTTCTCACGAGATGGCATTGAACCAGGTACGTTTGCCATTTATTTAGCAACAGCCCCTGAAAAAAAAGATAAGGCCATAAGCAGCATATTGAGGGAATTAAAAAAGGTTGTAACAGAAAAGGTGACTGATGAAGAGCTAAAGAGGGCAAAGAGTGCGCTCATAGGCGGTTATGAAATGGGTCTGCAGGAAAATATGGCGCAGGCAACTGATATGGCAAACAATGAACTTTTTGGCCTTGGTTTCGATGAGTATAAAAGATATTCAGGCAAGATAGAGGCAGTTACAGCAGATGACATACTGAAAACAGCCCAGAGGTATATAAATTTAGACGCTTATACATTGAGTATAGTCGGACCAAAGTAAATGCAACCAAAAATGTATTTTAACATGTGATTAATGCATTTATTCCGATCCCGATGGCTGTCGGGAGAGGAATCTCATGGGTGAGACCCTTCCCCTTCGCTTTGTTCAGGGGCAGGATTTGGCTCAATCTCAAGTTTGTGAAATATATTTTACCCCCCACATCAGCCCCTCTGGAAGGGAGGCAGGGGGGTTAGGTTACAAAATTTGTCATAATATAGAAAATTTTATCAGTACTTGTCCTTCCTACAGTCACTTCTAAACAGGCGATTCCAAGAGAAAATTACTGCAAAAAATGTCTAAAAAAGTTATAAAAAACAACATATTAGACCAGCATACGGCTTTGTTAAAATTTCAAGACACAAAGTGGCATAACTATTGCTGTTTAAAGTATACAGAAAGTATACAGGAGAAATGTTAGGGAATAAGAAAGCTATGTTTAAAAGTGGGTAACATTCATATCTTAAGACGAAAGGGGGTGAATAAAGATGTGGTATAGAACCGCACTTATAATACTTTCACTATTTTTCGTCTTAATCTCAACCCAGCACACCATTGCAACCTCCCATCAGAATGAACATAATCTATGGCGAGTTGTTAAACCGCCTTCCACTCAGAGCCTATTCATATACGAAGCTGTCATAGTGCCTTGGCTACATAAAGAGTTCGCAAATAGTACCATTGTGGATAGCGATGGCTTTGTAAAAAGAGGGCTTGTAAGGAGCGATTTGCTGCGCTTCGAAAATATTGAAGGCCAGGACCGCTTCAATGTGCACATTGAATATCGAGTATTTATAAAGGATATAAGCGGAACTGAGATAGTTGGCCTTAAAGGTCAGGAAATTGTATTCTGGATTAATAATGATGATACGGTTGAAGATTATTTCCCTTTTGAAGAGTACTGGATTGAGGGAAGGGTGTTGCGTGGCGAAGAGTAGGTAAAGATTTTTGATAATTTAGTTAAAAGTCAAAGCGCTCAGGAATATATTTTTTAAAAATTACTATTTAACCCTCTTAACCCCTGCATGGTAGCAACACTGTGGCAGCGCTAAATCATTAAAAAAAGATTTTTGCCCCACATTAGTAAATTCAATCTTTACCATCGAAAGCCCGCCAGGAATAGATGAATCAGATGTTTCAATAACTATACCTTCCCCCCATTCTGGATGCGCTTTATGGGTTACCTGTTCTCCAATACGGAGATATATTCGTTTGGCGTTATCCATCAGCCTTCCATATAAGGCCATATCAAAAAATGCTATTGCTTTTTTCAGGTTAATCAGACTTTTTAATTGACACATGCTCTTTTATCTTTTTACCTGCCTTGTCCAGGGCCTTTCCAGTTTCATCTGCTGCCTTTTTTAATCCCTCTCCGACTTCTTCTGCGGTCTTTTTTACGCCTTTCCGTATTTTTTCAGTGTTGATTTCAATCTCCTTTTCTTTATTATCAGATGAGCCTGCGTAAGCTGGAGACCACATGAAGAGGCAAATCATAAGTATTGCTATAATCTTTGTCATTATAAAATCCGGGAAAATTTTGTATATTATATAATACTATGATGGTTATGTAAATCCCCACACAAAAAATTTTGGTGTCCCCGCTTAGCCGGGTGTGGGGGTAAATATGCTATACTTTGAAAAGCGAGATTGAGGATAAGTTTTATTCCTATGGCTAATCAATTCACTTTATATCTTACCATCTCTTTTGTATCAGTAACAACTCTTAGCTATGAGATAGCCTTTACACGAATATTTTCCATTTCACTCTGGTATCACTTTGCCTTTATGGTGATAAGCATTGCAATGCTTGGAATCGCTGCAAGCGGGACATTTGCCTCTTTATATCCTGATTCAAAACGGCCTGAAAGGATTGGAAAATATGCGCTGTTTCTGTCATTTTCCATAATCCTTGCTTACCTGATATCAAACTATCTTTTATTTGATCCTATAAAACTTGCCTGGGATAGGAGGCAGATACTTTATATAGGAGTTTACTATCTTTTCCTTGGCATACCACTTTTTTTCTCAGGTCTTATCATACTGACTGCTATGGAATATATGCCGGAAAAGGCAGGCCGTGTATATTTTTTTGACCTCATCGGCGCTGCTATTGGTTCTGTTTTTGTTCTCTTTATTTTAAATACCTTAGATGAAAAAGGCTCAATAATAGTTATTTCTCTCCTTCCGCTTGTAGGTGGGTTTTTATTTAGCCTTGGGAAAAAAGGATTGACAAAAATAGCCATACCCATTGCCGCTGCCCTTATAATCATTTTATATATCTTTGCTCCAGCTATCTTTAATGTAAAGATGTCACCCTATAAAGGTATGATGGTTGCCTTGCAATATCCGTCTGCTGAACATATAGATACATTTAGAGGGCCAACTTCAAGGATAGATATAATTAAAAGCCCTGCGATAAGATATGCGCCTGGCTTGAGCCTTACCTATACAGATGAACTTCCTGAGCAGATTGGGATAGCAGTTGATGGTGGTGATTTGAATGCTGTAACAAGATTCAGCGGCAAGAGAGAAACGCTAAAATTCATTGAATACCTTCCCTCATCCCTTCCCTATATTATTGGTGAAAATAAGGATATCCTTATACTGGAACCTAAAGGTGGTCTGCCTGTCCTAACAGCCATCTGCTATTTTTCAAAGAACATAGATAAGATTGAGAATAATCCTATAGCCATGCAGGCAATCAATAAAAGGCTCATGGATTTTTCTGGTGGTATATATGGTGAAAATACTTACATCGGCCTTGGCAGGACATGGTTAAAGACAAAGGGACTATACAATATCATCGATATCAATCTTACCGGCATACTTCCGTGGGAAAGCGGTTCATTTGGACTTACAGAAGACTTTAGACTCACCAAAGAGGCGTTCCAGGATTATTATCAGCATCTGAAAGAAAATGGCTATTTATCAATGACTCTTTATTTTCTTCCACCTGCAAGGACAGAACTCAGGTTATTTTCAACAATTATTTCTTCGCTGGAAGACCTTGGGATAAAAGACGCATATAAGCACATTGCTGCAATCAGAAGCTGGAATACCGTTACTATCCTTGTAAAGAAAGATGAACTGGGTATATCAGATATAGATGCAATTAAAAGATTTACAAAGGAGAGGCAATTTGACCTGGTTTATTATCCTGGAATAAAGCAGGACGAAACAAATATCTTTAGTAAACTTCCAAACAATGATTATTTCAAAATCGTATCAAGGATTACTGACCCCCTTGAGAGGGATAAGGCTATAAAGGAATATATCTTCGACATCACTCCGGTAACTGATGAGAGGCCGTTCTTCCATCATTTTCTCAAGATAAAAAATCTGATAGAGACTTATAAACTGGCAGGCAACAAATGGCAATACTTTATGGAAGAGGGCTATCTTATTCCAATCATCCTTGTTCAGGCAATAATCATAAGTATTCTGATTATAATCCTGCCGCTGCTGCTAAAAAGGGAAAGGCGAGGGGTCAATTCATCACAGGAGCTTATCTACCCCCACAACTTGCTAAGCGGGGACACCAAAATTTTTGGTGTAGGGGTTTACTTTTCCGGTATCGGACTTGGATTTATGTTTTTAGAGATAGTCCTTATCCAGAGATTTATCCTGTATCTGGACCATCCTATTTATGCGGTTACAGTTGTCATAGCCACAATACTTTTCTCATCAGGTATCGGGAGCCTCGCGAGTCAAAGGATTTCTATAGACAAGGGCTGGAAAGGGAGCATTATCCTGCCTTTAATACTATTGGGGATATTCTATTCCATATTTTTAAAATATATTATCTCTGAGACACTTCACTGGGAATTTGCCGGCCGCGTCCTTTTTTCAATTGTCCTGCTGGCGCCCCTTGGTTTTTTTATGGGGATGCCGTTCCCTCTTGGTATAAGGCATCTGTCAGTGGCAAAAGGTAAAGAATTCATACCATGGGCATGGGGGATAAACGGCGCCTCTTCTGTTGTAGGTTCTATAATGGCTGCAATGCTGGCAATAGGTGTGGGATTCAGCGGAGTAATGTTTATAGCAGTTATTTTATATGGAGTGGCATTTTTAACAATATATACAAGCAAAGGCTCTGGTTAACGCGCGCTGTCTTTCTGAGCCTCGCCAACCATTGGCACAAATGCAACCCCGCCTAACTGCTCTGTCTTTAGTTCCCCACCCTTCTTTGTTAAGAGGGTCAGGGTTTGATAATAAAATGTACTGCCAAGCGGCAATATGAGTCTGCCTCCATCCTTTAGCTGTTTTATAAGTGATGGTGGAATATGATTTGCTGCTGCAGTTACTATTATGGCATCGAATGGCGCAAACTCCTCCCAGCCAAAATATCCATCGCCATGTTTAACCTTTATATTGGCATAACCAAGTTCTTTTAGCCTCTTTGTAGCCATATCCGCAAGATTTTTCCTTATCTCTATTGTATAGACCTCTTTTACAATCTCAGCAAGTACAGCAGCCTGATAACCAGAACCTGTTCCAACCTCCAGCACCCTGTCACCAGGTTTTAATTTAAGCGCCTCTGTCATAAGGGCAACTACATAGGGTTGAGAAATAGTCTGCCCTTCACCAATCGGAAGCGGATGGTCTGCATACGCCTGTTTTTGCAGACCCTTATCCACAAACAAGTGTCTCTTTACCTTCAGCATCACATCAAGGATCTTTTTATCTGCAATCCCCCGGCCCTTGATATCATACTCAACCATGAATTGCCTATTTTTTATAAAAGGGTCGTCTTCGGCTAAAGCAAAAGGTGCGATAGAGAGGCATATCAAAAGAGGAGCAAATAATATTTTTATGAAATATGCCATATGCAGTGATTATTAAAACTAAAAGGCATTATGTCAAGAGGAAAAAGGAGCAAGGTTGTTGTAATATTAGCCCCCTCTCAATAGCGCCTCGTATTTTTCCTTGACAAATATTTTAAAGAAGATTAAGTTTTGATTCGGAGGCTGCAATAGATTATATGAGATATCCTACAGGTTTTCTTGTTTTGTTCATTAGTTTCTGTATAACGGGTTGTATGAGCGCCCAGCAGGAACAGGTATTAAAGGATATTAAATCGCAGTTGGCTGAGCTGCAGAGCAGGCAATCTAAAACAAATGCAAACGTGGAAGAATTGAGTAATAAATTTCTCCTTCTTCAGGAGCAGGCTGCTCTTAACAAAAAGAGAATCGAAGAGCTTAAGACCATGGCAGTGCCTGTTCTGCCGCCGGAAGAACTCAAGATTATAAAGCTCGAGACAGAAGAGGCAAAAAAAGAGACTAAAAAGACAGAGAACGCATCAAGCCCAGAGGCGCTTTATAATGAGGCGCAAAACCTGTTTATGGCTGGTAGATTACCTGAATCAGCAGAACAGTTCAGTGATTTTATTGAGCGTTATCCAAGGCATTCGCTTGCTGATAATGCCCAGTACTGGATTGGCGAGGTATATTATTCGCAGAAAGACTATCAAAAGGCTGCTTTGGAATTTAAAAAGGTGATTGACAACTATCCAAATGAAAATAAGGCGCCTGATGCGCTTCTAAAGGCGGGTTTTTCATATATTGAAATTAGCCACAATGAAAAGGCAATAGACGCTTTGAAAATGGTTGTAGAGCAGTATCCAGCATCCGAGGCAGCAGCAAAGGCAAAGGCAAAATTGCAAGAGCTCCAGAAATAATTAATACAAACGCAATAAATGTCTTTATACTGCCCCCTGATTACTACATTCAGGGGCAGGGTTGGACTCCTCGTCGAGTTCCTTCGCTTATGCTCAGGACAAGCCTCGACGTACGGCAAAGAGTACGCCTGCGGTTTTCCGCGTCGTCCGTCCAGGCGGATCTAAAGCCATTTCTTGCGTTTGTATGTCATTCTATTTAATGCGTTTATATTAGGAAATCAGTGAAACAACGCTTAGCGTGGCGCAACCACTTAATTAACGGAGGTAACAATGAAGCGAAAAACGATTTTTTTATTAATGTGCTTATCGCTTTTTTTAATCTACAACGATGCCTTTGCTGAAAAAAAGAAAGATGAGGGGCAATCATGGGTGCGTACCGGAGATGTGCTCAGACTTCCAGAAGATGGGGAGTATATGGTTAAGGAAGGAGATACCCTCTGGGATATAACACATAGCTTCTTAAAAGACCCTTTCAAGTGGCCCGACCTCTGGAAAGAGAATCCCTATATTATTAATCCACATCTTATCTATCCTGGCAATAAAATCAGATTATATTTTCCCAAACCCATTGAGGCAGAAGAAAAGGCTAAAGAGGTTGGCGTAGAGGCTGAGCCAACAGTGCCAGAGGGGCTCCCTGTCGAGAAATTACAAAAACCTGAGGAGCCCGCGGCTGTAGTAACAGAAGAAAAACCGGACGAAGAGGTTGTAGCAGTTCAGATACCTCCTGTGCCAGAAGAAATACCGATAGTTGTAAAAATTTCCTCTGCAATGATGGAAAGGCGCGGCTTAATATCTGATAAGAAAAAGGAAGGGGTTGGCGTAATCATAGGCGCAAAGGAAGAAAAAATGCTTTTGGCGGAAAATGACATTGTCTTTATATCTATTGCAAAAGGGACTGATGTAAATGTGGGTGATAGATTCACAATATTTACAATTGTTGGGAAGGTAAAACATCCTGTTACAAGAAAAACCGTAGGTTTTTTGACTGAGACTTTGGGAGTAGTTAAAGTTACACAAATTGATGAGAAAGGCGCAATTACTGCAAAGATAGAAAAATCCTATAAAGAGATATTAAAAGGCTCAAAGCTTATACCTTATGAGCCGCCTGTAAAAGAGGTGGTTGTAAAAAAGGCAGAGAAGACAATAGATGGATTGATTATAGAATCATTGGAAGGCAAAGTAGGGGTGGCTGAAAATGACATAGTATATCTGGATGGCGGCAAGAATAGCGGACTTGCAGTTGGTTATACTATGAACATATTCAGGCCGGCAGGCAAAGCAAAAGACCCTCTGTCAGAAGAAAAGAGGATAATCACATTCCCTCATAATGAATTGGGTAAGCTTGTAGTAATAGCTGTAGAAGATGATACAGCAACTGCATTTATCACAAATAGCAGGCAGGTTATATATAAAGGAGACAACGTAAGGACTGTGGAATAAAAAAGGCTATAGGTGATGGGCTATTGGCTATAGGTTTTCCTATTGCCTCCGCCTGAGGCGGATGTCTATTGCCTGTAGCCTAATTATTTTTTTATGGCTACCGGAATAAAATACTGGCTCGCCCTCAGCCGTGTAAAAGGCATTGGAAGATTAAACTATAAGGCGCTTATAGACGAATTCAAAGAGCCTGAAGTTATATTTGAAGCGCCTGTAAAGAGACTTGAAGAAATCCCTGGTATTGGCAAAAAAACTGCCTTAAACATAAAAAATTTTAGAGAGTGGAGCCTGGTCGAAAAAGAAATAGGCCTTATTGAAAAACACGGGGTCAAATTTTTAACTCTCTCAGATACGGGATATCCAGAGATCCTCCTCTCAATTGTAGATCCTCCACCATACTTATACGTAAAGGGGGCAATCTGCAAAGATGATAATAATGCTATAGCAATCGTCGGGACACGAATTCCAACGCCGTATGGTTTGGCTACTTCGGAGCGCATATCCAGGGAGCTTGCCGGACTTGGAATCACTATTGTAAGCGGAATGGCGCGTGGCATAGATTCTGCAGCGCACAGGGGCGCTCTTGCTGCAAAAGGAAGAACTATCGCTGTGCTTGGATGCGGGGTTGATAGAGTGTATCCGCCAGAAAATAAAAAACTATACGAACAGATTATCTCAAATGGCGCTGTAATTTCTGAGTTTCCTATAGGCGCACCGCCGCTCCCCGAAAACTTCCCCCAGAGAAACAGGATTATAAGCGGTTTGGTAAAAGGCGTATTGGTTGCAGAGGCGTCGCTCAGAAGCGGCTCGCTTATAACAGCGCGGTTGGCCCTTGACTATGGAAGAGATGTATTTGCCCTTCCTGGTAGCATAACATCAAGTCAGAGCAAAGGGACAAACAATCTTATTAAGCAGGGCGCAAAGCTTGTTGAAGATGCGAGGGATATTCTGGAAGAGATATCTATGAATATGTCCGTAGGGCAGGGCTTAAGCCCTGCAGCAACCATAAAGGGTTGCCATATTGCTGGCACAACAAATGAGATGCGGCCGCGACTTTCTTCTGATGAGGAAAAGATTATAAATCTTCTTGATGAACCATGTCTTATTGACACTCTCATCCAGAAAACAGGATTTACAGCTCAAAGGGCATCTGCATTACTTTTGGATATGGAGCTAAAAGGGCTTATTCAGCAACAAGCCGGAAAACAATTTACAAGGAGAATCTGATTGCACCGATTACAAAAGACGATTACACAGATAAAAGTTGCTTTTAAATCCATGTAATCTTATTTCAAAAATCTGTGTAATCAATATCATTATGCCAAAATCACTCGTCATCGTAGAATCACCAGCGAAGGCAAAAACCATTGAGAAATTTCTCGGCAAAGATTTTATGGTGAAGTCTTCCATAGGGCATATCCGCGATCTGGTGGATGGAAACACGGGCGTGGATGTGAAAAACAATTTCCGGCCCAATTATGAGGTTCCCGCTGAGAAACAAAAAGTGGTAGCGGACTTGAAAAAATCCGTGAAGGCCGTTGGCACGGTATGGCTTGCAACAGACGAAGACCGCGAAGGTGAGGCCATTGCATGGCATTTGTCTGAGGCGCTGGAGTTGAAGCCGGAGAAAACCAAACGGATAACTTACTCTGAAATTACCAAAGAGGCTATTCAACATGCTATTGAACATCCGAGGACGATTGATAAAAATCTGGTTGACGCTCAGCAGGCGCGCAGGGTCTTGGACAGATTGGTCGGCTATGAGATTTCTCCCATACTCTGGAGAAAGGTGAAACCCGCTCTCTCCGCCGGAAGGGTGCAGAGCGTAGCTGTTCGGCTCATTGTGGAGAGGGAAAGGGAGATATACAATTTCCAATCTGTTTCTTCGTATAAGGTGTCGGCAGTTTTTCTGAACGAGAAAAACGAAATCGTAAAGGCCGATTTGCCGAAAAAGTTTCAAACCAAAGAAGAGGCAAAGACATTTCTGGAAAAATGTAAAGACGCAGGGTTCTCCATCGCAAACATTGAAACGAAACCCGCAAAGAAATCCCCATCCGCGCCGTTCACCACTTCAACGCTCCAGCAGGAGGCGTCAAGAAAATTCGGATACTCAGTTGCGCAAACCATGAGGATAGCGCAGGGGCTTTACGAAGACGGAAAGATAACCTACATGCGCACGGATTCGGTGAATCTCTCCGAGACCGCGCTGGCTCAGGCAAAGAAAGCTGTTGAACAATTATATGGCAAGGAATTTGTGAACCCCCGGCGCTATAAAACAAAGAGCAAAGGCGCACAGGAGGCGCACGAGGCCATCCGTCCCACGGACCTCGGCGCTCAAACGATCGCGGGCGAAGGCCAGGCGAAGCGCATCTATGATCTGATATGGAAAAGGACAATTGCCTCGCAGATGAGCGATGCGCTGCTGGAAAAAACCACTGCCACAATCAACATATCCCTGCCCCCGAATGTATCTATCGGGGGAACAGCCGAAGAGAAATTTGTTGCGCAAGGCGAGGTGCTTAAGTTTGAAGGATTTCTGAAGGTGTATCTGGAAGGGAAAGACGAGGAAGACGAGGAAAACGCCGAAGGCATCCTGCCTCCTTTGAAAGTAGGCGAAAAACTTTCACGCAGAGAAATAATTGCCACAGAGCGGTTCACCCATCATCCGCCGCGATACACGGAAGCCACACTGGTGCGCAAACTTGAGGAACTCGGCATCGGGCGGCCTTCTACCTATGCGCCAACCATCTCCACCATTCAAAAGAGAAATTATGTGGTCAAGGAAGACCGTGAAGGGGTGAAAAGGAATTTCAGTTGTCTCACTTTGAAGGATAAACAGATTACCGAAGAAATCAAATCAGAAAACACCGGAGCCGAGAAGGCAAAACTCTTTCCCACGGACATCGGCATGGTGGTAAATGATTTTCTGATGCAAAACTTTAACGATATTATGGACTATAATTTTACGGCAAAGGTGGAGGATGAGTTTGATGAGATTGCCCAAGGGAAATTAGTGTGGACAAAGATGCTTGCGCACTTTTACAAGCCGTTCCATGCAACCGTGGAGCATACAACGGAAACATCAGTGCGTCAGAGCGGTGAGCGCATGCTCGGAAAAGACCCTAAGACAGGAAAACAGGTAATCGTGCGGCTTGGAAAGTTCGGCCCGATTGTTCAGATCGGGCATCCGGATGATGCGGAAAAGCCCCGCTACGCCTCTCTCCGCAAGGATCAACGCATGGATACCATTACCTTTGAACAGGCAATGGAACTATTCAAACTCCCCCGCAACCTCGGTGCGCATGAGGGCAACGAAGTAATCGTGAATATCGGCCGTTTCGGCCCGTATATCAAATATCAGGATGGTTATATATCCCTCCCAAAAGGCGAAGACCCTTACACTATTTCGCTGGAACGGGTCAAGGAAATTTTAAGCGGCCCCCGCCTGCCAAAGGTTTTGGGCAAGTTTCAGAGTGAAGACATCAGCGTGGCAAAAGGACGATTCGGCCCGTACGTGAAATACAAAAACATCTTTGCGTCACTCAAAAAAGACGAAGACCCCTTCAGCGTAACTCTGGAGCGCGCCATTGAACTGGTAACTGCTAAAGAAAAAAAAGAGCAGGAAAAAATCATCAAGGCATGGGGCGAGGATGCGCGTGTGCGCGTGGTGAATGGCAGATACGGCCCGTGCATTCAGGCCGGAAAAAAATTCTTCCGTCTCCCCACTGGCACAAAACCGGAGGAGCTTACGTTGGATGAATGCCTTTCCATAGCAGGATTAAAAGAAGAAGCGAAGAAGCCGAAGACCGCAGGCGCAAAGGGAAAAGCAAAAGGCGGTAAAGCTAAAGCGCGCAAGGCAGGTTGAGTAGGACATTGTCCCCCGCCAGCGGGGGATTAAGGGGGTGGAGTTTTTGGCTGCACAACACCTATAATTTTCATGCCCCTTTGTAGGCCGAAGGCTCTTATGGGTTTGCTTCCCAATATCGGCTGGAATCCAATCGCATAGGCGGATCACACGCAGGGACTATCATTCAATTTTGCATATTAGTCCCGCAGAAATTGTAATAAGATCCATCAGATACCTCAAGTCTTATCTTATTGACGGAATATAAAACCTATGATAGTTTCTGTTCAGATAATAACTGGTTCTCCCTTCGCTTCGCTCAGGGAGAACGCGGGGCTGAGCCGGTGCCCCTTCCCTCCGCTCCGCTACGGGAGAACCAGGGGCACGAAACCGACCGCTTCGCGGCGGCTCAGCCCCGCGTTATGCATAATAATTAGGAGGCAATAAACATGAATTGGGAACAACTCGTTCAAAAGGTTACCCCCTACATTTTTAAAATTGAATCTCCAGCAGGTCACAGAAAGTAGGCAAAAACATTAAAAAATATGACACAATCAATATTTTCACAGCTTCTATCTGAATTACAAACAAATAAAAACCACAATGCCTCTATTGAGCGTTGCAAAGCGATAATTAAAGATTTAGAAAATTCCTTAAATAAAAGAGTTGTCGCTTATTTTTCATCGGAAGTGGGCAACGATGCGGCTTCAATGGTAAATGACGAAGATGTCTTTATTATTGAAAATTTATTAAGCATTCCTATCAATAAGAAAGATTTAGTTTTAATTTTACATAGTAATGGCGGTTTCTCACTTTCCGCGGAAAGAATAATTGATGTTTGTAGAAATTATTGCGTCCAAAGAAATGATGATAGCGAATTTTATGTTATAGTCCCCAAAAAAGCAAAAAGCGCAGCAACTATTGTTGCTCTTGGTTCAGATAAAATCTATTTAAGAGATACGGCTGAATTGGGGCCGGTTGACCCACAATTTATCGTTGCGGACAAGGATGGAAATATACAAGTTGAACCGGCTTACCTGTATGTTGACGCATTAGAAAATATTTTTGATAACGAAGCAGCCGGAATTTTTAAAAAGTACTTCAATAAAAATAATAGCAAACCACTTTCTAAACTTCCAAATGAGATGAAATTAAAACTTTTGGAACAATGCAATTATGCAATGTTTGTGAACGCGAAAAATGAGCTTGGCTTGTCCGATAGTATTATTGCAAAAATTTCCAAAGAGAAAATAAAACAATATCCAAGTGTATGCCTTGAAGATTTTGACATATTTAGAGATCCCCACATCACCAAATCTCACGGGAGATTGATAAATTTTTCTGATCTTATAAATAATACCTTACGAACAGAAAAGATAATTGAGCGTCTAGAAAACATCTTTGAAGACAAAAATAAATTTAAAAACTTTGATAATTTACTTTGGGAACTTTACGTGCGAAAAAAACAACTAGTGAATGACCCCGGAAACAATATTGTAAAAACTATTGAAAGCACAGAAGAGTTTTTTGTAAACTTTGGAATGAAACGAGGGCAAACAAAAAAATCTCCTCAACTAGAGGAGACTCTCGAAGAAAAACAAGCTGAAAAACCTACACAACCTCAATAACGGTGTTGTTGCTTGCGGGAACTACTTCTTTTTGTTTTAGAATTTCTTTTTTAGCAGTTTCGTTTGCCTTAATCTTTTCTTGTAAATTTTCCGGAGGTATTACCTTTGCTTGTCGCCAATCAGTGATAACAATTTTCCCACCAATAGAAACATTTTTGTTTGCGAGTGATTGATTCATATATAGTGTTAGTATATTATAAAATTGAGAAATGGTCAAATAAAAAGAAATAAAAAGAAATAAGAAATTGAGCAACAGCAACAAAACGAAAAAAAGCGTTGCACAACAAGGCGTTCAAGCGGATGCGGAAAAGCTCCGCACCGCTTAACTTTGTCGTTCTCCCTTCGCTTCGCTCAGGGAGAACGCGGGGCTGAGCCGGTGCCACTTCCCTCCGCTCCGCTACGGGAGAACCAGGGGCACGAAACCGACCGCTTCGCGGCGGCTCAGCCCCGCGTTAACTGGGAAAATATAAATAATTGCAGGAACGCAAATAATATGAAAACATATCTTGATAATTGCTGTTTTAATCGTCCATTTGATGATCAATCTCAGCAGGTAGGTTGGGTTGATTTTATCAACCCAACGTTTTTTTTGCTCTACACACTATGCCGGAAATCAATCTTGACAATATCCATTGAGTAAGACAATATCAATTTCATCTTGTTAAAGCGATGTTTATATGAAAACAACTGTTACAAAAAGAGGGCAAGTGTCAATTCCAACAGAGATAAGTGGAAAACTTCGCATAGAGGCGGGAACAAAAGCTGATTGGGTTGTTGACGGAAATAACATCAGGGTAATTCGTCTTACGAAAGACCCGATATCGGCCTTTCGCGGCAAAGGCAAAGGTATTTACACTACAAAGAACCTTATCAAAGCGAGGAAAGAACAAATTAGGGAGGAAAATCGATGAATACCACCAATTCCAAAAAACTCATGCAAAAGGCGCGGAAACTCATCCCCGGCGGCGTGAACAGTCCTGTGCGGGCGTTTAAGGCAATGGGCGGGAATCCGTTGTTTATAAAAAAGGCTAAAGGCTCAAAGATATATGATGCGGACGGAAATTGTTTTATAGATTATGTGGGCTCATGGGGGCCGGCAATCCTCGGTCATTCTCATCCAAAGGTAAATGCCGCATTGAAAAAGGCGGTTGATAGAGGCACGAGCTTTGGCGCTCCAACAGAGCTTGAGGTAAATCTCGCAGAGCTTGTGCTTGAGGCATTTCCTACCATGGATATGGTACGGTTTGTAAATTCTGGCACAGAGGCAACAATGAGCGCTATTCGGCTTGCGCGGGCATATACAAAGAGGGATAAAATAATAAAGTTTGAAGGTTGCTATCACGGCCACAGCGACGGGCTTTTGGTTAAGGCAGGAAGCGGCGCAGCAACACTCGGCGTTCCGGACAGCCCCGGGGTTCCGGCAGATATTGCAAGAAATACATATGCAGCCACATACAATGACATCACATCCGTAGAAGATATTTTGAGAAACGACCCTGAAGGCGTTGCCTGTATAATCGTGGAAGGTGTGCCGGGCAATATGGGTGTTGTGCTTCCTCAGGGAGGATTTCTTAAGACATTGAGGGATTTGTGCAATCAATATGGTATTGTTTTAATTCTGGATGAGGTTATGAGCGGATTTAGACTCTGCTATGGTGGTGCGCAGAAGGTTTATGATGTTGTTCCTGACATGACATGCCTCGGAAAGGTGATTGGCGGTGGCCTGCCAGTCGGCGCATTCGGCGGTAAAAAGGGAATTATGGAGATGCTATCGCCATCAGGGCCTGTTTATCAGGCAGGGACATTATCCGGCAACCCCCTTGCAATGACCGCAGGCATAGAGACTTTAAAGATTTTAAAGGGTAGAGGCGTTTATGAAAAATTGGATAAGACGACTAAAACACTATGCGAAGGTCTTGAGGAAATAGCAAATAAGAAGGGCATTCCAGTTCAGATTGCTCGCGCTGGCGCGATGTTTACCCTGTTTTTTAATGAGAAACCGGTTTATAACTATTCCGATGCCAAAGAAAGCAACCTTGAAAGGTTTGCGAAATATTTTAAAAAGATGATAGAGCGAGGCATCTACCTTGCCCCCTCCCAGTTTGAGGCAGTATTTGTATCTCTTGCCCATACAGGGAAGGATATAGAAAAGACACTGGAGGCTGCAGAGAAGGTTTTTAAGGGATTATAAACAGCAGTTGCCGTCAGGAGGAAACTCCTGACGGCACAGGAACCCCCCGGTATCAAGTGAAGGATTGAAACAATCATGGTCTATCACCATGAATTTCCTATTTGGATGTGTATCTTTAAAAAGAATTAGGTCATAGTTTTTACTATGACCTACTAACGAGAGAACCAACTTATCTATTATGACAGAGCTGGCAGCCGACATTTGATGGGACGCCATTTCCGCTCTGAGAGCCAGAACTTACAGCTGATGTATAATTCCATCTTAGATTATCGAAATACGGCCCAGCGTGGGCAAAGTGGCAGGTGAGGCAGAAGACCTTATGATTAGCGGTAGCACCTGTGTTTCCAGAATCTATATCCATGCAGTTAGTGCTGCCATCTGTACATAAGCCTTCTTGAGGAAAGGGAAGATAATATACTAACTCCTCAGAGCCATAACCACCAAAACTAAGGTTCATAGCAGCAGTTACAGGAAGGGCTTTACCTTGTGTAATGATATTATTATTGTAATTGCTTCTATCTAGCATTGAACTATGACATGAGCCAGCACACCCTGCCCCTGACCTAACAGGCACGACTGCATTTACCGGGTGTCTAAACCATGCTCTATTGGTACTATACCCAGTATCACAAGTTAGACACCTATTTGAAGGTTCTATATCCTCATGCCATTTATCATGACATTGGGCACACCACACTGACATTGTAACTGGAATATTTCCAAACGAGCAGCCAAGCATACATTCATCTGCACCTGTTGCGTATGAATTGCTGTTATTGCTGTCATTGGCAGGGGTGCCATCTAAAGTTCCCCTGTAGATAGGCCATATAACCTGGTTGGTATTATCAGTTTCATTGCCTCCAAAATATGTACCATTGACGCCACCTACATAGCTTCTCATTTTATAGTATTGCACGCCGTCATCATAAAATTTTATGCCGCTTGAGTTGGCACCAGTTGGATAGAGCTTTAGATTCCTGAATCTATTTGTTTTGTTATCAGTAGCAGAGTCTGTTCCATGCGGGTCGTGGCAGTTTGTACAGGTGAACTCTGATATAGGCGGGTCTGCCTCTCCTCCGGGTGGGGTAACGTTGGTGGCTCCAAGGGAATGTCCTCTGCCGAGTTTATCTGCAGTAGCACTAGTTCCATCAATATTGTCCCAACTGGAGTTCAACTCTCCGGCAAAATTTCCCCCAGCACCTATTAGCCTAAATGCCTGATTCTCACTTCCGGTCCACCCTCCGCTCGAATAGACCTTTGGTGCGATTACACCTTGAGGCGCATGCACAATGTCTGCTTGTGTACCATTACTTGCATGACACTGGAGACAGAGGTTATGGATTTCTGCCCTTGAACTTATAGAACTATTTCCTGACCTTAATAGGATAAAAGAACCAGTTGAACCGCCCATACTCAGTCCGTTTGTCCCACCCTGCGAGCTGTGCATTGTATGGCAGTTGCCACAAACTAACTCTCCGGCGCCTTTATGAATTGCTTTGGAAGAAATTGGAATGAAAAGTGAAAGGGCTAAACTAAGAAGCGCCATTAAAACAAGGCGATTTATTTTCATCAGGTGTCTCCTAAGATTTTTTAAATTTAGGCATAGTAGCATACCGCAAAAATCTTAATGCATCATCGAGGCACCCGTCACCTCATTTATCAGGCTTGTCTCATTGTGCTGCGGACTTTAAAAAAGCCCATTTTCCTTTGAGACACTCATCGCCTACTTTTGCTATAGTTTCATACTTAATAACAATTTCATTAATTTGTCAAGGAAAAATTAATAAAAATTAATGAAATATGAGGCACACCCATTCGCCTTTTGAATAAGTTTTGAAAAGTTTGAACCCAAGCCCTTTGTATGCTGTTTCAACCTCATGAGACCTTTCCTGTAATATACCTGAAAGTATCAAAAACCCATTATCCATTAATCTATCTTTAAGCTGGCTGGCAATCTTTGTAAGCTCCTCGGCGATTATGTTTGCAAATATAATAAAAAATTTCCCTTTTATCTTATCCAGAGGTTTTGCAGAAACAGCGACCTTTTTACTCACATTATTTAATCTTATATTTCTCCTTGCAACCCTTAATGCCTCTTGGTCTATGTCTATGGCAACTACCTTACGTGCTCCAAGTTTTGCAGCAGTTATAGCAAGGATACCTGAGCCTGTCCCTACATCAAGCACATTTTTTCCTTTTATTATATGAGCAAGTTTGTCTGCTGCCTTGAGGCACATGATTGTTGATGCATGAGAGCCAGTGCCAAATGCCATGCCCGGGTCAATCTCGATAATTATTCTTCCAGCCTTTTTGGCAATTTTCCTCCATGTGGGCTTTATCAGGATCCGGTTAGAAATCCTTATTGGTTTAATATGTTCCTTCCACTTAGTAAGCCAATCGAGGTTTTCAAAGGGATTTACTCTGCATGTCCAGCCATAGTTTCTCAGTCTTTCCTTGAGCGCATTCTTATTGCTGCGTAAAAGTGAATCTGAGGGTATATATGCCTTGAGAACCTTTTTGCCTTCCTGCTCATCTTCCATGACGCCAGGGCTTCCCATATCTATCAATAAGGCAGTCACGTGTTCTGTGGTTTCCGCTGGCCCGGTTGCTGTAATTTCAAACCATCTTTTTATCATGCAGAGTCAATAGCAGATGGCAGTAGAAAAATCAACAGAGAAAAATCAGAGAAAGCCCACACGAGCCTTGGCTCATCCGCCTTTGGCGGAGGGCATGAAAATCCCCCTCAATCCCCCTTTTTCAAAGGAGGAGGTTAAAGTTCCCCTCTTTAGTCCGCCTAAGGCGGAGGGGTTAGGGGGGCTTTTCGGACAAAATCAACCCTTGACAAATAAGAAGGAAATATGATTTAAGTATACGCTAATCTTTAGCTAAGGGGTATATATGCCGAAAAGAACTTATCAACCAAGTAAATTGAGCAGAAAAAGGACTCACGGTTTTCTTAGCAGAATGGCTACGCCTGGCGGAAGACGCGTAATAAAGCGGAGAAGGGCTAAAGGCAGAAAAAATCTGGTTCCAACAATAAGCACCAATAAATAGCGTATGGGGCAGCACTCTTTCAGCAAGGCTGAGAGGCTTCTTAAAAGTAAAGATTTTATCGTAGTTCGAAAAACAGGAAAGAGATTTGCCGCCAAAAATTTTATAATCTTTCTTAAGGAAAATAATATTGGCATGAGAAGGTTTGCCCTTGCTGTGGGCGCAAGGGTTGGCGGGGCTGTAAAGAGGAACAGGATTAAACGGCTTTTCAGAGAATTCTTCAGGCTCAACAAAGAAATGTTTCCCCCTTCGTCTGATATTTTTATATCAGTCAGAGAGGGCTTCAATCTTTTAAAATATGGAGAAGTTGAAAAGGAGATGCGGTCAGTAATTCCAGATTTGAAGCAAAAATTTGAAAAATAGCCTTTAAAATATTATGCTCAAGAATGTTCTGATTGCACCAATAAGATTCTATCAATTATACCTGTCTCCTTTTAAGGCGCCGTCATGCCGTTTTTATCCAAGCTGTTCTTCTTATGCCCATCAGGCAATACAAAGGTATGGTGTGGGGAAGGGTTTTAGTTTTGCTATTTACCGACTCCTTAAATGCCATCCATTTCACCCAGGGGGATACGACCCTCTGCCGTAAAGAATTGCAAAATGAAAAATGCAAATTGAAGATTGCAAAAGCTTGAAGAAGTTTTAAATTTACAATTTGCACTTTTCAATCTTCAATTTACAATCACGCAAAGCGTGATTATGCCACGCTTAGCGTGGCAATGGAGCAAAGCGACAAATCCTATGGAAAAAAGAGTTATATTAGCGCTGGTATTATCGCTTTTAGTTTTATTCGCCTATCAGTTCTTTTTTGAAAAATGGATAGCGCCACCGCCGCCAGCAGAGAAGGCTGTGAAGGATGAGGCCCTACCAGCACAAGCAGAGAAAAAATCGGAAGAAGGAACTACTGTTTCTCCAATTAAAAGGGAGGAGCCGGTTTCTGCGCCAAGGTATGCTGAAGAGTTGGTAACAGTAGAAACGCCATTATATAAAGCTGTTTTTTCTAATAAGGGCGGCGGCATAAAAAGCTGGAAACTAAAGAATTACAGGGAGTCGCTCGAGCAGACCTCAAGTAATGTAGAGATGATAACACCGGAGCTTGAAGAATATCCGCTTCAGGATAAAATTATCAGAGACGCAGCATCAGAGGATGTTTATTTTAAACCATCCAGGACAAATGTTGAGCTCAATATCGGCCAGAGTGAGGAGCTTGTCTTTAGCGGGGTGTCTAAAGATGGTTTAAGGATTGAAAAGAAATATATAGTTTCAGCAAACAGCTATACCATACAGGCAGAGACCACAGTTTCTAATACCTCAGCTAATCAAATCGAAGGCCGACTGTCAACAAGCCTTGTATCGGGCATTCCATTTATAAAAAGTAGAACTGGTCGTTCCTATCATAACGGACCAATCCTGCGCTCAGATAAAGAGGTATTGAGAAAGGATATCAAAGAGGGAGAGGAAGCGCTGACAGGAAAGATAAACTGGATTGGCTTAGAAGATATGTATTTCATATCTGCTGTAATCCCCAAAAAAATAGAAAACGCGGCGTTCTCAACAGTGACCACGAAGGATTTAGTGATGACAAAGGTTGCTGCGTCTTTAAATATGCCCCCTAATACAAGCGCAAATATTGGCTACGTTGTATACGTGGGACCAAAGGAGATGGATATATTGAAGGCGCAGGGAGTGCATCTGGAAGATTCCATTGACCTGGGCTGGTTTACATTTCTTGCAAAACCATTGCTTGTATCCATGAATTATCTGTTTAGATATATATCCAACTATGGCCTCATAATAATACTCATTACAGTTATTATTAAGATATTATTCCACCCCTTAACAAAGAAGAGCCTTGATTCCATGAAAGAGATGCAGAAGGTGCAGCCTCAGATAATGGCATTACGGGAAAGGTATAAGGATGATAAGGAAAAGATGAACCGTGAGCTGATGGAGCTTTACAAGAGGTATAAGATTAATCCTCTGGGCGGATGTTTACCAATGGTTTTGCAGATACCAGTCTTTATTGCATTATATAATGTGCTTGGTTCGGCAATAGAGCTGCGGCATTCGCCGTTTATGCTCTGGATTAAAGACCTTTCTGCGCCTGATACGCTTTTTGGACACATACCTGCCGGGATCCCAATGATAGGAGGCTTTGCCTTAGGACCGCTACCTATTCTCATGGGAGCAACGATGTTGATACAGCAGAAGATGACCCCTTCTACAATGGACCCAGCGCAGGCAAAGATGATGCTGATAATGCCAATAATCTTTTCATTTATGTTTTTGAACTTCCCATCTGGCCTTGTCCTTTACTGGCTTGTAAATAATGTGCTTTCCATTGCACAGCAGTATTATATCCAGAAAACCACGAAATAGGAGGCAGGGAGTGGGAGGTGGCAAACGGTTTTGGTTCATCCGTAAAGAAGCTGGAGATAGACTATAATGTCAATTTCTAATTTCTAAACCCTAATTTCCAATAAAATGTCAAATGTCAAAAAATAAAAATTGGAAATTTAGTCATTGGATATTTCATTAGAAATTAGACAATTAGGATTTAGGACACTCTGGAAAACTCTTTTTCTGTCATTCCCGAAGCCTGCCCCTGAAGGTTTCAATCAGGGGTTTTTATCCCCGATTAAAGCATTCGGGGACGAATCCAGTTCTTGGACAATCAACAAGTTATAGATGCGTCCCCGAATGTTTCTATCCCCGATAGATTCATTCGGGGACGGATAGAGACATTCGGGCATGACAATTTTTTAAAAGGTAGTTTTTCAGAGAGTCCTTTAGGAATTATATTGAGTTGGTTCAACTTAAACTCGAAAGAAATAAGATTTCCCTACACCCTACATCCTATACCCCCAGCGTCATTTTTATGAACCTTTCCGATACCATATGCGCCGTAGCAACCCCTCTTGGAGAAGGCGGTATTGGCATCATCAGGATAAGCGGCGTAAACTCAGAAAGGATTGCCATGGCCCTTTTCAGGCCAGCAAAAATCCGCCCCTCTGAAAAAGGAGGGATTTTCAAAAGCCATTACCTTTATCGCGGGACTATTTTAAATCCAGCTGACAAGAGCTCTTTTGACGAGGCCCTCATGGTAATCATGAGAAAACCGCACTCCTTTACTGGTGAAGATGTAGTTGAATTCCACTGCCACGGCGGACAGCTCGTTTTACAGAGGGTGTTGGAGCTTATTGTAAGGCAGGGTGCACGCATGGCTGAGCCAGGGGAGTTTACGAAGAGGGCCTTTTTAAACGGCAAATTAGATTTGGTTCAGGCAGAGGCCCTCATAGATTTGATAAGGGCAAAGACTGATTTAAGCCTGAAGGTTGCCCATGCACAGTTAGAAGGCCAGCTTTCTAAAAAGATAAATCAGTTAAAGAATAGTGTTGTGAATTTGCTTGCACAGATAGAGGCAGAACTCGATTTTCCAGATGAGGAGGATGTGTCAGGGATTCCTGATAAGGAAATCAGCAAGCGCCTGCA
>MGQA01000097.1:0-6734 GCA_001797665.1 Deltaproteobacteria bacterium GWF2_42_12 | reverse complement strand
CTATGAAGAGGGAAGGATTCTCAGGGAAGGGATAAGTTGTATTATCCTTGGAAGGCCGAATGTAGGCAAATCAAGCCTTTTAAACCTTCTTTTAAAAGAAGAACGAGCTATTGTTACGTCTATTCCCGGAACAACCAGAGATATTATAGAAGAGGTTATTAATATAAAAGGCATACCGCTGAGGCTTATGGACACAGCCGGTTTAAGAGAAACGCAGGACGAGGTGGAAAGCATAGGCATCAGATTTACCATGAAGAGACTGGAATCCAGCCAGATGGTTTTGTTTGTAGTAGATGTTTCTACTGGTGAATTTGAAGAAGATATTAAAATCCTGGATAAGATAAGGAATAAAAAAATGATTGTCATTGGGAATAAGATAGATAACGCTGATAAAAAGGCGATGGATTCCTTTCGCACATTGTTAGAGAAGATGACAAAGGTAGAGATTTCAGCTTTATATGACAGAGGTGTGGAGGAACTGAGGCAGACTATATACAATGCAGCAACCGGGCAAAAGACAGATGAATTTACCGAGCTCGTTTTATCGAATACAAGACACAAGATAAGCCTTGAACAGGCAAGGGATGCAATCATGAAAGCTGAAGAGACCTTGAAAGAAGGTTTGTCAAAAGAATTTATTGCCGTAGAATTAAAGGAGGCAGTAGAAAGGTTTGGTGAGATAACCGGGATAGTAACGACCGAAGATATCCTTGACAGGATATTCAGTCAGTTTTGTATAGGGAAGTAGGTCTTTTATACAGAGCGTCATAACTTCGCATACCTGTCCGCCTCAGGCGGACTCCTATGCTGGAGCCTGTTCCGAGCAGAGCGAGGAATCCCATGCGAGATTAAGCTGATATTACCCATGCAATGGCTTCGACAGTTTGCCGCGGCTTCGCCTCGCAACCGCGCCTTGGTCTGCTTTGTTCTGACGCTCTGTATACAGAAATGTCACCTGATTTATGTCTTTTGTATTAAATCTCGGTTTATAAAATCAAATCACAAAAATCCTAAATCACGCTTAGCGTGACAAATCGGATTTTGAAAAGTCTTTTTTGCTTGACAGTATGTATTGATTTAAGCTAATAGAGTAGTCAAGTAAAGGGTTAAAAGGGGATTAAAAATGGCATCAGCCTTGCACAGCCAGCCAGCCAGCCAGAACTATACCTTACCTTAATAGCAGTTTTATTTTATATCGTTTCATTAAAAGGGGCAGACCATACGGTCTGCCCCTTTTTTATTTTCAGCTCCCAAAAACATCACAGAAAGGAGGTGAGTAGTTAGTGGTTTGTCCGATAAATAACTTTACCATAATTTGACTATGTAGCGCTGGGGTTTATCCCCAGCGACTCCGCCGACCATAAAGGTTGGCGCTACGGCTAAAAACAGGAGGTGTAAGATGTTAAAAAGAATTTTCGTTAGTTTTCTCGCATATCTCATGGCATTCTATCCAATGCTGGGTTATACAGCTACAAAGGGAGAAGTAGAAGTCTCCTCTCCCCTTGCGGGAGAGGGAAAGGGTGAGGGGGATTTAAATGAATCTACAAAAGTTAAACTTCAAGAGACCTACGGTAAACCCCCCCTCTCCTTTATCCAGAATAACGGTCAAATAGATGAAAAGGTAAAATTCTATGAAAAAGGGAATGGTCATGCCACATTCTTTACCAAAGAGGGGGTATATCTGTCACTCCATAAAGGAGCAGAGGTCAATAAAAGTGTTATGGAGCAAGGCAACCGTGTTGCCGTTAATGACAGAGGCGAAGGGGTTAGCAGTGATAATGATGCACAACCTGCAATAATCAAACTCAAACCCATAGGCGCCAACAAAGACCCTGAAATCATTGCTGAGAATAAGCAGGAAGGAAAGGTCAACTACTTTATTGGCAATGACCCCAACAAGTGGAAGACCAACATCCCCACCTATCAGGCAGTGGTCTATAAAGAAATCTACAAAGGCGTAGATATGAAGTTCTATGGAAACAATCAGCAGATGGAATATGACATCATCGTAAAACCCGGTGCAGATCCAAAGATGGTAAAATTTTCTTATGAAGGCGTAGAGGGTTTAAAAGTTACACAAGAAGGCGACCTTGAGATAACCCTTCATTCTTCTTCTCCCCTTGTGGGAGAGGGCAATGGTGAGGGGGCAAAACTCATACAGAAGAAGCCATATATCTATCAGGAAATAGATGGTAAGAGGGTAGAGGTAGATGGCGAATTCAAAATCCTCAACCTGACCCCTGATCCCCGATCCCTGAACCCTATCTTTTCCTATGGCTTTCAAGTCGCCTCCTACAATAAATCCTATCCCCTTGTCATGGACCCGGTGCTTGCTTATTCTACTTATCTGGGAGGAAGGTATGGCGATAACGGCTATGGCATTGCAGTAGATACATCAGGGAATGCGTATATAACAGGATGGACATCATCAGCCGATTTCCCGACATCCTCACCAATACAGGGGAGCAAGGCTGGAAACGAGGATGCCTTTGTAGCAAAGATAAATTCTTCAGGCACTGCCCTCATCTATTCCACATACCTTGGTGGAAGCGGTGGCGATTGGGGTAATGACATTGCAGTAGATACATCGGGTAATGCGTATATAACAGGATTAACATACTCAACCAATTTCCCTACATCCTTACCAATAGAGGGAAGTAATGCTGGAGATGCTGATGCCTTTGTAGCAAAGATAAATTCTTCAGGCACTGCCCTCATCTATTCAACATACCTTGGTGGAAGCGGTGGCGATTGGGGTAATGACATTGCAGTAGATACATCGGGTAATGCGTATCTAACAGGACGGACAGACTCAACTACTTTCCCAACAGCCTCAGCAATACAGGGAAGTTATGCTGGAGGAGGGGATGCCTTTGTAACAAAGATAAATTCTTCAGGCACTGCCCTTGTCTATTCCACATACCTTGGTGGAAGCGGTGGCGATTGGGGTAATGACATTGCAGTAGATACATCGGGTAATGCGTATATAACAGGGGGCACAGTCTCAACCAATTTTCCCACAGTCTCAGCAATACAGGGGAGCTATGTTGGAAATTATGATGCCTTTGCAACAAAGATAAACTCCTCAGGCACTGCCCTCATCTACTCCACGTACCTCGGTGGAAGCGGTGAAGATGTCGGCTTCGGTATCGCAATAGATACATCAAGGAATGCGTATATAACAGGATATACAGCCTCAACCAATTTTCCTACAGCCTCAGCAATTCAGGGAAGTAATGCTGGAGGTTCGGATGTCTTTGTAACAAAGATAAATGAGCCAGGCAGCAGCCTTGTCTACTCAACATACCTCGGTGGAAGTAGTAGCGATGGAGGCTATCGCATTGGTATTGCAGTAGACCCCTCAGGGAATGCGTATATAACAGGATTAACATACTCAACCAATTTCCCTATGGTCTCACCAATCCAGGGAGCTAATGCTGGAAGTTATGATGCCTTTGTAGCAAAGATAAATTCTTCAGGCACTGCCCTTGTCTACTCTACTTATATGGGAGGGAGTAATCAGGATGAGGGTTTTCGCATTGCAGTAGACCCTTTAGGGAATGCGTATATAACTGGGAGGACATATTCAACCGATTTTCCCTTAGCCTCACCAATCTATGGGAGTAATGCTGGATCTTGGGATGCCTTGGTAACAAAGATTAGCCCTGTTATCTCAGGCTGTATCCAGTTAGGAGGTTCGCCTGTTTCCGGAGCATCGGTTATTTTAAAACAAAAAAGAGTGGCAGACCAGACCACGACTACCAATACCAGCGGATGCTATCACTTTGACACTGCTGTTTCTGGTAAAACTTTTCAGGTGATTATAACTGGACCTACTGTGCCATAATCTCACAGCCGAGTTTTGCGCAGGCCTTTAGCTATGTTGTAAGCGATGCGGGTTTAGCCCGCATCGCTATTTTGATCGAAAGATTCACGGTTCTTTGCGAAGCACTTCAAGGGCTTGCCGCGCCTCTGAATCATCTGGTTTCAATTTTAAGACCTCTTCAAATTCTTTTTTGGCCCTTTGTGTAAATCCCTTTTTCTGGTAAGCAAAAGCAAGATTATAATGAGCATCTACATAATTTGGTTTGATCCTCATCGCCATTTGAAATTTTTCTATTGCCTCATCCAGCCGACCTTGATTATAGTAAACAATTCCAAGATTATTGTAAGCCTCTGCATTGTCAGGTTGAAATTTTAATGCTTTTAGATACTGCTGAATAGCCTCATCCGCCCGCCCTTGTTCATCATATGCAACTCCAAGGTTATTATATGTCATTGGATTGTCAGGTTCTATTTTTAATGCTGCTAGGTATTCCTTCATGGCGTCAGCAAAACGATTTTGTTTATAATAAACATTTCCAAGGTTATTATGGGCCCTCACGTAGTTGGGTTTTAGTTGCAATGCTATTCTGTATTCCTCTATTGCCTTATAGAGTTCGCCCTGTTCATGATAAAAAAGTCCCAGATTATAATGTGCATGGGAAAAGTTAGATTTCAGTCTTAATGCGGTCATGTATGCTTTAAAGGCCTCGTTTGATTGCCCTTGTTTATAATATGACATTCCAAGGTTGTTATGTCCCCTTGCCTTCTCCTGACCTTTATTAATCACATCCTTCCACAATTGCAGAGCATCTTTCCACACTGTATTTCTTTTGAAGGCGGCGAAGGAAAGGGGGATAAGGATTACAAGGATAAAGATAGCTAATGCTTTGCCCACAAATTTTTTATAACATAATTACATCTGTGTTTGCAAAAGGTGTCTATGGCGCCCAAAGGATCCCAAAAATGAATGTCTATTTTTGGGCTATCATTTTAACACGGCTGTCTCTGGCAAAACCTTCCAGGTGATTATAAATGGTCCTACTATACCGTAAGTTCGCGATTGATTTTTTTGTTTTGCGCATATTTTCCAGCAATGCGGGGTCTTTAGACCCCGCATTGCTGTTTTGATTAAGGAGTTTGGAATTCCCTGCGAAGTGGTTCAAGGGCCTGGCGGGCTGGAGAGAAATCTGGCCTCAATTTTAAGGCCAATTCAAATTCCCGTATAGCTTCTTCATTTAAGCCCTGCCTTTTATAGGCATTTCCCAGGTTATAATGGATATCTGCATTATTAAGTCCAAGCTTTAAAGCAGTTAAGAATTCCTTTATAGCCTCATCCATCTGCCCTTGATTCGCATAAACAATTCCAAGATTATTATGGACATTTGGATAATCTGGTTTGAGTCTAAGTGCTGAGATAAATTGTTTTCTAGCTTCCTCTATTTGACCTTGGTTGTAATATACACTTCCAAGATTATTATGGGCCTCTGGATAATCTGGTTTAAGCATTAGTGCTGAGATAAATTCTTTTCTGGCCTCCTCTATTTGACCTTGGTTGTAATATATATCTCCAAGGTTATTATGGGCTTTTGCATAGTCGGGTTTTAGTTGCAACGCTATTCTGTATTCCTCTATTGCTCGATAAGGCTTGCCCTGTTCATGATAAAAAAGTCCCAAATTATAATGTAACTGGGGAAAATCAGGGTTTAGTCTTAATGCAGTCATATATGCTTTAAAGGCCTTATTTGGTTGATTTTGTTCATCATATGCTGTTCCAAGGTTATTATACCCTCGTGCATTCCCAGGACTTTTTTTTACCGCATCCTTCCATAATCGTTCCTCGTCTCTCCATGTTGTATTTCTTTTATAAGTGGCAAATGAAAGAAGGAGGGCAACAAAAATGATGAAGATAAAAAGGCAGGAAGATTTAAAACATGACTGAGTAATTCTGACTTTCTCTACTCGTATATCTTTTTTTCCACCCGCCTTCATTTTATCTTTACTCGCCAGATTTTTTTTAACATATCAAGGCAAGGTTTGCAAAGCCATTCTCCAGCAATTTCTTGTAGTCTTACCGTCCAAATTACTCTTTGGAGGCGCACCGATGCCTTTATTGCAAAGATTAGCCCTGTTATCTCAGGCTGCATTCAATTAGGAGGTTCGCCTGATTCCGGCGCATCTGTTATTTTAAAACAAAAAAGAGAGGCTGACCACTCTACAACTACCAATACAAGCGGGTGCTATCAGTTTGACAACGCTGTTTCTGGTAAAACCTTCCAGGTGATTATAAATGGTCCTACTGTGCCGTGAGTTCGCGATTGATTTTTTTTTGCGTAGATTTTCCAGCAATGCGGGGTTTAAAACCCCGCATTGTTATTTTGACTTTAAAGTTTGAGATTCTTTGTGAAGAGATTTCATGGCTTGATGGGCAGGTGCAAAGGTGGGGTCTATTTTTAAAGCCATTCTATATTCTTTCAGAGCTTCTTCCACCTTTCCTTGCTCATAATATGCAGCTCCTAAATTATAATGCGCCAATACAAAGTCAGGTTTCAGACTTAATGCAATCATATATTCTTTTACAGCCTCATCCAACCGACCTTGGTCAGCATAGGCCTTTCCGAGATTATTATGGGCTTCATGATAATCAGGGTTTAACTTTATAGCGGTTAAATATTCCTTTATGGCTTCCTCCAGTTTACCTTTATTATGATAAGCAAGTCCTAAGTTATAATGGGCTAATACATAGTCGGATTGTAGTCTTAAGGCAGTTATATATTCCTGAATAGCTTCATCAAAGCGACCTTGATCATAATAAATACTTCCGAGATTATTATAAACCTTTACCAGACCAGGTTCTAAACTTAACGCAGTGATGTACTCATCTATAGCCTCATTCAATTTGCCCAGTTCTG
>MGQA01000096.1:7044-15523 GCA_001797665.1 Deltaproteobacteria bacterium GWF2_42_12 | reverse complement strand
CCAACCTGATAGGTGGCACGATATCCAACCTTCGCTACAGGGTCAATATTAATACTATTGAGAGCGAAGAGGCCAGGGCGTTAAATATGAACGAGGTAGGGCGCTGCCATATCTCTTTGGAACGCGCCATACCATACGACGCATATAAGAAAAACCGCTTTACAGGCGGATTTATTATTATTGACAGGCTTACCTATAACACCGTCGGCGCAGGAATGATTATTGACAGAGAAACAGCCGGCGAAAAAGAAAGAAATTTCTGGGATATTGAGATATCTGACGAACTCCTGCAGCGCCAGACAAGCAGGGTATCTGAGACAGAGCGTTTAGAGCGATCCGGCAGCGAGCCTCTGACGATTTTACTTACAGGGCTTACGTGCACAGGAAAGACAACTATTGCCTATGCCCTTGAACGCCGTTTGTTTGATAATGGAAAGGCTGTTACTGTCCTTGATGGCGCTAACATGCGCCTTGGCATAAGCAAAGACCTTGGGTTTACTTCAAGCGAGAGGTCAGAGAACATGCGCCGCGCGGCAGAGATCGCTAAGTTTATCAATAATGCCGGTCTAATCTGCATCTGCGCCTTTGTTTCGCCTGGCGAAGATGTTCGTGAGAAAGCGAGAAAACTTATTGGAGAATACCGGTTTGTGGAGATTTATCTTACAGCATCAGAAGATGTGCTGCGGCAAAGGGACAGTCAGGGAGTTTATAAAAAGGCTGACAAGGGGGAATTGAAGGAATTTCCCGGAGTATCTGCGCCATATGAAGCGCCAAGGTCGCCTGACCTTGTCCTGCAGACTGACAAACTTACAGTTGATGAGTGCGTTGACAGGATTATACGTCTGCTGGAAAGTAAAAAATAAATAAGAGGGTGCATTTAAATCAAAAAAATGCAATAGCATTTTTTGGCATCAGATTTATACGCTGACAATCCCTTTGGAGAGAACTGAAATCTGTCTCCAGCATGCTTATGCAGACCGCCTTTATCTATTCCGACGAATTTGCAAAATACAGTTACGGCTCTGGGCATCCAATGAGACCTGTAAGACTTCGACTCACCTATGAGCTTATCAAGGCATATGGCCTCTTAAACCTTCCCCACACGCAAATCATTGAGGCAAGAAAGGCGACAGAAAAGGAAATCCTTTCATTTCACACAAGGGAATATATTGAAACTCTTAAAAAGGCAGACTCCGGAGTAATACCCGAAGATGCAGGGCAGCACGGTCTGGGTTATGGCGATAATCCTGTTTTTAAAGGAGTATATGACTGGTCGCTCTATTCTGCGGGAGCATCTGTTCAGGCTGCAGAACTTGTTTCATCAGGAAAGGCTGACATTGCCTTTAATATTTGCGGAGGCCTTCATCATGCTATGGCAGATAAGGCATCGGGCTTTTGCTATCTGAATGACGCTGTCATTGCCATTAAATATCTTCTTAATATGGGTAAAAGGGTTGCTTATGTTGATATAGATGCGCACCATGGAGATGGGGTCCAGGCAGCATTTTATAACACAGACAAAGTTTTGACTATATCTCTGCACGAAACTGGATATGCCCTTTTTCCTGGCACAGGATTTCCGGAAGAGACAGGCACAGGCAAAGGCAGGGGATATTCAATAAATCTTCCATTTCCATCGGAAACTGACGATGAGGTTTTTGTAATGGGCTTTGAGGAGATAGTTCCAGTATTTGTCAATAAGTTTAAACCTGACATACTTGTAACACAGCTTGGCGTAGACACATTCAGGACAGACCCTATTACACATCTCAATCTCACAACAAATGGTTTTGAGAAGATGATAAAAGGATTCTGGGCATTAAAGCTTCCGTGGGTTGCCTTGGGAGGAGGCGGATACAACTTAAGCAATGTTGCGAGGGCATGGACGCTGGCATGGGCTATAATGAATGACGTTGATATCAAAGAGAAGAGGTTGCCAATAGAATATCTTGAGTCTATAGCTGGCTTTGGTGTTGATGAAAATTTAAGGGATAGGCCATTTACAATTGCTGGAAACGAAGAAGAAAATATGATAAAAGAAACAACATCTGCCATAGAAAAATTGAAACGAAGCATATTACACTCAGTATAAAATAATCAATGAGGAGGTGGTGTTATGTATGTGTGTAAGATGTTTTTTGTTTTAGCATGTACCTGTTTAACATTTGTCTTTATGCTGCAAGTACCAGTCTTTGCCGAAGGGAATCTGGCTGAAGGCAAAAAGGTTTTCGGCATTGTATGTTCATCTTGCCATGGTGATAGCGGTATGCCGGATCTTCCAGGTATTCCTGTATTTGCCGAAGGAGAACGAATGGAGAAAACTGATGACGTCCTCAAAAAAAGCATAAGAAACGGTGTTGAAAATCCTAATAATCCTGCCGGCCAAGTGATGCCGCCCTTTGGGGGAGGAGACCCGCTTACGGATAAACAGGTGGAAGATGTGCTTTCTTATATCAGAACCTTGAAAAAGTAATGGCATTATAGCTATCAAACTTTTCTCAATCTTTGATAAATTACAAGTTTTGCTTTCAGCAAAACTCTAAAGTTGTTCTGATGCAACATCGTAGTAGGTAATTTGCCCGGGATTGGCATAAAAAACTGCTATAGTATAAGGAAAAGACTGGTATTCGCTGCACTCAGGACTTGGCTCGTCAAAAAGGGTTTTGGGTATCGTTCTCTATTTTGGGTTACTGGCATACTAACTTTCTCATTGGCCTAATTTGAATAAGGGCGATATCAGCCATACTAAGAATTTTTGATATGTTGAAAAAGGCAGTGGAAGAGTGTAATAGATAGATTTATAAATAAAGTAATTGCAAATTTAATACATAATTTATTATTTAGAAACAAGACCTTATGAAGATAGAGCATATTATAATATTTGGCCTTGTCATTACCATAGGTTATCTTTTTTATATCATAATGGCGCCGTTTTTACCGGCGCTATTTTGGGGTATAGTTTTAACCATATTATTTTATCCGTTCTATGAGTGGATAAAAGAAAGATTTCATTTCAGGAAAATAACAGCCTCTCTTTTTACATGCGCCATTATTACGCTTGGTTTGACGCTCCCTCTTATTTTTTTGGCTGCGGCATTGGTCAGTGAAGCGCTAAGTGTCTATGGATGGATAGAGACGTATTTGCAGGAATCTATGGCGCGCTTTCACGGGTCGCCGTATTTTTTGCCCCAATACCTTACAAAGCTTCTGAGTAAATATATAGATGTGTCTCATCTGGATATCAGAGAAATAATGCTTAAGAGCGCACAAGAGGCGAGTAACTTTATTGTCCATAGCCTTGGCGGTGTTGTTACTAATGTAACCGATTTCACACTCGCATCAATCCTGATTCTATTTACTATGTACTACCTGTTCAAGGAAGGAGATGCTGCTGTAGAGCAAGTAAAAGCGCTATTGCCATTATCCAAAAAGGATAAAGATGCAGTTTTCAAAAAAAGTAGAGATGTTATATATGCCACCCTCTATGGCGGCGTATTAGTTTCAGTGCTTCAGGGTCTTGGTGGAGGATTAATCTTCTGGATTTTGGGCATAGCGTCTCCAATATTCTGGGGGAGTGCAATGGCTTTATTAGCATTTTTACCTGTAGTCGGCACTCCTCTTGTATGGATACCGGCTGCGATATATCTGTTTCTTAAGGTAAGCTATATAAAGGCAGCGATACTTGTTATCGTAAGCGTATTTCTCTTAGTTTTTATTGATACATTCTTGAAACCGATGATAGTCAGCGGTAGGACCGAGATACACCCTCTGCTCCTCTTGTTCAGTATTCTTGGTGGCATGAAGGTTATGGGTTTTATAGGTATTATAGCAGGCCCGATAATACTCTCACTTGCACTCACAATTATTGAAATATATAAGGCTGGGTATCTTGATAAGACAGTCTAAGCGCTTTTCTCCACAACTCCTGAACTCCTAAACTGTCTTTACCGCATCCTCAAAAATCTCTATTGCCTTTTTCATCTCTCCCATAGTTGTAATTAAGGGTGGCATAAAGCGAATAATATTTTTATCAATGCCGCACTCTATTAGTATAAGTCCTTCTTTATAGCATTTGTCCAAGACCCTTTTTAAGAATTCTTTATCAGGGATTTTATCCTTTCCCGTCTTGCTTCCCCGTATCAAGTCCGGGGCAGGCTCTGACGGGGCATGTTTTACAAATTCAATTCCTATCATTAAACCTAATCCACGCACATCACCCATTACAGGGTATCTTTTCTGCATATCTTTGAGGTAATTCATGGCATAATCCCCCACCCTTGCAGCATTATCCAAGAGTTTATCCTTCATAATAGTCTCTATAGTTGCGATGCCTGCTGCGCATGATACAGGGTTCCCGCCAAAGGTTGTGCCGTGCGCGCCTGGCAGCCACTTTGACATAATCTCCTTTGTTGATGCAATAGCGCTGAGCGGAAATCCTGATGCAATCCCTTTTGCAATGGTCATTATATCCGGGACTACTCCAAAGTGTTCACAGGCAAACCATTTGCCAGTCCTTCCAAACCCGGTCTGCACCTCATCTGCAATCAAGAATATGCCATACTCTGTGCAGAGTTTCCTTAATTCTTTTATATAATCAAGTGGAGGCACAGCATAGCCGCCTTCGCCAAGCACTGGCTCAAAAATAATTGCTGCAACCTCATCAGGGTTAATTTCTTGTCTCAGCATCTTTTTTAAATATTCAAAGCAGTCCATTCCACAGGTATCAGGATTCTGACCCAGAAAACATCTATAGCAATATGGATACGGAGCCCTGAAGATAGAAGGGAGAAGGGGGTGGTAATTTCGCCTATATCTTGCTGTGGATGTAGTTAAAGATAGCGCACCCATTGTGCGGCCGTGGAATGCGCCTGTGTAGGCAATGATGCCCTGCCTCTTTGTTACAAACCGTGCAAGCTTTAATGCCCCTTCTACTGCCTCAGCGCCGCTGTTGGAGAAGAAGAACATGTTGAGATTGCCCGGGGTTGTCTCTTTCAATTTCTCAGCGAGTTCAATCTCTGATTTATAGCGGAAGATGCATCCAGAATGGATAATCTCATCCATTTGTTTTTTTGCAGCCTTAATCACCTGGGGAGGGCAGTGCCCTATATTGGTTGTTGCCAGGCCAGAGGAAAAATCCATGTATCTTTTGCCATAAGTTGACTCAATATAAAGCCCTCTGGCCCTTTTTACTATGATATCAGTATGGAAAATAAGCGCTGGTGTAAAGAGTTTATTAGCCCTACCAATAAGGTCATCTTTCATAATACCCCCTGGTCAAAGATTTGCGACTGAGGATAACATCATAGCAAAGGATTAGGCAAGGATTTTGTGGAACCGCAAAATAGCGATTGAAAACCTCGCTATTTTACCCCAAACCAAAATTTTTGGCGTGGGGGTTTACAATCTTTGCATGTCAAATTGCAATTATTATGCTGAATTGGTTTGTTTTTGTTTGAAAAAAAATGTGTTACTGTGTTAAAAGAGTATGTCAAAATTCATTGATGAGGTCTATTGATGCAAGAGAAGTACGACCATAAAAAGATTGAAGAAAAATGGCAGAGAATATGGGTTGAGACAATGGCCTTTAAGGTAAATGAGGATAAGGCGAAGAAGAAATACTATATCCTTGAGATGTTTCCTTACCCATCTGGCAAGATACATATGGGACATGTGAGGAATTATGCAATTGGAGATGTGGCAGCCCGGTTTCTGAGTATGCGTGGATATAATGTCCTTCATCCCATGGGTTGGGATGCATTCGGCATGCCTGCTGAAAATGCTGCAATACAGCACGGGACACATCCTGCAAAATGGACATACGAAAATATATCATTCATGAAAAAGCAGTTAAAGAGACTCGGCCTGTCCTATGACTGGGATAGGGAAGTCAACACATGTGCACCCGAATACTACAGGTGGAATCAGTGGTTTTTCCTTAAGATGTATGAAAAGGGTCTGGCTTATAGAAAAGGGTCTGCTGTAAACTGGTGTCCAAAGTGCCTTACTGTGCTTGCAAATGAGCAGGTAGAAGGAGGACTTTGCTGGAGGTGTGATACACAGGTTGAGCAGAAAAACCTTGAACAGTGGTTTTTTAAGATAACTGCCTACACTGAAGAGCTCCTTGAATATTGCGACAAACTCCCTGGGTGGCCTGAAAAGGTTTTGCTCATGCAGAAGAACTGGATTGGAAAGAGCATCGGCGCTGAGGTTGATTTTAGAATAGAAGGCTCCAGTGAGACGATAAAAATATTTACTACACGGCCTGACACGCTCTTTGGCGCAACATTTATGAGCCTTGCGCCTGAGCATCCGATGGTGGAAAAACTGATAGTCAAAAATCAGGACTCAGAAGTCAGAAGGTTCATTGAAAAAGTAAAGAAACAGAGCAGAACCGTAAGGACAGAGGCAACGCTGGAAAAGGAAGGTGTTTTTACTGGTTCATATTGCATTAATCCTCTTACTGGAGCTAGAATGCCGATCTATCTTGCCAATTTTGTGCTTATGGAATATGGCACAGGCGCAGTTATGGCAGTGCCGACCCATGACCAGCGTGATTTTGAGTTTGCAAAGAAGTATAAACTTCCTATGATAGTGGTTATCCAACCTCCTGATAAGAACTGGGGACAGATTTCAAATCTGTCCCCAATGCAAGAGGCGTATGTGGATGACGGAATTATGGTAAATTCCGGGCATTTTAATGGGATGAAGAATAGAGACGCAATGGAGGCAATAGTAGGATATCTTGAAGAAAAAGGTATCGGCAAAAAAACAGTGAGCTACAAGCTAAGGGATTGGGGAATATCACGTCAGAGATACTGGGGATGCCCTATACCAATGATATACTGCGATAGCTGCGGGATAATACCTGTTCCTTATAAAGACCTCCCTGTGATTTTGCCAGAGGATGTGAAATTTACAGGCGAAGGTGGCTCTCCTCTGGCGCAGTCGGATAGGTTTATAAAAACAAAATGTCCTAAGTGCGGGATGCAGGCAAGAAAAGAGACTGACACGATGGATACCTTTGTGGATTCATCATGGTATTTCTTAAGATATGCCTCTCCAAAGGAGAGCACAAGCCCATTTGGTAAAGAAGCTGTAGAATACTGGATGCCTGTTGACCAGTATATAGGTGGAGTTGAGCATGCGGTTCTGCATTTACTCTATTCAAGATTTTTTACAAAGGCAATACGGGATTTGGGACTTATAGACTTTGATGAGCCGTTTACAAATCTCCTCACACAAGGGATGGTGTGCAAGGAGATTACAAAATGCAAAGAACACGGTTATCTTTTACCTGAGGAGGTAAAGGATGGGTGCTGTGCAAAATGCGGCAGTCCTGTGGAAATAGGGCCTACAGAGAAGATGAGCAAGTCAAAGAAGAATACTGTAGACCCTGATAAAATCATTGAGAAATATGGCGCTGACACAACAAGGGTCTTTTCCCTATTTGCAGCACCACCTGAAAAAGACCTGGAATGGAGTGATGAAGGGGTTGAGGGGGCGTATAGGTTTTTGAACAGGGTGTGGAGGTTGGTGGCAGAAATGCAGGGGTCAGGGGTCAGGGGCCTGCCCCCGCAGGCTTTAAGCGGGGGTCAAGGGTCTGAAGAGGCTAAAAACTCAGAACTTAAATACGAAATTCACAGGGCCATAAAAAGGGTTACTGATGATATGGCAGAGTTTCATTTTAATACCGCAATAGCAGCGCTTATGGAGTATATTAATTTTCTTTCCAAATATGAAAATAAGAATTTGCCAGAATATATGAGTGCTATTGAAATCCTGCTGGTTCTCCTCTCTCCATTCGCTCCGCACATATGCGAGGAGCTGTGGCATGAAATTGGAAAAAAAGAGAGCATCTTTAAAACCCCCTGGCCAGCCTACGATGAAGCAGCCTTGAAAAAAGAAGAGGCGCTAGTGGTCGTGCAGGTGAATGGCAAGGTAAGGGGACGCATTAGTGTGCCGGTGGACAGTCCTCAGGCAGAGGTTGAAAAGATTGCCATGGCAGATAAGAAAGTTTCTGAGTGGCTGGCTGGGAAAGAAATAAAAAAGATGGTGTATGTGCAGAATAAGATACTGAATGTGGTGGTGGGTAAATCAGAAATGATGGGAAAATAAATGATATACAATATATAAATAATACGGAGTTTGTTCCATTTTGTAACTGCTGGTTATGTTGCTAATCAAGCAATGGAGGAAGAATGAAGCGGTATGCGCTAATCGTTGCAGTGGCTGTTATTTTATCGGGATGTGCTCCTGCGCTCGCCGATATTGACGACTTCGAAGCATATCAAGAGCTTGGTTTTTAAAGAAAGATTTTGGAATAATGTCAAAACGGTTTTGCCTGATTATAAGGAACTATCAAAGTATTTAAAATATAAATTATTTCTTCACTTTCTTACTGTTTTCTTTAACTTCACTTTTTTTGACCATCTTTTTTTATTTCCGGTTTTTTTCTTAACCGTTGTTTTGCGCGGTTTAC
>MGQA01000096.1:6655-7037 GCA_001797665.1 Deltaproteobacteria bacterium GWF2_42_12 | reverse complement strand
AATTTTTACTTTTTTTACCCCCTTCTCTTTTGTAATAAACATTTCATTATATTTTTCTTTTACGGATTGAACTCCTGCCCCATTCAAAGTCTGGCATACTTTATCCCAATACTCACCGCTTACAATCTGGAAATCCATAAATGCATGACATTGATAAGCATTGAGCTCTACGTACAAGCCTTTTTCCCATAATTCATTGCAGGACCTAATATACTCCAGGTGGGTTACATAATCTTTAAAGATAACATAGCCTTCGTGCGGCAAATTTAAACCCTCAGATAATGATTTTTGTAACAAACGGCCTGATTCTTTATTAATATAGGCTGCAGAAAGTTTTATCCACCCGCGCGTTTCTGCAAATTTGTTGTGATAGATTATTAGT
>MGQA01000096.1:0-6628 GCA_001797665.1 Deltaproteobacteria bacterium GWF2_42_12 | reverse complement strand
AAAGAATCGCCGAAACAATTTGAATAAGCAAATACGTCTTCATCTACCCGGCCATTTAACGTGTAAAAATCAAAAAGCAGGAAGGCTTCCACATTGGCAAACATATATCTGCGGTGAAGTAGCGGGAAAATTTTCCATTCATGCCCGCGTAACAGGCCTTCATCCGTTGTTTCGTTTAAGCGCGGATAACGAAACTCCATCCCATATTTTTCGCGAAAACCTTCTATTTGTCCATGTCCAAACATAGGCAGGCCGGGCAGGGTTACCAGCATGGTACATACCCCGAAATATTTGTCATGACTGCCGAATTGCTCGACCGCTGTTTTTTCGTCGGGGTTGCTCATAAAATTTACATACCGTTTCAGAATTTGCGGGTCAAACTCTAACGTATTTTTAATAGCCATGCGATACTTGGCGTTATCTTCGTCGCGGAGCATGTGCATAAAGGCAGAATTGTAAACGCGGTGCATCCCGAGGGTACGGACAAAATATCCTTCCAGTAACCAGAATGCTTCGGCTAAGAGCAAGGTATCCGGTACTTCGGCTGCAACACGGTCAACCACCTCACGCCAGAATTCTTGCGGAATTGCCGCTTCAAACTCGTCCATAGTCATTCCATGCTCAGACCTGGACGGGATTGCTCCTCCTGCGCCAGGTTGTGGAAACCAGAGACGTTGGATATGTTCCTTAGCCAAAGTCATGGCTGCGTCAAAGCGGATAACAGGAAAGTTCCTGGCAACATGCAGGATAACCTGTATAACGGCTTCGCGTACCCGATCTTGAGAATAGTCAAGCTGGGCGGTATCATTCCAGGGAAAAGACGTACCGTCATTACCGTGATAAATATAACGTGTATCGCCTGTGTAACGGTCCAAACGCTTAAAAACAACCGCCGCATCGGTTTTATTGTAATAATGATCTTCGATAAAAATACCTACACGCGTATCATCAGACAGGTCTTCGCTGGTAAAAGAGTAAGCAGGATAGGGTGGGGTGTCTAACGATAAAAACCAATCAGGATGTTCAATAACCCATGCCGAATCTATACCCATATGATTAGGAACCATATCTGCTGAAAGACGAATTCCGCGCTTCCATGCCCGCTCGCGTAAATTATTAAGTGCATCCCATCCGCCTAAATCAGCCGCAATATCATAACTGTGCAGTGAGTATGCAGAAGCTACTGTATCTGCCATGCCCATACGTTGTTTGATTCGATGGCTTGCTTTACTGCGCTCCCAAAGGCCGATAAGCCATAAGCCGGTAAAACCGCGTTGGGCAAGCAAGTCAAGTTCTTCGTCCGGAATTTGGTCGAGTGTCTTGACCCAGTATTTATATTTCTGTGAAAGTTGCTCCATCCACACATAAGAATTTTTAGCAATGAGCACGAGCTGTGGCATCCAATCAAGGTCGGGGCTATAACGTTCATATTCATGATATTTACGGCCCTTAAAAGTTTGCAAAGGAACATCTATAGGAAAATCGTCATGTGTATGCTTGCGGATAGTTTCTTCCCGAATAAAATCTATTCCACGCAAAAGGCGGGCAATAAAAGATTCCCCAAGAAGGAATCCCCATTGTTGAATTAAAAAATTCAATTGCCCCTCAAGAGAATAGGGAGAAATAAGGGCGGGTTTACGCAAGACCTGGATGAAGCTCTCTCCGGATCCTTTTCTCCCGAATCCGGGCTGATTATTGAAAAATTGAATCAACTTTTCAATCATCTTTACGTATGCATCATTTTGATTTAATGAAGTCTCGTCAAATAAATCTTTATAGGGTTGAATCGCCGGATTAAGATTGGTGGTATTGACCAAAAGGATCTCTTCAATTAATTTTTCACCCTGTTCTGTGCTTGTAAAATGCAGTTGAGCGGTTATATGCCCGAGGTACACCAGCATAGGTGGGAATTCATCCACAAAGTTTATAAATACTTCGTCTGTTTTATCACCCAGATTATCCCGGACATTTTGTGTAGCCCGGGTCATCACTTTAGCATTTTGCAAAATGTATTTATGTATAAGTATGCGCAGAGCCTCATCAATTAAATATAGCGCATATATCTCAGAGGCAGGCACAGGGTTTGGACGATGTCTGGAAATATGGGAGGCAAACCTTCGGGCAGAAGAATAATCCGTAAAGGTTACCCGTCCGTCAGGACGGAAAAAATCCGCATTAAAATTGTATATATTTCTTGCTTTTTTGGATATAAGCATATTGCAATCGTATTATGATAATCTAATTATTAAGTAAGTCATTTTTATCACAGTTTTAAGTTTGTTTTTTTATTTCAAGCGCAATAGAGATTAATTTTAATCACCTGCATTAAAATAACCGGCAGTACGGGTTGAATGGATTTACTTTATAAGGCATTTGATGATCTCACCTATATACATCCTGTGGTAATCTTTTTTGGGATAAAAAGTTTGTATGTCTGAATCAATGAAGTTGCTCGGCATGATATCCTGGAAATATATCTTCTTACATTCAAGCGCCAGACGCGCCTGTTCAAAATAGATTGCGCCGGAATCACTATGAACAGGAATAAGCCCAGTCTCTTTGATCTTATTCACATTCCTTCCTGACTTTGCGCCGCAAAATTTCAGAATGTCTCTATGCTTTTCCTCAAAGAAGGAGAGTGTAAATATTTTCGTTTTTTCCACAAAGTCATAGGTGTAGCGCGGCGGCCTGATAAAACAGAAGCAGACATTTTTATTCCATAGGTAGCCGAGTCCTCCCCAGTTTGCTGTCATTGTATTAAAGCTGCCCTTCAGTCCGGCAGTAATCAGCATCCAGTCTGATCCAATTAGATTGAAGACATTATCGCTTATTTTTCCAGGTTCAATTTGTTGAAAGTTTTTCTTCATTTTTATCTCCTTGCTCTTTTATGATTTGTGGTTTCTTTATGCTGCAAAAATTTAGTTTGCCTTTATTCTACACTTTTCTGCCTTTTCATGCAAATGTGTGATGTCAAATGTAAGCATCCAAAATTTCGGCTTAAGTCAAGGTTGCGAAGTGTTGCGGGGTATTGGTGGCACGCTAAGCGTGCCTTTACCAAGCTCAGCTTGGTGGAGCGAAATTGTGGATGTGTGCAACTGCGGTAGCAGGCGTAAAGGGTAAATGTTTTACTTCGCCTGCAACAAGTACAAAGCTGCAGGACTGCCGGCACCCAGACACCTGAAATGTAAGCAATACTCCTTATAAAAAATGATTACACAGATATTTCAAGGAGTTTTAATCTGAGTAATCTAATTCTTTATCTGTGCAATCAGAGATTGTTGAGTTTTCAACAAGCTCTATATTTCTTTCCACTTGCCTACCGATATTATAAAAAGTATAATCTGGTGGTTTATAATTTATAGATAATAGTAGGAACGGGATGAAGATTAAATATATGGAAATAAAAATTATTTACCTCTTGCCTCGCTTTTTACTGCTTACTGGCTTCTGCCTACTACTTACTGTGTCGGCAGGATGCGGTTATCACATTGCAGGCATGGGCGGAAATATGCCAGGCGATGTAGTAGCAATCTCAATCCCATTTTTAAAAAATCAGGTGCAGAAGCCAGATGTTGAAACTATTTTTACAACCGCATTGGTTGATGAGTTTGTGAAGAGCGGGATTGTTAAGGTGGTTGAAGAGGATGCTGAAGCCGTGGTGAGTGGTGCCATCACAGGCTATGATTTAACCCCTGTTTCGTTTAATAGAAATGATGTGATTCAGGAATACAGGCTTACTATTAAATTGCAAATAAGCCTTACAAGTAAAAGTGATGGGAAGGTTCTTTGGGAGGATAAGAATATTGCAGATTATGAAGACTTTAAGGTAACGAGCGCTGATATAACTGCCACTAAAACAGCAGAATTGGATGCAATTAAGAAAATGGCAAAGGATACAGCGAGGCTTATTAAAGAAAGGATGTTAGAGGATTTCTAATGTCGCAGGATGGTATAAGATTCATTGAAGACCTTAAAAAAGGGAAAGAACTGGTCCCTGTCCACTGCTTCTACGGAGACCGATATCTTATAGATGAGACAGTGCAGAATATGAAGGCAAAGGTCCTGTCTTCTGCCTTTAAGGATATGAATTACAATTCCTTTGATGCAAAAGAAGCGGATGCTGAGACTATTATCTCCACTGCCCAGACATTTCCTGTTATGTCTCAAAAGCGACTGATTGTCGTAAACAGGGCAGAGGCGCTCTCCAAGTCTCAGCAAGAGACGCTTCTTGCATATATTGAAAATCCTTCTACCACAACCTGTCTCATATTTATTATATCAGCAGACAAGATTGATAAGAGGCTTTCATTTTTCTCAGCATTGGATAAGGCCAATTATCTTTTCTATTTTAAACCGCCTTCCGATGCCCAGCTTCCCTTTTGGATTAAGAAAGAGGTGCAAAGACTTGGAAAGCGGATTGAAGATGATGCGATAGGGGTATTTCTGGAGGCAACTGGTGATGAATTAATGAATATAAAGCACGAGATTGAAAAGCTCGCCCTTTTTGTGGGGAAAAGAGATATTATTGAGAAAAAGGATGTAGAAACATCTGTTGCAAACGGCAGGGTGGATACCATATTTGACCTGGCAGATTCCATAGGCAGAAAAGACCTGAGAGAGGGTTTAATAAGCTTAAAAAAGCTTACCATGCATGGAGAAGAACCAGTAAAGATACTTGGAATGATAGCAAGACAGTTTCGGATTATCTGGAGGGTAAAGGCGTTGAATAAGAATGGAATTGCAGTCAATAAGATTGCGCAACAATTGGGGATATTTCCAACGTATATAGAGGGGTATCTTAACCAGGGAAGAAAGTTTACTGAAGACGGATTAAAAAAGATTTTTAAAATACTTCACAATACCGACATAGCCCTTAAATCCGGAAGACAGTCTCCTGATATGGCGATGGAGAAACTAATGTTGGACCTGTGCCTTGATAACGCCAAGTGATAATCTAATTATACCAAAGATTTTGGCATGGGGTTTTACGAAAACTGCGAGAATGCCCTACCTTTTAGGCAGGGATGGATGGCAATCACATAATAATCCCCTCATCCCCCCTTTAGAAACTTGTCCTCGAATGATTTTATCGGGGAAGAGGGGTAAGGGGGGATTTGAATAAGAAGCCCCGTCCTTTGGCCGGCAATGCTTCACTTAGCAGCAATGGCATTTACTGACAAGGTAAGACTGGATATCTTCCTTGAGGCATTATTTCTGTGAAGGGTTCCTGCTGAGACTGCCTTGTCAAGGAGCTTTATAGCTGCTGTAAGGGCTGTCTTTGCTTTTTCTTTATTGCCAGCCTTAGCGGTGTCTTTGACCTCTTTTATAGCAGACTTTACAGCTGATTTTACATCAACATTACGCGCTCTGCGCTTTAGGTTTTGTCTGTATCTTTTTATTGCTGATTGATGTGTTGCCATTTAATCCTCCATTTAGAATGTGACCTTTACTATTATACTATTAAAGTAAAATTGTCAAGGGTTTTATGTGGAAAAATTTATGTGGAAAAATGCGGAAAACTGATTACATAGATTACAAAGGCAGATTACACAGATAAATATTTTTTTAAATCCGTGTTATCGTATTCTACAATCTGTGTAATCAAGTATATATTTTATGACAGAAGCTAAAAAAATAACAAGGGCTGCCTCAATTGTGGGAGGGGGCACATTTGTAAGCCGCGTGCTTGGTTATATCAGGGATGCTGTCATTGCATCGTATTTTGGCGCAGGCACGAACGCCGATATATTTTTTATTGCCTACAGGATTCCCAATTTCTTTAGAAGGCTTGTTGGCGAGGGCGCATTAACTGTATCCTTTATCCCGGTCTTTACAGAAGAATTAATGCTTGGGTCAAAAGAAAGGGCAAAAAGATTAGCCGCTACATCATTTACCCTCTTTTCTATTATTCTGGCAGTCCTTACCATAGCAGGGATTTTATTTTCTGCTCAGATTGTAGAGCTTACCGCGCCTGGCTTTGCAAATATCCAGAATAAACTTCCCATTACAGTCTCTTTAACAAAATGGATGTTCCCATTTCTCTTTTTTATATGTCTTGTGGCTTTAGGCATGGGGGTTTTAAATTCATTAAAACATTTTACAGCGCCGGCATTATCTCCTGCCTTATTTAATCTATCTTTGATAGGTTCAACCATCTTTCTTATTCCATTCTTTAAACAGCCTGTGTATGCCCTTGCATTTGGTGTGGTTTTTGGCGGTATTCTCCAATTTCTTTACCAGCTCCCGTATCTTAAGCAGTATGATATGTTCCCCCGGTTTGATTTTCATTTTAACGACCCTGCTATAAAAAAGATAGTTTTTCTCATGCTGCCAGCTATCTTAGGCGCTGCTGTATATCAGATAAATATTCTCATTACCAGCAGGTTCGCATCGCATCTCAGGGAGGGGAGCGTATCCTATTTATATTATGCTGACCGGATATTTGAACTGCCGATAGGTGTTTTTGTAATTGCGGTTGCGACTGCTGTGCTGCCTTCTATGTCAGAATATGCTGTAAAACAAGACTGGCCAGCTTTTAAGGAGTCTTTATCCTTTGGAATAAGGTTGGTAACCTTTATTACTATCCCTGCAACTGTCGGGCTTATAACGCTTGGCATGCCGATCGTCA
>MGQA01000095.1:14674-14827 GCA_001797665.1 Deltaproteobacteria bacterium GWF2_42_12 | reverse complement strand
CACCGTTCTGGAATATCCCCTGATCCTGATTCTCGGCGCCTTGCTCCTGCCGGTCGGAGATCGGAAAAGAGTGTACGGACTGAGAAGCTGGAAGAGCCTCCTTTTTTACTTCGGAGTCCCTCTCTTGCTTGTTCCGCTCACGTACTGGTCAAC
>MGQA01000095.1:0-14492 GCA_001797665.1 Deltaproteobacteria bacterium GWF2_42_12 | reverse complement strand
TCGTGTCAAAAGACTTGAAGCGGGATATTGTTCACCGGGAGAGAAGCTTCTTCGGCGTACTGACGGTCACAAGGGATTATAACGGCGCTTTTATGAATCTTTCCCACGGCACGACGTTGCACGGCAAGCAATGGCTTAATCCACAATGAGATGCTAAATGTGCTGCACCACAAAACGAAATAATACAATTACACTGATTATATAAAAGATAATTGCACAGGTTAGAACAAAAAAATTGTTTAATACGTGCAGTCGTTTTTCAAAAATCTGTGTAATCTGCGCAAATAAACAGCTTACCAACAGCTTATCCACAAATTTTTCCACATTTTTATCTTGACAGATTTTTCGATTCTGGTAATATCAATTCAGTTTAAGAATAAATTTAAACTTGATGATGCTTAAAAAACAGTTAGTTATATGTATAAAAATTAAGGGGGGATGGATGGTTATGAAGACCCCAGAAATATTAAAAAAAATAGATATACCTCGCCAGAAATTATATTATCTGGAGCAGAAGGGATATATAAAACCACAAAAAACTGTGATTGGGGAAAAGAGTTTTCGCGAATATAGCAATGAAGATGTAAAAAAGGTTGAGTGCATATGGCAATATCTCAAAAAGGGTTTTAAATACAGGGTTGCGCACGAGAAGGCCTTAGAGGAATTGAGTGGGGTGCAGATTGCCTTCGTTAAAAATCTCCCGCTTAAGGCTGAATCGAAAAAAGAAAATGCATGATTACACTGATTAAAAATGTGATTATACTGAATTAAGTAAATAGCATTTAATCTGTAATTGATTTTAAAAATCTGTGTAACCCCGCTTAGCGGGGTGTAATCAGTTATAAAAAAGGAGGAAACATAATGGAGCTCTCAATAAGCTCTGAACCCCCTAGTCATAACTTAGCAGAAAATCTTGCAGTAGAGCATGAAGAATTAAAACAGCTGCACGAGTGGAAAGATTGGAAGTGGCAGCTCAAAAATAGAATTACAACTTTAGAGCAATTAAAAAAACTTATTTCATTAACCCCTTCTGAAGAAGAAGGCATTAAGAGATCGAAAGGGCGTTTGGCAATGGCCATCACGCCCTATTTTTTTTCTTTAATAGATAAAACGAATCCAAACTGTCCTATCCGCAAGCAGGCAATTCCACGAATTGAAGAATTCAGCATATCAACGCATGATATGGTAGACCCCTGTGGTGAAGATAATCATTCACCAGTGCCAGGCCTTGTGCATCGTTATCCTGACAGGGTGCTTCTGCTTGTAACGGATGCATGTGCAATGTATTGCCGCTATTGTACCAGGCGGCGCATGGTTGGTGAAGAATTGCCTCCTATGTCTACTGAACAGTTCGAGGCAGCTTATAAATATATTAAATCCAAAAGGTCAATCCGCGATGTTTTGATTTCAGGCGGTGACCCTTTGATGCTCAAAACAGAGCATCTTGAATATTATCTCAAGAGACTGCGCTCGATATCGCACATTGATATTATAAGACTCGGCACACGAGTTCCAGCAACTCTGCCCATGAGGATAGACAAAGAATTATGTGAAATGTTAAAGAAGTATCACCCAATTTATCTGAGCATTCATTTCTCTCATCCAAGAGAGATAACAGAATATGTGAAAGATGCCTGCTCAATGCTGTCTGATGCAGGTATACCCCTGGGAAGCCAGACTGTGCTTTTAAAAGGCATCAATGATAAGCCATCTGTTATGAAAAAACTTATGCACGAGCTTCTTCGAATCAGGGTTCGACCATATTATATATACCAGTGTGACCCTGTTACAGGCACAGGTCATTTCAGGACGCCTGTCGCAGTTGGCATAAACATCATAGAAAAACTTAGAGGCCACACATCAGGCTATGCAGTTCCCACCTTTGTTATAGACGCCCCTGGCGGCGGCGGCAAAATCCCTGTCGGCCCCACATACCTTATTTCACAAGCCAAAGATAAGGTTGTCTTAAGAAATTATCAGGGAGAGATATTTGAGTATTTTGAGGATTGTGGCGGTTAATTATGGGTGCAATGGATAAAATCACCCGTGGCTATGCAATTTCAAAAACAATTTATAGTAACAATCATTCTCTTCTCAATTCCTATTCAAAATAATAACCCTCTTACCAATAAAATTTTTGCTGTTGAACACAACAAAGGACTTCAAACCGTTTTAAATATCTATCCTGACTAATAGATTCAATCAGGGGTTCGATATTAGAATTTCGGATTTGCAGTTAAGCGGGGGGTTATATGCGCGCAGTCATTCAGCGAGTAAAAGAGTCAAAGGTAATTGTTGAAAACCAAGTTATAAGTACGATTGGCAAAGGTGTCCTTGTCCTTCTTGGTGTAGGGAAAGGCGATACTGAAACTGATGCTGAATATCTTGCATCTAAAGTAACTGAGATGAGGGTGTTTGAGGATGAACAGGGTAAGATGAATCTATCGGTAACAGATGTTGGTGGGAGTGTTCTGGTTGTTTCTCAATTTACGCTTTTAGGGGATTTAAGAAAAGGGAGGAGGCCATCTTTTGATAAGGCTGCATCACCTGACGAAGCAAAAAGGCTTTATGAGTTCTTTGTCTCGAGATTGAAGGCTCTTGGCATCCCTACTGCTACAGGAGAGTTTCAGGCCTCAATGGAAGTTTATCTTGTGAATGAGGGACCGGTGACTGTGTTGTTGGATAGCAGGAAGTTGTTCTAAGGAATTTGGAATGAGCTTCGGGATATTATCAAACACAGATTTATGAGATATACAGGAAATTCCCTTCTTTTTGGGAAACTTATTATAGACACCTTATAGGAGCATACGATGAGATTGAGGAGCAGATATCTAATCTTTGCACTATTATCACTTGTCGCGATTGCCATAACAGCAGAGGCAGGGGATATTTCTAATGGAGCGAGTGCAATTTCTGCAAATAGAGATAGCAGTGATGACATTAAGGGAAAAACCTCAGAGCTAAATCCATATAAACCGACATATATCATATTACAGGCCGGGACACCTGACCCGAGAAGTAAAAATATAATTTTTACAAAGTTTCAAATTAACATAAAACTGCCTGTAGCAGAACCGCTTTTCTTTGCCTATACATTAAAGACCCTCTGGGATATTACCGAAGACTCAGCGCCGTTTAAAGACTATTCTCATAATCCTGAGTTCTTCTTAGATATTGATAATTCTAACGTGTTAAAAATAGGGCAAATAGGTGTCGAGCATGAGTCAAACGGCAAGTCAGGCGAAGATTCAAGAAGTTGGAACAGGGTCTATTGGGAACCGAGGTTTGTTTATAATAGGCCTGCGGGTAAGATATTGGGATTTGATACCGTTGCCGTTCATCTCAAGGGATGGTATAAAATTGAAGGGGACCAAAGTGGTAATCCGGATATTCTCGATTACTACGGGAATGGCGAATTAGCCATCAAGCTATATAGTGAAAGAGACTATTTGGCGGTTAAAGCCCGTAAAGGACTGAAGAAAGCCTACGGAAATATTCAAGTCGAGTTTATACACAGGATATCAGAAAGCCTCGGCATCTATGCTCAATTCTGGGACGGATATGGAGAGAGCTTGCTTGATTATAACAAAGGCACTACACGATATGGAATTGGTTTTGCTTTGACAAAATAAACCCCTACACCCTGCCCTAAACAGGCTGTCCTACAATTGTCATTCTGAGGCGTTAGCCGAAGAATCTCGCTTTATAGCTCACATTGATCAGAGCGTTCTGGGTGGGGGGGCAAATGCGACCGAAAATAATTTTTAGCATAATAATTGGATTTACCATGAGTCTCTCTCAGGAGGGCTCAGGTTTTCGAAGAGATTCGGAGACTGTTCCGATCCGCTGAAAGCAGAGCAGGCAACTTGCCAATTTGCCCAAAAATCGATGTCTATTTTTGGGAAGTTATAAAAAATGCGGCTACTTACTTCTTCCTATCCTTCAGCCTCTCCCTAATCTCCTTATCAAAGCCTCTGTCAGTTGGTTTATAATATATTTTTCCCTTCAACTCATCTGGCAGATAATCCTGTTCGACTTGCGCACCTTCATAGTTATGCGGATATTTATATCCTTTTCCGTATCCGAGCTCTTTCATAAGCCCTGTAGGTGCATTTCTTATGTGAAGGGGAACAGGGAGAGCGCCTTTTTTCTTTACATCCGCTAATGCCTCAAGATAGGCAAGATACGAGGCATTGCTCTTTGGCGCTGTGGCAAGGTATGTTACACCCTGTGCAAGGGGAATCCACCCTTCTGGCATACCAACAAAATCAACAGCATCCTTTGCTGCAATTGCAACGCGTATGGCATTCGGGTCTGCATTGCCAACATCCTCTGATGCAAATATCACCATCCTCCTTGCGATAAAGAGAGGGTCTTCACCTGCCTCAATCATTCGTGCAAACCAGTAAAGGGCTGCATCAGGGTCGCTTCCGCGCATGGATTTTATGAATGCAGATATTACATTGTAATGCTCCTCACCAGCTTTATCATATAAAATAGCTACCTTCTGAACTGCCTCCTGCATTGCTTCTAAGGTGACCTTGCGGACTCCATCCTGGGCTGGTTGCGTTATCATACACGACGCCTCTAACCCATTGAGCGCTGCCCTTGCATCACCCTGAGAATACTCTGCAAGAAAATGCAGGGCGTTTTCATCAAGCAATACGTTGAGATTTCCAAGCCCTCTTTCCTTATCTTCCAATGCCATTTTTATTATAATTTTTAAGTCTTCTTCTGTAAGTTGTTCGAGAACTAAGACCTTGCATCTTGAGAGAAGCGGTGAATTGACTTCAAAGGAAGGGTTTTCTGTTGTCGCGCCAATGAGCGTTATCGTACCGTCTTCAACATAATGCAAAAACGCGTCCTGCTGCGCCTTATTAAACCTGTGTATCTCGTCTACAAAAAGTATTGTCCTTCGTTTTCTTAATCTCAGTTCATCTTGTGCTTCTTTTACTACCTCTCTTATCTCTTTTACGCCGGATAGCACAGCAGAGAAAGATACAAAATTTACACCTATTTCATTTGCAATAATATTTGCAAGGGTAGTCTTCCCTGTGCCTGGCTGGCCCCAGATGATTATTGAGATGAGATCCTTTTTTTCTATAAGCCTTTTTATAAACTTGCCTGGGCCTAAAAGATGGCTCTGTCCAACCACCTCTTCAATAGTCCTTGGACGCATCCTGTCTGCTAAAGGGCTGATTTTTTCTATCTGCGTTTTAATCTTTTTTTCAAAAAGCTCCATCATTAGCCTCTTTTTAATGATACTATAATCAAATGATAGAACAAATAACTATTTTTGACTTTCATTTCGTTATCTGATAGATTCTTTAATTAGGGGTATCATATGCGGGAAGGTATAAAAGGAAGACTTAAGGACATGGCTCTGGTAGACATTATTCAGGTTCTTCATCTTAGCCGCAGGACCGCTGCGATTAACATGGGTTCAAATGAAGGTGCTGGAAAGGTATATGTAGAACAGGGCAATGTTATTCATGCAAGGTTTAGAGAGCTTTCTGGCGAGTCTGCATTATATCAGCTGCTTTCATGGAAGGATGGCGAATTTGAGGTTGAGATGGATATCAAAGCTGAAGAAAGGACGATAGCTAAAAATGTGGAAGGTCTGCTCCTCGAAGGGATGAAAAAGATTGACGAAAGCAAGAAAAGTGCGTTAGATAAGGAAAGATTATTCAACATTGACGAGAGAGAATCCATTCATCTTATTAAAAAGCTAACTGAACTTGGCATTCTTTGCATAAAAGAAGGATAAATCTTGGATAGATTAAAGCATATAGCAATAATTGGAGCAAACCGCGAAGGATTGAACCTTCTGCCAATCCTTCTACAGGATAGGACTCTAAAGATATCAATGATTGCCGATAGCAATAAAAATGCCCTCCTTTTTAAACTTGATGAACTTGGTTATAAACTTGCTGACCAGCTATTTATCCGCACTACCTCAAATCTGGACGACATAAAAAGTATTGAAAACCTCGATATCATCATTAACGCCTCTGATGATACCTGCGCTCAGGATTTTCTTCAGCAGCCTGAATTTAGAAATATCGAAAAATTAAGCCCACTCAGTGCAAAACTTGTATGGGGTTTGAAGGTAGAAAAACTCAATCTCAAAGACCAGGGAGCTGATAGTCGCGCTATGCTCCTAACGTCTCTGCGTGAGGTTGTAGATGCCATACGGCTGACAAGCGACAGAAAGGAGCTTCTCTCTTTAATCTTAAGGCTTGCCATCGAATCCACAAATGCAGAAAAAGGCTCTCTGATGCTCCTGAGTAAAGACGGCAAATACCTAACCGTAGAGATAGCAGAGGGTATGGAGGAGGAGATTGTAAGAAAGATTAAAGTGCCGCTTGGGGAAGGTATCGCAGGAAGGGTTGCACATGATGGGAATCCTTTACTTGTGTCAGGAAAGGCATCTGAGGAAGAATTCCGGCTGATGAAAGAAAGAAGCGATGTAAAAAGCGCCCTGTGCGTTCCTCTCATTATAAATAAGGCTGTAATAGGTGTTATAAATGTAAACAGCACTGAATCAACTCACACATTCACGCAGGATGACCTTTCCTTCTTAATAAGACTTGCCTCACTTGCCAGCGAAGTCATACTCCGCTCAAAAGAATATGAGGAAATGAGATGGAACACTGTCAAGTTCACTGTTTGGAAGGAGATAGATAGAACACTTGGGTTAAATAAACCTCTGGAAAAGCGGCTGGCTGAAGTGTGTGGCAAATTATCTCAGTTTATTGAAGGCCTCGGATGTTCAATCTTTATATTTAACGATGACACTCAGATGCTGCATTTAAAAGCGTCTACAATGACAGATACCAAAACACTTGGCTCTTTTGCGGTGCGAACAGGCGAGGGGATCGATGGATGGGTGGCAAATACCGGCAAAGGGGTTATACTTACCGACAAAGATCATGTAATAGATGAGCCAAGAAAGGCTTATATTGCGCTACCAATAATTTCAGATGATAGGGTAGTTGGCATTATCAGCGGACAACTGGTTTCTGCAAAGGGGCTTTTGCCGTATCAGGAGTCCTTCCTAAGGGAGATTGTCAATCCACTTGCAGAAGCTATTCAGAATTATCAGAAGCAGGAGAAACAGTTTTTAAAATCAAATAAGATAATTGCAGTGGATGAAACAGGGCTTGAGCTTATCTCTATCAGAGACCCTGAGAAACTGTCAAATATAGTCGCCACTGCTGCCGCAGCCATTATTGGAGCGGATGGCTCAACCCTCAGGCTAAGACATGATGGGACGTCAAAATATCAACTGCGGGCAGCTCGCGGATTGGATGATGAAAAGATACGGGCCTCTTTCTTGCCAGCAGAAAAGGATATATTGCAGGAGGTCGTTAAGACTAAAAAGGCAGTAATAAAAGATTTCCCTAAAGAAACAAGCCCTCTGGTCGTTTCGCTATTATCGCACCCAATTAAGCGCGAAGATAAGGTAATTGGAGTATTAACCCTCTTTAATAAGATTCTATCAGGGGCATTCTATCCAGAGCGGTTTAATAAAACTGATATCGAGATATTAGAAAGGTTTGTGATTTATGTAGAAAGGGCACTACTAAATATTATGTTGAGGGAAGAAGAAAAAATTAAGACACAGGAATTACTCGACAGTATACTGATTGGAAAAGAATTCTTAGAAAAACGCGCGGAGGAAGAGATTAGCAGGGCAAAAAGATTTGGGAAAAAGTTTGTAGTTGTGATTATACATATACCGAGCCTTGCCACATATAAAGAGCAGGATAAAGGGAAAAAGCTGATTATAAAGGTTCTTGACTCCATAAAAAAGAAGGTTCGCAATTTTGATGTTGTTGCAAAGCTAAATGATGAAAGGCTTGCAGGTCTTTTTCTGGAATCTGATGAGGGGGCTATAAGGATAATAAGCAAGTTATGTAACGCCGTTGAGGGAGGCAGTCTTTTTGACAAAAATATCTTAAAAGAAGAGATAGGCATCAGGTATGGTTATGCACTATTTCCTGACGATGGCGATACCTTTGATGCGCTTCTTAAAAAGGCTACCCCAAAGGTTGAGGTACTCGTGGGAGGCCAAGGATAATCCACCACACCTCTATCGCTCCTCCAAATCTTTAGTAAACCGCCACACAAAAAATTTTGGTGCGGGGTTAAATGTAGCAAGCATATGGTTAAAATAAGATTTTTTGCAATGCTTAAGAATAAAGTAGGTCAGGAAGAAGTTAAGCTGGATGTCCCTGAAAATATCTCACTGGAAAAATTTAAACAGATATTAAAAAAAGAATTTCCTGCGATTACTGAGTTTCTTGACAAAAAAAGCATTATGATTTCTGTAAATCAGGAGTTTGCCACTAAAAACACGATGATAAAAGATGGCGACGAGGTGGCATTGCTGCCGCCATTTTCTGGTGGATGATAGTATGGAGCTGGTCAGAATACAGAAACAAGATTTTTCTGTGACAGAAGAAATAGAGCTGGTTAAGGCTGTGTCTAAAAGCATTGGCGGCGTTGTTGTCTTTCTTGGCACCGGCAGGGATATATCAAAGAGTGAAGAAATTGTAAGGCTCGATTTTGAGCATTACCCTGGTATGGCAGAAAAGAAGCTTCAAGAGATTAGAGTGAGGGCCTTAGACAATTTCAATATCATTGAGATGGGTATAGTCCATAGGATTGGTAAAATTGAGATAGGAGAAAACATTGTTTTAATAGTAGCGGCGGCACAGCATAGAAATGATGCATTTATGGCATGTGAATGGGCGATAGCAGAGCTTAAAAGAATTACTCCCATCTGGAAAAAAGAAATAACAAAAAAGGGAGAGGTCTGGGTGGAGGAACACCCGTAACTCGCTCAGCGAGAATTGTAAAATGAAAGTTAAAAATTGCAAAATGCAAATTTAAAAAATATAATTCTCAATTTGCAATTTAAAATTTGCACTTTGCAGTTTGCAATGAGCGATAGCATATTATGATTACCGTTGGCATTCTTACAATGAGTGATAAGGGCTCACGTGGGGAGCGGGAAGATTTAAGCGGGAAAGAAATTGAAAAGGTCATAAAAAAACTTCCTGCTGAAGTCAGGGCCTATGAAATCATCCCAGATGAAGCTAATATAATAAAGTCAAAGATAAAAGAATTCGTTGATAAGAAGAAACTAGACCTGATATTGACCACAGGCGGCACAGGAGTCAGTCCAAGGGATGTTACACCTGAAGCAACGAGAGAGGTAATAGAAAAAGAACTTCCCGGGATGTCTGAGGCGATGCGTGCCGAGAGCCTTAAAAAAACGCCAAATGCTATGATATCAAGGGCAGTCTGCGGTATCCGTAAACGTAGTCTTATCATAAATTTACCTGGTAGCCCAAAGGCAGTAAGGGAAAATTTGGCAGTATTATTGCCAGCCTTAAGTCACGCTATAGAAAAGATAAAGGGGAGCCAGGAGGAGTGCGGGAAGGCGTAAACTTACCATATATATTTTCGGCAAGAGTAGTTGCCAATTCCTCGATATTCAAAAAAATAATATCTTGTAAATGATATGTTGATTGAAAAAGCCTATGGATTGTGATAGGTTTAAGATATAAATTCAAAAGGCAGAAGGATAATTCTATGGGACATAAAATTGTAGAGGCGGTTATAGAAAATGGGCAATTGAAGTATATTGATAAAAAATTGCCGGCTGGGAGGATAAAGGTTCATCTCATTTATGACGCTATTGAGGAATCTCTTCCAACAAGCGAAGTTACAAAAATAATTAAAGAATCCTCTGGCATATACAAGGACATAGATGCTCAAAATGAATCAAAAAAATTGAGAGGAGAGTGGGAGCGCAATGCCCACAACTGAGTATCTTGTTGATACAAATATTCTCATTTACCATACCAAGGGATCGCAGGCAACCGCAGATTTTCTCAACGACCTGATTATCAAACAATCCTTTAATATCTCCATACTGACAAAGATTGAATTTCTGGGCTGGAATAAGCATACCGCTGAGGGCTTTAAAAAGTGCAAATACCTTGTTGGGGTGGCAAATGTTTATTATGTAGATGAAAGCATTGCAGACAAGGCAATAGAATTACGGAGAAAGACAAATATCAAACTTGCAGATGCGGTCATAGCTGCAACCGCACTTATACATAATTTGAAACTGGCAACAACGAATATAGGTGATTTTAATGGTATTGCAACGCTTGGGCTTTTCAATCCTTTAGCATGAAAATCCATTTAAAACCGCTTCTTTGCCTTGTTTATCCGCTCAAATACAGCCTCGGCGGAATCAGCGCTTATCTTTCCGGCATCATAGGCATTGAGTCTTGATTCTGCCTCTTCAGTCCATAGCACATCAATTTTCTCATTGCGCCCTTTATCAAAACTGTGAAAAAGTTCGTCTATTAATTCCGCCCGTTCCACAGGCTTAAGGCGAAGCGCCCGCTCAAGTATTGTTTGCGTTGCACGTGTCATTTTGGAAGTTTCACCTCCTTTCAACATATATTGTAAACATATCAGTTCATTGGTTTAATGTCAATTAGTAGAATTTCCCGCAAAATGCCTGATGAAGAATGGATTGCTTGAGGGGGGACAAATCGTCAGTGGTTTGTTTTTGACGAAGTTGGCAGAAAGTTTCAGATGGGGGATGAATGCCCGAAAATCCAAAACTCCTTATTATTTTTAAGCGATAGCCTTTTCAATAATTTCATCAATCTTATTTCTCTCGGTTTCAATTTTTTGTTTTACTTCTTCTTGTTTATCAAGTTCCGCCTTAATTTCATCAACGATTTTTTGTTGGTGTTTTAATGGAGGAATTGGCAAGTAGAAATTATTCAATTCGTCAGAAGATACTTTGACCATTGTTTGATTTTTGCCCTTAGCTGCATATTTGAAATAAAGGCGGCCGATTATTGAATTAAAAAGATAGGCTAAATACACCTTGTTTAGCTCTTTTTCGTTTACATCTATCCTGATAAATAAATCAGGAAATATAATATCTTTTTCGTCAGGCATATTTTTTACAACAGAAGCTAACGCAACTAAATCAACCGTATTCCCCCTACTCACAAATAGATCGCCCTCTTTGGAAAAATAATTCTCAATATCCTTCCTTATTTCATCAGATACCTTCATATCCTCATAATTGATAACAGAGTTTACTGAGATTGAATTTACCCCAAAAACAAAATTTGATAAATCGCTTTCCTTACAACTTGGTGACCAGCCATTTTGGGTTGAAATTATGTATTTCCCCAATTTCTTAATGTAAGGATTATTTTTATACAAAACATCTTGAATTGGGGCTATCTTATGCCAGCGAACGCTACTCCTAATATTTGAATTGCGACGAGTTAAAGTGTCGGATACAAGAAAAATCTTCTTTGCTCTACCGAGTAAATTTTCTGTATATCAAACTCAAACTCTCTTGCAAATACTTTATTGATAACTTCTTGCGGTTGTTTGATTTGTGCTTTTAGTTCTTTGATTTTGTTTTCAATCGGTTCTATTTGAGCAATTATTTGGTCTTGGGTGGATTTGGGGATTAAAGGAATTTTTATTTTCTTGAAATGATCAGAGTTTAATCCAGGTTGAGCCCTCTTTTTGTATGCCAAATCTTTAATTTGCGATTGAAATAGGTTTGTATTTGTAAAATAAAATAAAAAATTCTGATTTATTTTTTCGTTACCTCTTAAAATGTAAACATGTTCATTTATCATTACTTCTTTTGAAGGAAACAATGAAAAATCTACAAAACAAGTTTTCCCAGTCAAAGCGCCATCTTTACATATCAAAATATCATTATCATTTACTTTTCCTTTATTTGCATTTTCGTAAAATTCAAAGGAAACATATGGTATTTTAGATAGGTTCAGATTTCCATCTGCTCCAATTTGTTCACCGCCCAAACTGATTGCTTCTCCGTCATCTTCCGCACTAATACCGCCTTTAGGTCTGTTGCCAGATTCACATAACGCTAAAAAATTGTTTATTTTGTCATATTTATATCTTGATTCAGGTAATACAAAAGGTATCCAAAGACGAATACTATCGTTTGATTTTAACTCCGCAAAATCAATTGTAAAAGTTTTTAATCCCATAATACTTCTCTTAAATAATCTAAAGCAGCTTCTTTTACTCCGTCATTCACCAAAATCTCGCCTTTGTCGTTTATCCTAAATAGTTCATTTGGTGTTGGTTTTTCGCCCCTCTTAGTTCTCTTATAGCCGATATTTTCCATTTCCGCCATAAAGATTTTATAATTAAGTTCTTTTGCTACCCCGCCAAAAACCCACCAAGTATTTACAAAACCAAAAGTATCTTTGGTGTCGTTATCGTATTTGCAAAGCGCTTTGAGTTCATCAGTATATTTTTCAATGAGTTCATCTACAGATAGTTTTTTGTCGTCTTCTTCTATATAGTCTTTGAGCATTCTTGCCAAAATATCTTTTTCCTCTTTTTCGGTTAAGTCTTTGACAGAAGGCAATTTCTTTCTGTCTTTACTGTCAAGATACACGGCAAGCAGATTTTCGCATCTTGTTTTGAGATTATTCCATTCGTTTGAATACTTGCTCCAAAATTTATTCCACTCCTCTACTTCTTTCTTGGTTTTCTTTTGAGCAAACAAAAGACTGGTTTTAGTGCTTGTAAAAGGTTCAAAAGTAAGTTGTGGCAAAGAAACAACCGCCTTGACTTTGAAATATTTGTAAATAAAAAGTCTGATATATTTATTTTCTGTCGTGTCAAAAACACTCTCCAGTAAAACTACACCAAAACGACCATTCGGTTTTAATAACTGATACCACCTTTCCACAAAAAGATTTTCAGAGTTCTTTTTGCCGCCAAAAACAAACTCTTTTTTGAGATGCCCCTTTGTTTCATTATCTAATGTTACGCTGAAAGGGGGATTCGTAATAATTACATCAAATTGCCCGTTTACTTCTTTGTCAAAATATTGCTTATCTGCGTCATATTGTTTTAAAAAGTTTGGGGCTGCTTCTTTATCGTAAAATCTAAATGGCAGAAGACCGTCTTTTACAAAAATGTTTGTAGAACCGTCTCCGTGCAAAATCATATTCACTTTTGTTGCAGTGCCGAGATTAAAGTTGGTTTCTATTCCATAAATGAAATTTTGCGCCCATTTGTTTTCTCTGTGGTCTGGCATAAACCATTGATGAAACTTATCTTCAACATCTCTTGTTTCGTGTAATTCATTTCTAAACCTTCTTTTCAGATTTTCAGTAATGAATTTCATGTATTCAATAAGGAAAGTTCCGCTTCCAGCACTTGGATCAACAAGATAAGGGATTTCTAAATCTTTATTCACACTTTTAATCGCAAGTTTATCAATTTGTAATCCCCAAAGCAGAAATTTAACCACATTGATATGAGTAAAAAACTGGCCTTTGGTTTGTTTAAATCCTTCCCTGATAATGCCTTCAAAGAAATCACCTAAAATATCTTTCCCGTCAAAACTATTTTTACCATCAACGAATGAAAATCTCTCCAGTTCCGAAACAGTATATTTGAGTTTGACAAGTGAAAACTTGTTTTCATCTATCACAAACGATTTTTTAAGTTTTCCCTCATCAAGGATATTAAGTCTTTGTTTTAAAGCTCTTCTGTAAAGGCTGTTGATCCTTTCAAAAAGGTCTTCGTTGGTTTCAAAAACCTCATTACCTTTCTTTGCATAAGAAAAGATTTGAAAATCGTATTTCTCGCCTTTCTTTTTCTCGCTCTCATCTTGGATTTTCGCCAAAATGATATTTACTAAAGAAGCGAAAACATCATTGTCATCAGTTCCACCGCCGCCCCAAAGCACATTGTGAAGGTTTTTTCTTAAACTTTCCAATTGCTCGTGAGTAAAGACAGTTTCTAAATCTTTTTTACCTCCTTTAACAAACGGTTCTTTTTGGTCTATGCCGTATCTTTCTGGCAGTTCGTCTGCATAATCCCTTTTTTCTTTCCAAACGACAAAAGAGGCGAACTTTTCATAGTCAATCAGAATACATCTGTCTTTTATTTCATTTTCAGCAATTTCAAAAGTATAAAGTACAAGATACTTTACTTTTTTGCCTTGTCCTTTTTCTTGGCTTGCAAGATTGAAAAGCTGTTTTTCAATTACTTCGTCTTTGTCTTTTTCATAATCTTGGGGGCTTTTTAGTTCAATATAAAGAAAAACATCGCCTTTGCTATCTCTTACGATTACATCAATTCTCGGCCTATTTACCTTCGGTCTGCCAATGTCATACTCTTTTTCAATTTCAATATTCTCCGGCTTGTAACCGAGTTCATTGACAAGTTTAGCAAGAACATAAGCTCTGACAATTTCCTCATCGCCTCTAAACTTATCAACCTTCCAGCCTTTGATTTTTTCAGAATATTTTACTTTCTTGTTAACAAAGTCATAAGTTGCACTTCCCCCGAAATAGCGGACACACCGAAAGGTTAGGTTATAATACAATCTTAAAACCTTAGGAGGTGTGAAATGCAGGAGAGAAAAGGGAATA
>MGQA01000094.1 GCA_001797665.1 Deltaproteobacteria bacterium GWF2_42_12 | reverse complement strand
TACATCAGACGCATATATCAACTCTCTTGAGCCATTTATCAAGCAGCATAAGCCATCAATTATACTTATGACATCAACATGTCTGAGCAGGGATTTTGCACCAAAGCTTGCCTCAAGACTTAAAACAGCCTATGTCCCGGATGTAAGTGGGATAGAGATTAATCCCCCCAGCCCCCCTTTGCTAAAGGGGGGTGAAGGGGGAATTCTCTTCACCAGACCTATATACGGTGGTCGTCTTTTATCAACCGTGATATGTAAAGGTGAAACGCCATGGGTAGTAACACTTAGGCCACGTGCTTTCGAAAAAATAGTTGATACTTCAAAAAAAGCGAATATAGAAAAGATTGAACCAACTTTATCTCCTTCTAACATACGGACAATTATAGAGGGTATAGAAAAGACTCAAAAGGGTCTTGGCCTTACAGACGCAGATATTGTAGTTTCTGGCGGCAGGGGAATGAAAGGGCCTGAAAATTTTAAGATGCTGGAAGAGCTTGCGAACATTCTCGGAGGTGTTGTGGGTGCTTCTGGTGCTGCCGTTGACGCAGGATGGCTGCCACACTCTGCTCAGGTAGGTCAAACAGGGAAGGTTGTGTCGCCAAAACTCTATATAGCCTGCGGTATCTCAGGCGCACCCCAGCATCTTGCAGGCATGTCAACTTCCAAATGCATTGTTGCCATCAATAAAGACCCCGATGCGCCGATATTCAAAGTGGCTGACTATGGAATCGTTGGTGATGTATTTGAGGTTGTGCCGAGGTTGATTGATGAAGTGAAGAAGAGATAAACGTTTATATTTTACTCTTTTCCGTTAAATTCTCATTCATACTCCCTGTCCTGTATCCCTGCAAATCAAGGGTTATATAAGTAAATCCATGTTGTTTAAAACTATTTACGATAGCATTTCTTATCTCTTTATCTAAAAATTTGTTTATCTCAGAAGGCAGTACTTCAATCCTTGCTATCTCATTGTGAAATCTCACCCTGAACTGGGAAAAACCTAAGCTGCGGAGAATCTCTTCGCATTTTTCAACCTTATCCAGTCTTTCCTCTGTTATCTTAGTTCCATATGGAAATCTGGATGATAAGCAGGCAAAGGAAGGTTTTTTCCATGTCTCAAGGCCTATTGCTTTGCTTATCTGGCGAATTTCAAGTTTTGATAGCCCTGCTTCCACAAGCGGGCTTCTTACACGGAGTTCTTTTGCTGCGTCTCTTCCTGGACGATAATCGCTCATATCATCAACATTGCTTCCATCTGCTACAAAATTGAGCCCAAGTTCTTTCGCCTTTTCCTTGCATATATCGAAGAGTTCGCTTTTGCAATAAAAGCATCGTTTGTCCGTATTTTCTGCAAAATTTGGGATAAGGAGTTCATTGGATTCGACTATAATGTGTTCTACGCCAATTTCTTGCGCAAGCCTCTTTGCATCCTGAAATTCCCTGTCAGGATAGGTAGGCGAGGTGGCTGTAAGCGCCACAGCCTTATACCCCAATACATCAAATGCGACTTTTAAAAGAAATGTAGAATCCACCCCACCTGAAAATGCCACAAGCACAGAGCCGATGTCCTGAAGGATGGCCTTCAAATGCGTAAATTTTTCCTGCGTGGTTGACGGTAAGTTTTGAAATTGTTCTTCAGTCCCCTGCCCCCTGATCCCTGCCCCCTGTGTTCTCATATTATCATCCCCTTTAATAGTTCATCTTCTGCAGGTGAGTCAACCTCAAATGCCGTTGTTTCTCCATCTTTAAAAAGTGATAATCTTTTTTTCCCTTGAGCCTTTCCGCCAGCATACCGCAATACGATGCTGCCTGCAAGCAGGTGAGTCCCGTTCCTTGATAATCCGCAGATAAGCCCGGTCGGGCCTACGAACCCCAATGGCTCTATCAAGGCATCATCAGTTTGAACGAGATTTCTCAACCTCTTATTATCAGCTTCGTCCCTGCCGATTACAATCTTTATTTCTCTATTCAGCCTGAAATGCCTTCCCACCTTCAAAAGTTGCAGGTCTTTCATAGTGACATCCTTTTTATTATCCAGCAAATCTTTAACCCGTTTTGAAAATATCTTGTCTGTTAAGAGGCAACCCCCAGATGGGCAAGGATAATTCTCTATATCCAATTCTTCAGCCAATGCTATCTGGGGTTTTCTGGAACGGCCATCCATGGCCAAAAGTTTTTCTCTGTCTATTATCCCCAGCTTTTCAGGAATAGTAGGTTCAAGATGTTTTGCGCAAAGAGGCCTTACAATAAGACCCTCAAGCCCGCTTTCTTTTTCTATAGTCCTGAATGCATCCCTTCGCTGGCTCATAGGCCTCTGACCAAGAACTTCGCCCGTTATAATGAACGATGAGCCGCTCTCCTCCATGTATTTTTTTGCAAAGGTGTGCATATAGATGCGGCAGTCCACACATGGGTTCATCCCCTGACCATAGCCATACTTTGGATTACGAACAATCTCTATATAGTCCAGCCCCTTCTGCAATACCTTTATTGGAACGCCAAATTCATTTGCAACCCTTGCCGCTTCATTACTGCACACACTTCCTCTGCAGCTGCATGTGCAGAACGTAGATGTAAAATTAAGCGCAACTATCTCAATTCCCTGCTCCAGCATTAACTTAACAGCAAGGGTTGAGTCTAATCCGCCTGAAAGAAGCGCAACAGCCTTTTTATTCATCATTAAAAATCTCCTTATATTTAAATTATATCTGTTGGGCTAAGTGAAAGTCAATTAATTATAAATGGTATTATTATTTTTTCTTCCTTTTTGTTTTAAATTATTATAGAATCTTGCAATATGGAGCCTGCGCAATGTGTTAAACCACAAAAAAAGGAGTTCTTCAGTCCTACTTCCGGTAGTCTTTCCTTTGATGAGGCATTTAATAAGCTTGTTGGATATATAGAGGAAGATACAAGTTGTAGATACAGCATCATAATTGGAACCGATTCTTTTCTGGCAGCTGAGACTCTCTTTATAAGCGCCATAATCATCCACAGGATTGGACATGGCGGCCGATATTTCTATAAAAAAATCCGGCATAGGAAACTTGAAAACCTGCGTCAGAGGATTTTTTATGAAACCTCGCTTAGTCTTGAGACAGCAGCCATGTTAAAAAACAAACTTTCTGAAAATGGTTTTGCCAAACTGCCTGTTGAAATCCACCTTGATGTCGGCGAAAATGGCGATACAAAAGAGATTATCAGGGAAGTTGTCGGTATGGTGACTGGTTCAGGCTACGCAGCAGTAACAAAACCAAATGCCTATGGCGCAAGCAAAGTTGCTGACAGGCATTCAAAATAAATTACCAATTTCCAATTGCAAATTTCTAATGAAACGCCTAATGTCCAATTAAAATATCCGATATTTGGAAATTTCATTGGATATTTGAAATTAGAAATTTCTTTTATTAGGAATTGGAAATTAGGAATTACTACCATGGCTGTTAAAAAGGAAATATCTGAGGCTTTACACAGGATAACCCATGGCGTATATGTTATTAGTGCCAAACATGGTAAAAAGATTAATGCCATGACAGCAGCGTGGGTTGCAAGGGCTTCATTTGTGCCGCCTCTTATCACTGTAGCTATTGGAAAGACAAGATATTCTCATGACCTAATAATAGATGGCGGTGTATTTGCTGTAAATATACTTGGCAAGAGTGAAATTGCGACCGGAAAACACTTTGGCCTTACAACAGGAAGAAAGGTTGATAAGTTCAGCAATGTGTCTTATGATGTAAAAGCCACAGGTTCACCCATACTTAAAGACGCAATAGCATGGCTGGATTGTAAGGTTGTTTCGCATTATGATACAGGTGATCATACGCTCTTTATAGGCGAAGTGCTTGACGGAGGAGTTCTTCGGGAAGAAGAACCAATAGTATACAAAAAAGATGAATTCTTCTAACCAAGCCAAGCAAAATCACGTTTAAATTGATAGGAGGTAAAGATATGTTTGGATGGATATTCCTCGGTGTTTTGGTTGTGCTGGTTGTCTGGACTATTGTCATGTACAATAACCTTGTGACACTGCAAAATCAGGTGAAGAATGCCTGGCAGCAGATTGATGTTCAGCTTAAGAGGAGGCACGACCTGATTCCCAACTTGGTAAATACTGTAAAGGGCGCTATGGAGTTTGAAAAAGAAACGCTTTCAAAGGTGATAGAGGCGAGGGCAAGGGCAGTCGGCGCCCAGACTGTTTCTGGAAAGGCAGAGGCGGAGAATATGCTTACACAGGCGTTGAGTAAACTATTTGCCCTGGTGGAAAACTATCCTGACTTAAAGAGTAACCAGAATATACTTCAGTTTCAGGAGGAGCTTACATCAACAGAAAACCGTGTTGGTTTTGCACGTCAGTTCTATAACGACATAGTTGCCCAGTTTAATATCAAACAAGGGGTGTTTCCATCCAACATCATCGCAGGGCTTTTTGGTTTCAAAGAGGGTGAATATTTTCAGGCAGAGACAGTTGCAAAAGAGGTTCCGAAAGTAGATTTGAGCTTGAAGTAATGAGACGTATAAGTCGTTATGACTGATATTTATTCCCAGCAAAAGAGAAATCGGAGGCTGACTATTATCTTAATAGCAGCCTTTTTTATTATCCTCGGCATTATGGGCTATTCTATTGACAGCTATACCTATGGGACACTGAAGGCAACAGGTCTTCCAGTTGCTACAATTGTTGCCCTATCCTTAGCAAGTATTAACGGGCTTGTTGCATATTATTATGGTGATAGTGTCGTCCTTTTTTCACTCAGGGCCCAGCAGCTACAGTTTGAAAACCCTTTGCATAAGAGGCTTCATAATATTGTAACAGAGATGGCGCTTGCCTCCGGCCTTCCCATGCCCAAAATATATGTAATTCCAGACCCAGCGCCAAATGCCTTTGCAACAGGGAGAGATCCTCGTCATGCGGTGGTTGGCGTGACAGAAGGGCTTCTTAATAATATGAGCAGGGAAGAACTTCAGGCAGTTATAGCGCATGAAATGGGACATATAAAAAATCAGGATATATTATTAATGACAGTAGTAACAGTTTTAGTTGGAACAATAGTCCTCTTATCTGATTGGGCTGTAAGGGCATGGAAATTTGGTGGTGTAAGGACGAGGCGGAGCTCAAGGAGCAAAGGCATGCATCCTTTAATAATCCTGATTATTATTCTTTTTGCCCTGCTTGCACCGGTCCTTTCCAGAAACATTGCAATGGCTGTTTCAAGACAGAGGGAGTATCTGGCAGATGCCTCTTCAGCAGAATTTACGAGAAATCCTGCTGCGCTTGCGAATGCATTGGAAAAGATAACTAAGGTAGCATCTCCTGTGAGCAGGGCGCATAAGGGAACAGCGCATCTCTTTATAAGCGACCCATTGCATAGAAGTCTTGATAATAAAGAGGGGCTCCTGGCAGATGCCCTATCAACACACCCACCCATAGAAAAAAGGATCGAGAGGCTGAGAAGGATGGCATATAGTTATGGCGGAAAAGTCTGATAAAAAAATCATCTGTCCAGAATGCGGTAATAGCCTGAAAGAGGTCTATGCAGAGGCAAACTATGGAAGGGTGCTTCTTTTGGACCAGTGTGAAAGGTGCGGCGGAATCTGGTTTGATTGCTGGGAGCTATACCACCTCAAGGATGCAGAGGCGAAAAGGTTAGACATAGTTAACCAGAATAGTCTTTTAACTGAAAATCCAACTATTCAGGGAAGCGGTCTTTGCCCAAAATGCAGTAACATGTCTCTGATGGAATTTCCTGACCCAAATCTTCCGGCAGATTCCAAGATAGACAGGTGTCCAAAGTGTAATGGCTTGTGGTTGAACAGAGGCGAATTAAAGAAATATAAAGAGGATAAGATTAAAAAACGCAGCAGGCTTGAGCCAGCTGAAGGGCCGAAAGGTATTCAGGATGTGCTTTCAGTTGACAGTCAGGTTGCAAAATGGGAAACCATCAGTCATCTTACTTCAGCGCTTAAGGCGCGGCCTGAGCAGGATGCGAACGCACCTGTCAGTGAGGATATGGCATTTGACAGAAAACAACTGACAAAGGATGCGCTGTTCTTGATTCTGCAGATGCTGTTCAAGATTGTGTTTAAGGTATAGCTTTATTAAGGGTCTTATAATAGTCTATACATATTATAGCGGTCATTCCCGCAGAGCCTGCCCTCGAATGTATCTATCGGGGGTCTTTAGCGGGAATCCAGTAGTATCCAGTCTCTGGACGCCCGATTAAAGTCCTCGGGCGTGACGGATAAAGGACAGCAGTCTGCAAATACTATTTTGAGACTGTTAATAAATTACTATCTTGGAGGAAAATATGAAAAACAATGCATTTCTTCTCGCACTGCTGTCAGCATGTATCTGGGGCATGGCGCCGATCTTTGAAAAGGTTGGGCTCAATGGCAGGATAGACCCCTATCTCGGGGTTGTTATTCGCACTATTCCCATTGCATTGATAGGCCTCACAGGGCTTATATTGATGGGAAGGATAGACAGCCTTTTTCAGATTGATATAAAAAGCGCAGCCTTTGTTGTTATTGGAGGACTCATCGCAGGGTTTGCAGGACAGATTGTGTTTTATGCTGCCCTAAAATCCGGGGAGGCATCAGTTGTTGTGCCTGTTGCTGCAACATATCCTCTGGTGGCATTGATAATATCAGTCCTCTTCTTGGGCGAGGCTGTTACCTGGCAAAAAATAGCAGGGATTGGGATGGTTGTAGGTGGTGTAATGCTTTTGAAGTAATACAAACACAATAAATTCTGTTACATTGTCATTGCGAGCGATAGCGAAGCAATCCCAGCAAAATACGAGATGCTTCGTCGCTGTGCTCCTCGCAATGGCTCTTTTTCTGAGCACATGATTGCAATAACAGCGCCCCTTTTGATTTCGTCAATGATATGTCCGACACCCTCCTCAAAACCCTTTGTCTTTCTCACCTTTGCATAATCAACCTTTCCATCCTTAAATTTTAAGTCTGCATCCTCATATTTTGTTCCGAGAATATCGCCCATAAACAAATAACGGATGCCTTTTTGTTTGAGCTTGGATTCGAGATAGTCTCTATTGTACCGTGCTGCATACTTCAGGTAGGGGATGCTCCGCACATCTATTATGCAATTGATATTGTATGCTGCTAAAAACTTAAGGAATTTACTTAATGGATGTATTGAATGGCCGATGGTGAAACACAAAAGTTCTTTATTCTGACTCATTATCAATAATCTATTACACCCCGAGGTCTACCTTAAACTCCATGAGTTTCATGATATCCCTTCTGGTAATAATACCTACCAGCTTGCCATTATCCATGACAATGACCCTTCCGATATCTAAGCTTATCATTCTTTGGAATGCAATCATTGCACTGTCTTGAGGGCTGAGGACGAGATCTGGGGTTATTTTATTCATGGCATCCCTTACAAGGGTTGTTGCCCATTCTTCCTTTGGGACCATCCGCACATTGTTTAAGGTAATCATTCCAACAATGCGGCCATCAGATGCAACCGGAAATCCTACAAAGTGATAGCCAAAGAAATATTTTTCAACTACTGTTGATAGAGTAGCGTCTTCTGAGAGCACCACAACATTTTTGGTCATTGCATCGGCCACTTTAATCTTTTCAAGGGTCTGTTTTACTAAAAGCTGGCTGTAACTGCTTTCTGCTGCCTGCTGGAGGAACATGCCGATAAAGACCATCCACAGGCCGCCAACAAAGTTGCCAAAGAATATCTGTACAAAGCCGAAGAGTATAAGCAGTATGGCAAAGGTTTTACCAGCCTGACTTGCAACCTGTGTTGCCCTCTGGATGTTGCCTGTCTTTTTCCACCAGATAGCCCTTAAAACCCTTCCGCCGTCTAAGGGAAACCCTGGTATCATGTTGAAAATAACAAGCACAATGTTGATGTAAGTGAGGTATTCAAACATGGCGGCTAAAATCGGATAACCTGAAATGGTCTTTGCAAGTTGAGTAAGAACCCAGAATACTCCGGCAAGCGCAATGCTTGCAGCTGGCCCTGCAACAGCAATCTTCAGTTCTGTTGTTGGATCTTCAGGTTCTTTCGTCAACTGGGCAACGCCGCCGAAGATAAAGAGTTTTATTTCTTTTATATCTAAGCCGAGCTTATTGGAGGTGTAGGAATGAGAGAGTTCATGGATAAGGACACAGGCGAATAGCAGAAGGGCTGAAATAATTCCTATGACTATATAAGTAGAGATTCCAAGGCCCGGTATAGTAAGCGGAAAGTATCCCTGGGCAAGACTCCATGCAACCAGACCAAAGACAATAAACCATGTATAGTCCAGAGAAATCTGAATGCCTAAAATCTTGAATAACTTTATGCCGCGTCCCATTTTCGGAAGATTCTAACAGAAAGTTTTGTAGTTTGCAACTGCTATACTGACAATGGAGGTAAAAGAAGGCCTGTAGTTTCAGGGAGTCCAAACATGATATTCATGTTCTGAACTGCCTGGCCCGATGCGCCTTTGACGAGATTGTCGATAGCTGTGATTATGATTAAACGGCCTGTTCGCTTATCTATCTTGAGGCCTATATCGCAGAAATTAGACCCCTTTACATGAGTTATGTTCGGAAGCATATCTTCAGGCAGGATGCGGATGAAAAAATCATCGCTATAAAATTTTTTGTATATATCAATAATTTTCCCATAAGATATACCTTTATTATTATGTAAGGAGACGTAGATAGTGCTAAGTATTCCCCTATTTACAGGCAAAAGATGAGGGGTAAAGGTCACATTTATAGTCTTTCCAGCAAGCAAACTAAGCTCCTGTTCAATCTCTGGTGAATGGCGATGTTCACCAACCTTGTATGCCTTGAATCCTTCATTCACCTCTGCAAAAGATGTGTCAAGTGATGCTCCCCTTCCCGCGCCTGATACGCCGCTCTTTGAGTCTATAATAATTGAATTTATATCTATGATTCCAGCATCAATAGCTGGTGAAAGGCCGAGGATAGCCCCGGTTGGATAACAGCCAGGGTTTGCAACTAATTCTGCCCCTTTTATCTTATTTCTGTGGAGCTCTGGCAACCCGTATACCGCCTTTTTTAATAAGTTCCTGGCGATATGCTTGCCATACCATGCCTCGTATGTTTTTGCACTCTTAAGCCGGAAGTCTGCGCTTAAATCAATGACCTTTTTTCCATTTTTTAAGAGTTTGGGTACTATCTCCATAGATGCATGATGGGGAAGGCATGAGAAGATTAGGTCAACGTGGGGAAGTGCGCTGAACTTTGCAGGGTCTTCTAATTTTAGTTTTGAAAATCCATGGAGGCTGGGAAAGACCTCCTCAAGCTTGCAGCCATTGTATTGCCGTGAAGTTACAGCAAGCACCTCTGCCTTCGGATGATTCAGTAATATCCGTAAGAGTTCTAACCCGGTGTAGCCGCTTCCGCCAAGGATTGCTGTCTTTATCATATTCTACGAAGATTGATTCCACAGATCTTTAAAAATGATATCCGTGTAATCGTATCAACTCCTTCCTAAAAATAAAAAAGGGAAGGCCAAGAGACCTTCCCTCTTTATCATACATAGGCATCAATTTCAATATTATCTCTTTGAGAACTGGAAACGCTTTCTTGCGCCTTTCTGTCCGTATTTCTTCCTTTCTTTCATCCTCGGGTCTCTGGTGATAAAACCTGCCTTTTTAAGGGATGGCCTCATTTCAGTATTTACCTCTAAGAGGGCTCTGGAAATACCATGCCTTATTGCGCCTGCCTGACCGCTTATGCCGCCGCCAAATACATTTGCATAGACATCGAATTGATTTAAACTCTTTGTTGTCTCAAGCGGCTGCCTGACAATCATCTTAAGGGTTTCGCTGCCAAAATAATTGTCCAGGGGTTCGTTGTTTATCACAATCTTGCCGCTACCCTTTATGAGCCTCACCCGTGCTATGGAAGTCTTTCTCCTGCCAACTGCCTGATAACTTTCGGTTGCCATAATTTTACAAACTCCTTTTTAATGAATCGATATTTTAATCTCGTAATCCGTCTTTCAAATCTGGTGCAGTCGTATCGCCTCTTATTGTGAACATACCCCCTCTCCCCTCAGGGGAGAGGAGAAAGGTGAGGGGTGGTTTTTCATCAACGGGGCGACAATTATTCGTCTGTCATGAACGTTTAGATTGCCAATTTTTCCGGCCTCTGGGCCTCATGCGGATGATTTTCACCCTTATAGACCTTTAGCTTCTTAAGCATATCCCTGCCGAGGCTGCCCTTTGGAAGCATACCCCACACTGCATGCATGATCACATCCTCTGGTTTTCTCTGTAAACGCTTTCCCAAAGCCTCTGCCTTTAACCCATTCGGATACATGCTGTGATGATAGTATATCTTATCAGTCAACTTTTTGCCTGTTACTGCTATCTTTTCAGCATTTACAACTACCACAAAGTCGCCGCTATCCATAAATGGCGTATATGTCGGTTTGTGTTTCCCCCTTAGTAAAGTAGCTATCCGTGTGGCAAGCCTTCCAAGGATTTTATCCTTTGCATCCACAACAAACCATTTCGCCTTATCATGTTGATTTTCAAATGTCGTTTTCATTCAATACCTCGATGCACTCAACTCAAATTAAAATTACGAAGAGTATACTTTAATGAATTTCCTGTTTATTGTCAAGAATTTTTTGGAAATTATTAGGAAATTTTTCTTAGATATTTTGTTGACAGGCTTGAAAATAAAGTTTATGATTGGAGAAAATTTCCAACCCCCCAATTAATTGGACTTAAAGAACCCCCTGTGATCTTGCCGCAGGGTTCTTCATTGAAGAGTGGAATTGTTTGTGACTGAGGGTTTCCCCGGAGGGTCTATGAAAAAGGCAACCCTTGTTTTACAAAGAAGCAGCGCCGACCTTTCGGGGCACCCATCTGCAGGATGGGCCGGGCTAATCTTTCCCTGCCTACTGTTTACTGCCTGCTGTCTGCTGTTCTTATCCCCTGCATCAGCCTCTGCCTATACCTATCAGGATGTGCAGGACTTTCTCGAAGCTAACCCTGCGCCTTCGGGGTGTGTGAATTGGTTAGAGGAGGTGACAACCGAGGCGGGGAGTGGGTATAGGGTGTGGAAACGATGCAATGCAAGTGGTGTAAGGAAGCAAGTGAAGTATTGGGCCCGCGATGATGGTAGTTCATTTACTAGCTATATGAATGCCTATCTTTGTGATGGTGCTGGTCATACTGGCAATAGCGCAGGAGGAGATGGCACAAGGACTTTGTGGTTTGGTAGGTGGTTTTGGGAGGAGTATATAACGTGTGATGGTAGCAGTACCAAGACAGCTGAACGGTACAACTCGAACTACATTTACGTCCCGATGGAAAAAAATCCATGTTGGTGGTTGTCAGGAGATTACGGTGTGAATTGCCGTTCCCACGACACCCTCCTTGCTGAATTTATCCCTGTTGACCAATGTACTTCTGCATTTGGTTATACATCCACCTCCTGCGGCCAGAACTGCAAAGACCCTGTTGACAAGGCGACTGCTGCTACACCAGCAGTTGAAACCTGCGGAGACGGCATAGACAATGACTGCGATGGTCAGGTGGATGAGGGGTGTCCTGCATCAGGTCTTTCAGGCAACAGCCCTGTCAATCAATGCATGGGCTCTGCGGCAAATCTTAACAGCGGCAATCTCTATCATTCTCAGACACTGTTTCAGATACAAAACCCGAGGCTTCCCATAGATTTCACCGTCTCCTACAACTCCAATGACACCTCTACAGCGCCTCTCGGCAAAGGATGGACGCATAACTATAACCTTTCCATAACAGAAAACCCTGACACCAGCCTAAGCCTTAAAAAGGCAGACGGCGATATAGTCTATTTCTACCTCTCCAACGGCACATACTACTCCTCAGCCCAGAGCGGCGATTATTCGACCATCATAAAAAATCCGGACAACACCTACACACAGACCCTCAAAGACAATACAATCTACACCTTCAACGCTTCAGGCAAGCTGACTCAGATAAAAGACAGAAACAACAATACCACTACTCTAACCTATACTGGAAATGACCTTACAAGCATAACCGACCCGTCTGGCAGGATAATCCAGATTACCACCAGCGGTGGAAAGATAATCTCTATTACAGACCCTGCAAACAGGGTTTACACATTTACCTATGAAGGAGACCTTCTGACATCCATCACAGACCCTGGCGCCAATACATGGCAATACACCTATGATGCAAATGGAGGGATGCTTACCAAGGCAGACCCCAACGGCAATATCACAACCTATTCCTATGATGCAAATGGAAGATTCTTATCCTCACAAGACCCTGAAACAAGAAGCAAGACCATTGCCTATGACCAGACCAACCACCTAGCCGCAGTAACGGAAAAAGACGGCAGCATATGGACATACAAATACGACAGCAGCCTTAATGTGCCAATAGAAGTCACAGACCCTCAGGGCAATATCACCCGATATGTTTATGACTACAATAAAAACCTCTTATCAAAGACAGAGCCTGACGCAAGCACAACAAAATATACCTATGACACCAAAGGCAACATCCTCACTCAAACCGATGCCCTGAGCCAGACAACAACATACACCTACAATGTCAATAACCAGATAACCTCAATAACAGACCCAAAGGCAAATACCACCTCATATACTTACGACACAAACGGCAATCTATTACAAACAACAGACCCGTTAGGTGCAATAACTCAGTACCAATACGACACAAGGGGAAACCTCACTCAGTCAACCAATGCCAACAACCAGATCACCAGATTCTCATACGATCAATACAACAACCTCATCTCAATAACAGACCCTTTAAACTCAATTACAACATTTGCCTATGATGTTATAGGCAATTTGACAAGACAGACAGATGCCAATGGAAATGCAACCACATTTCAATACAACACCTTAAACCAACTTATAAAGATTACAGATCCAAATGCAAACATAACCCTCTATGCCTATGATAAAAACGGCAACAAGACAAGCGAAACAGACGCCAACAATAAAACCACAAACTACGAATACAACTATAAAGGACTGATTACCAAAACAATAGACCCATTAAACAACACAACCCAATACGCATACGGCACAGGCTGCCCAACATGCGCGGGCGTGGATAAACTTACTGCCATAACCGATGCCAAAGGACAAATAACCGCATACCAATACAACCTCCTTGGCAGGCTTATACAGGAAACCGACCCACTTGGCAATATAATAACCTACGCATACGACTCAAAAGCAAACCTCATAACAAAGACAGACGCGAACAATAATACCATCGCCTACACCTACGATGCCATAAATCGCCTCACAAAAAAGACCTATCCAGATGCAACAACAGAAACCTTTACTTATGATGCGAATAACAATATACTCACAGCCAGTAACCAATACATAACCTATACATTAATCTACGATGCCAACAACAGAATAACCACCATAACAGACACAAACAACAAAACCATCTCCTATCAATATGACGCATTCGGCAATAAAATCAGCATGACAGCCCAGGACGGAATTACCACATACGCATACGATGCAAACAATCGCCTCATCCAAATAATAGGAGACACATCTCAAGCATCTGCTTCTACCTTTACCTTTATTTACGACAACTTGAACAGACGCACAAAACTCAATTATCCAAATGTCACAAACACAAACTATACCTACGATACCTTGAGCAGACAAACAAACATAACATTCAAAAACAATACCACAATCGTCAGTCAATTCACCTACACCTATGACAAAGTCGGCAATAAACTTACTGCCTCTGACCAGGGAGGCAATCACCAAAACCAATACGACGCTATCTACAGACTGCTCAGCACCACACACTCAACCATGCAAAAAGAGACATACACATATGACAGTGTAGGCAACAGACTAACAGAAAAAAGAGGAATAAATCCACAGATACCATATACCTACAATAACGGCAATGAGCTCCTCTCACAGAGCAGCACAGTCTTTACCTATGACAATAACGGCAACATGACAACCAAGACAGACACCTGCGGAATAACCACATACACCTATGACTTTGAAAACAGGCTTATAAATATAAACAGCTTTACCCCAGTAACCTGCGCCGCCCTGACCGCCGCATACAAATATGACCCATTTGGCAGAAGGATACAAAAGACCATAAATGGAACAACTACAAAATATCTTTATGACAACGAAGACATACTCTATGAATATGACGGAAACAACAACATAACAAAACGATATACCCACGGCCCAGGCATAGACGAGCCATTGGCAGGCCGCCGATACAGCGGCCAATGGTATTACTACCACCAAGACCAGCTTGGCTCAGTTGCAGCAATAACAGACATAAACCGAAATATAGTCCAGACATACAAATACGATTCATTTGGAAACATAACAGCAACAAGCATACTCCAGCCGTATACTTATACAGGAAGGGAATGGGACTCTGAAACAGGGTTGTATTATTATAGGGCAAGGTATTATAATCCGAAGATAGGAAGATTTACCACTAAAGACCCTATTGGGTTTGGGGGCGGGGATGTGAATCTATACGTGATGGTTAGCAACAACCCCGTGAACTTTACAGATCCTTTAGGACTGTTTGATTGGGTGAACCCTATTAATTACTGGGGTGGCTTCTTTGGAGCTACTGGAGATTTTTATCGAAATTTTAATGATATGAATAAAACCAACATTAAAAATGGTGGCGACAAATATTTCCACTGTAAAGCTAATTGTGAAGCAGCGAAAAGAGGGCTGGGGGGTAAAGACGCGGCATGCTTAATCAGTAACGCAAAAGAGTACAAAGATGTTTACTGGAGCGGTCATCCGGTGTCTGATAGTGTTGCAGATCAAGCTGCTAACCGATATGGGCGTGGAGGGGGAGCAAACACTAATCTGCCGTGCGAGCTTGTTTGTCAACCATATCGCCCGCCCGGTTTACCGCCACAATACTGAGGTATGCACTTCCCCCGAAATAGCGGACACACCGAAAGGTTAGGTTATAATACAATCTTAAAACCTTAGGAGGTGTGAAATGCAGGAGAGAAAAGG
>MGQA01000093.1 GCA_001797665.1 Deltaproteobacteria bacterium GWF2_42_12 | reverse complement strand
CTTGAAATTTAGGAAACCATACAATAGGACAATTCATGTGCTATAAAGAGGACAGTTTATGTGTTACTGACAGGGGGATAAAAGATTCTTGCATTAAGTATAAAGTTTGGCTATAATAGTGCTATTATTTTAAAAGGTTGTCTGATATTAATCAAAGAGGCAGATAATGAGTAAGTTCAGTAAAATATTAAGCATGTCCTTTCTGACAGCAGTTTGTGTATTTGCTGTATATTCTATAACCACTGCGCAAAATAATGTTCTGATAGTAGCCCTGTTTAGTAGTCTTAAAGAAAAGACGCTTCCTTCAGAGTGGGAGCTTAAGGAATGGAAAGGGAGGGCAGATATCGAAATTGTCGCTGACGATTCCGGGCAAGATGTTCTTCACCTGAAGAGCAAGGAAACATCAACAGCCTTATATAAAAAGATAGATGTGGATATAAAAGAAACGCCATATATTAACTGGAAGTGGAAGGTGACTAATATCCCGACAGGGGCTGATGTTAGAAAAAAGGGTTTTGATGACCAGGCTGCCCAGATATATGTTATATTTCCAAAATTCCCGTCACAAATAAACAGCAGGTTGGTGGGCTATATATGGGATACAAGTGCGCCTGTCGGAAGTGAAGTAACAAACTCAAAATTATCTAATATCAAATATGTTGTCATTAGAAGCGGGACAAATGGGCTTGGAAAATGGTTTGTTGAAAAGCAGAATGTTTACGAAGATTACAAAAGGCTGTTTGGCGAAGAGCCGCCAATGGTGGGAAGTGTAGCCTTGATGATTGACTCTGACAACACAAAAAGTGGCGCAGAGAGTTTTTTTGGAGATATATATCTCTCCAGGGAGTAAGCCCTCTTCTTTCAACTCGAACGATTGTTGCCTTCTCATTTCTAATTTTTTAAGGAGCGCTCAACTTTGGTAGTGAGGGCTCAAACACGAAAGCTTCTTTATCTTACCTTAATAACCCTTATATTTGTTGCCGTATCTTCTTACTATCTTTTTACCCCGTTTGATTTAACAAAACATAAGGATTTTATAATTCCTTTTGTGGAAGATGCTATTCATGCCGGTATTGAGCTTGAAGCCCTCACGCTTACTATCCTCCCATATCCGCACATATCGCTAACCAATCTTGATATCAGAAAAGATAACAATACCATCTTAAAGGCCAAGACTGTAAAGGCAAGCCTTGTTCTGAGGACGCTCTTGTTTAATAGGAAATTTGAGGTTAAAAGCCTGATAATTGTGACGCCAGAAGTATATGTCATAAGAGAAGGGGATGGTGGCCTTAATATGTTGAAGATTTTGAAAGAGCCGCGTATTCCCTTGTCTTTAAAAAGGGTAAGAATTAAAACAGGAAAGATAAATTTTTTGGACGAATTTTTGCCTGGTAAGGCAAGATATGAACTATCTGAAGTGGATGCCACACTCACTCCCAAAGGGATAGCTGATTTCAATTATTCGGGAACAGCAAAGCTACTGCCATCTTCAAAGATAAAATTTTCAGGTGAGACAAAAGATATATTTCATTATATTGATGGGATGATTGAAGTTAGAAGATTACATATCAGACAGGCATTGCCGTATTTCAGAGCCTTTGTTTCTAAGGAGGGATTGACAGGTGATTTTGATGTGTCTTTAAATTATAAAATATATATAAAGCCCTTATTATCCGATAGTAGTTCCAATAGTGAAAATACATTCGGGAAGATAGATATAAGAGGTGTGGCGACTTACAATGAATTTACAGTTTCAATACCTGTCTTATTTGAAAGGCCAGTATTCTCTCAAAAAGGGATTGCCCATATCGATGTTTCATACAGTGGAGACTTCTTGAATATAGGTTTTTCAAAGATAGAGATTCATATGCCTGAATTTGCAATAGCTGGAAATCTTACATTCGATAGGAAAAAAGGCAGTAAGGAAAAAGTGACTATCACCCTCGACACCTCGCCTATACCACTTGCTACTATTAGGGAACAATTCTTTGTTTCTTTGCTGCCAGATGCTATGAGGCAAAGGTTAAACCAAACCTCTTTCCATAGCGGTGAAATAAAACTGTCAGATTTCAAAATTACCGGCAATACAAAAGATATAAGACAACTGACTCATTATCAAACTCCTGACTCTTTGTTTTTTTCAACGGAAATAAAGGACGCTGAATTTGCACACGAAGGCTTTGCACAGACCTTTTCATCTGTAAATGGCAAAGTCAGATGGCGGGAGGGCAATCTAACTCTGCATGGAATAACTGGAAGGTATGGAAAAAGCGTTTTGGAAAAATTAGAAGGCAATATAAATGAGATTCTTAACGCGCCTTCAGTTAATCTTAAGGGGTATACTTTGATGGATGCAAGTGAGCTGCTGGATGAGTTTAAAAGGTGGTCTTATAAGAAAATGCTGTTTAAGGAAGATATGGAAAAGATGACTGCTAATGGCATTTCTTCTCTGGTTTTTGGCATTTCAGGACAGATTGGCAGAGAAGACACAAGTAAGGATGCTGAGCTGAATTTATCAGCCTCTTTGGATGCCACATCAGTAGATATTACTTATTTGCCATGGCTCCAAAAGAAAAAGGGTTTTAATGCAGCTATTGATGCAAAATTTGTGGCAAAGGCAAGCAACATATTTATTGAAACAGCAAAGTTAAAATTAGGCGCATCAGAAGTGAATATGAATGGCATGATTAAATCTAATGAAGATTTTTCTTATAAGCTCAATATAATGGCATCAGATACAGATGTTGGCGATATCAGCAGTCTTACTCCTTATTTTGAAAAGAGATTCCTACTTGCTTCACTTGCCGGTAAAATATCAACTAATTTAGAGATAGATAGAAAGGGCAGCAAAAATCCTTTGAAACTTAAGGGAAATATTGCTTTAAAGAATGGACTGTTTGAGACAGAGATGTTACCCAAGAGGATGTCAAATGTAGATATGACTGCAAGGTTTTATGGGAGATCTGCAACAGTAGTTATAGATAGCTTTAAGATAGGTTTATCTGACTTCTCAGGCGCTATAAATATACCTGATATAAGTTCTGCCAACATAGGTTTTGATATTATCTCACCGTATCTCGATAGCGAAGATATTTATCTTAGCAGGAAGGAAACCAAAGGAACGGATATGCGTCTTATTGGCAAAGGGAAGCTCTCAGTAAAAAGCGCAAAGATAAGGGATTTTCATATTGAATCATTCCAGAGTGATATATTATTGAAACCTGATACTATCTTAATCAAAGCTACATTTATAAATAACGATGGCAAGGTGTTAAGTAATTTTATATATTCAAGAGAGCAAGGGGATGCTTTTCTATGGAGGTTAAATCTTGATGCCTCAAAGGTGGAATTAGAGTCGTTTATAAATGAGGCTGGCGCAAGGGAGAATATATTGGCTGGCGAGGCTGGTATGAAAGTAGAATTAGTTGCAAGAAAGGGTGAGGAGGTAATTACGCGCAGGATTGATGGGAAATGCGAGGTCAGTGCAAAGAAGGGTAGACTGTGGAAGTTTGTATGGTTGAGCAAAATCTTCTCTATTGTAAATATTATATCTATAGATGAACTTTTCAGGGAAGGCCTTCCTTACAGAACTTTAACTGGAAATTTTCAAATAAAGGATGGAATTATCTCAACAGAAAATCTGTTGCTCGAGAGTGATTCCATGAGGATGTCAATGATAGGAACAGCTAATATTACAGACACGACTATTGATGCAAAGCTGGGCCTTCATCCCTTTGTTACTGTAGACAAGATTGTGACTAAGATTCCCCTTGCAGGTTGGATTATCGGCGGAAAAGAGAAAAGCGTTATAAGCATGTATTACACAATAAAAGGTCCAATAAAAAATCCAGATGTAGAGGCTATACCAATTAGGGCCCTCGGAGAAGGGGTCTGGGGAATATTCAAACGGATATTGAGACTGCCGCTTGACGCAGTTGAACCATTGGTAGAATAAAAAAGACAGGTTGAGGTTTAGGTTGAGGCTGAGGTTTAGAAGTTCTTAACCTAAACCTGAGCCTTAACCTTGACCTATTTATGCCTTTCATCATCGGAACAGCAGGACACATAGACCACGGCAAGACTAGCCTCATAAAGGCGCTTACCGGCATCGAAACCGATCGCCTTAAAGAAGAGAAGGAGCGTGGTATATCCATTGACCTGGGGTTTGCGTATTTTGATCTGCCAAATCCCCCCTCGCCCATGGGGACAGATTTGAAATCTGTCCCCAAAGGGGGGAAGGGGGGATTTACAAGGGTTGGTATTGTAGATGTCCCCGGCCATGAGCGGTTTATAAAAAATATGCTGGCAGGCGCTACAGGTATTGACCTTGTTTTATTTGTTGTGGCAGCTGATGATGGGGTCATGCCTCAGACAAGAGAGCATCTTGACATAATGCATCTGCTTGGAATAAGCAACGGCATATTTGTGATTACAAAGAGCGACCTGGTGGATGAGAGACAGGTAAACAAAGTTACTGCTGATGTAAAAGAATTGATTCATGGCACTTGTCTGAAAGATTCGCCCATAGTTCCAGTGTCATCTGCCACAGGATTCGGCATAGATAACCTCAAAAAACTTATATCAACAGAGGCTCAGAAGGTTTTATCAAAACCTGAGGGCGGTTTTTTCCGACTTCCGATTGACCGCTCATTTTCCATAAAGGGTTTTGGCACAGTTGTTACTGGCACAGTTGGCTCGGGCAGTATCCAAAAAAATGCAGATGCCGCAATTATTTCAAAAAAAATAATTACCCAGAAAAAAGTAAAGATACGAGGTATGCAGAGCCACTCCAAAGAAGTAAATATAATAAACGCCGGCCAGAGGGCTGCCATGAATCTTAGCGGCATATCTCATACAGACATTAAGCGTGGAGATATGCTTGTTTCTACTGATTTAAATATGCTTAGCAGCATTGTTGATGTATCGTTCGAGTTTCTGCCGGTGGGGACAGATGTGAAATCTGTCCACAAACCGATAAAGAATTATTCAATGCTTAAACTTCACCATTTAACAAGCGAAACTATTGCAAAGGTTGTGTTTGTTGACATGAGTGAGGCTATCCCTGGTACAAAGGTATTTGGCCAGATAAGGCTCAAAGAGCCAAAGGTTATGATGAGAGGGGATAGGTTTATATTAAGAGACCCTGCTATAAATGCTACAGTCGGTGGCGGAAGGGTGCTGCTTCCTTTCGCAATTAAAAGAAAGGCAAGTGATATAAAAAGATATGAGGTCTTGGACAGTCAAGACTTAATAAGGATTTTAAAAACTATTTTGTCAGATACAGTCTCCTCATCCGTTGATAGCCGCACGATAAGACTTATGCTGAATGTTTCTGAGAAAAAACTTAAAGAACTCATTACACCCATAGGAATGGATGAAGAATGGATTGTGCAGATTGGCGAGCGGTTGGTCTTAAAGGACAAAATTAAGGAAATTGAGCAACTTATTGTAAATGTTATACAAAAGTATCATCTTGAAATGTCTGGAGATATAGGTATTGATGAAAATAGTTTAGTGCGGAGCGGATTGAAAACAATTGATAGCAATATTATTCAGGCTATAGTAAAAGATTTGATAAACGTCGGCAAGGTTGTTAAAAGAGCAAATATATTATCACTGCCATTTCACAAGCCAGAGGCAAAAGGGATTGAGAAAGAGATAGAGGATGCTATCTTGGCTGCATTTTTAAAGGAAGGATTTAACCCGCTGAAGCTGGACGACGTTTTGCAGTTTCCTTCGTATAAGAAAGATGATGTTAAAAAGGTGTTTCAACTTTTGTTAAAAAGAGGTATGGTTACAAAGATTACAGAAAATAGTTATATTTCTAAGGCTAAGTTAGATGAAGCTAAAGAAAAATTGATTGTATGGGTCTCTGAAAAAGGCAAGATAAAGGCCGCTGAATTCAGAGATATCCTTGGATGTGGAAGAAAGTTTGCAATTGAACTTTTAGAATATTTTGATAAAGAGAAAATTACGCTCAGAAGCGGGGATTACAGGGTGTTGAGAAAAATATTAAACGTTAAGCAGTGAATAAATGTTACCCTCTCCTCCGCCGTGGCGGACGGGAGAGGGAAGGGTGAGTGGTAAAAATACTGTGTCTTCGGGTCGAAAAATAAAACTCACAAGCTATGCATCCTGCGCTGGTTGAGCTGCGAAAATGGGGCATGATGCCCTGGCGCAGGTCCTGCGTCAGTTGCCAAAGGTGGAGGATAAGAACCTCATTGCAGGCACTGAACATGCTGACGATGCAGGTGTGTATAAACTTACGGAGGAATTGGCTGTTATAAACACGTTGGATTTTTTTCCACCGATTATAGACGACCCTTATACATTTGGCCAGATATCTGCTGCAAATGCCTTGAGCGATGTCTATGCAATGGGCGGCGTGCCGAGGCTTGCCATGAATATCGTTGCCTTTCCGGCGAGCCTTGACCTTTCTATACTTCAGGAAATAATCAAAGGAAGCACGGATAAACTGAAAGAGGCAGGTGTTATTCTCGTAGGCGGTCATTCTATAGAGGATAAGGAGATAAAATACGGGTTGTCTGTTACAGGCCTTGTTCACCCTCAAAAGGTTATAACAAATGCGGGCGCAAAGCCGGGAGACAAACTCATCCTGACCAAACCTATTGGTGTTGGTGTTATAACAACAGCATTGAAAAGTGGAAAGATAACCTCAGATGATGTGCAGGATGCCATAGAATCTATGAAGGCATTAAATGATAAGGCATCAATCATCATGCAGGAGGTTGGGGTAAATGCCTGCACAGACATTACCGGCTTCGGCCTTCTGGGCCATGCCATGGAAATGGCAGAGGCGAGCGGTGTCAGTATGATATTCAGGGTAAAGGATATACCATTTTTTCCAATAGCGCTTGAGCTGGTCAAAAAATCTAAAAACCATCCTAAGACAATCAAATCAAATAAGGAATATCTGGCTGCAAAGGTGAATGTGTTAGATAGTGTCACACCTGAACAGGCAAATCTCTTATACGATCCGCAAACATCAGGAGGGCTTTTGATATCTGTGCCATTAGAAAGGTCTCAAAAGTTGCTTGAACGACTTTCTGCAGCTAAAGTATCAGCAACAATTGTGGGAGAGGTTGTAGAGAAAAGAACTCCTGCTATTGTAGTAGACTAATCGTTAATCTGCATTCTATTATGACCGACAAATTTGACTGCATAATCATCGGCGCAGGGCCATCTGGTATTTCCTGCGCTTACAAGCTGGCAAAGGCAGGGCTGAGTGTCATTGTATTTGAACGGGGAGAATATCCTGGCTCAAAGAATGTGTCCGGCGGCGTTTTGTATTCGACTGTCCTCAATAAACTCATCCCCGAATTTTGGAAAGATGCGCCTGTGGAAAGGCATGTGGCAAAGAGACGTTATTCTATCCTTTCCAAAGATTCTGAGATGGCTGTAGAATTTTGTTTTGATAAATTTAATGAGCCTCCTTACAATAATAGCTTTACTGTACTTCGTTCAAAGTTTGACCAGTGGTTTGCAAAAAAGGCAGAAGATGCAGGGGCGTTTGTTTTGACCGAAACTGTGGTGGACGATTTCATCTGGAAGGGCGACAAGGTCATTGGCGTAAAGGCTCGAAGAGAGGGTGGCGATGTGTATGCAGATGTGGTTGTGTGCGCTGAGGGCGCAAATTCTCTCCTTGCAGAAAAGGCAGGCTTAAAGAAAAAATCCACAGACCATCAGATGATAAGTGCGGCAAAAGAGGTGATAAGCCTTCCGAGAGAGGTTATAGAAGATAGATTTAACCTATCAGGCGACGAGGGCGTGGTAATGGAATTTTTTGGCGATGCTGTCCAGGGTATGATAGGCTCAGGCTTTATCTATACGAATAAAGATTCTCTATCAGTTGGCATTGGCTGTCCAATAAGTGTTATGAGGGAAAATAATATGCGGCCAAATGACCTTTTGGATGCTTTTAAGTCCCATCCGATTGTAAAAAAGTTTTTAAGGGGAGGGAAGACCGAAGAACTTTCAGCAAAGATGATTCCGGAACCAGGCTATAAAAACCTTCCAAAATTTGCTGCAAATGGTTTGTTAATCGTAGGCGATTCAGCAGGTTTTGTAAATCCATCCCTCTACCGCGAAGGCTCCAATATGGCAATGGCATCAGGCATTATGGCAGCAGAGGCGATTCTTGAGGCAAAAGAGAGCAGGGATTTTTCAGAGGCTGGATTGGCCGGTTATGCAAAGCGGCTGAATGATAGCTTTGTGATGAAAGACTTAAAGCGATACGGCGATGCGCCGGAAAAGGTATCTGCAATGCCTCAGCTTTTTAAGGAATATCCAGACGCAATCCTCGAAATGGCAAAGGGATATTTTACCGTCTCCGATCTATCAAAAGAAGAGATGCAGCAACTTGCAAAGAACAATTTTAAGGATAAAATATCCGTATGGAAGTTTTTATGGGATATGTACAAGGCAAAAGGCACGATTTTGTGAAGCAGAATGCCGTCAACAAATTCGTTAATGAGGAGATCGTGTTAGCCTAACGACCTGCATCAGCAGTGGCGCCAATGAGCTTGCCGCGTCAGCGCCGCCGCGTTTCTCGCCATCTGCTGAATGCAATTGTTCGGCGATAGCCGTATTTTTATTGAATTATTTCCCAGTGCTCAGAACTCGCCCTTAACCACCCGACATTTTTACTAAACATTTCTATAAGTTCTTTTTGTGAGATCTTGCCGCTATCCTTCTGTTTTAAAAGAAACAAAAGATCTAATGTCCGTAAAATCAAAACCCCAATTTTTACCGCATGTTTAATTTGATCCTCAGGGATTGTTTGGTCTTTATCTTCAAGGCTCGCTGAATTTTTTATATGTGTATTTATCAATAATAAAGAAGGAAAAGTTGAATCGAGACCTGCGCGATCACGATGGCTATCTGTTTGATTAATGTATTCTCTTTTAACTCCTCTGTTTGTGCCTTTTACCTCAACAAATATTAATGGCTCATTGTTTTCATTCAGTATTTTTAAGTCTTCCTTCAGTTCATCGTCAGAATTTATGTTAAATGAAAAGCCATCCCTTAATACGGTAGCCACATGCTCTACCAGAATTTCTCCACTCCCAAGAAGAATTTTTTTGTACTGCGTGTAGTTTGCTAGGGTAGCATCGATATTCTCGATTTCTTCCAACAATTGTTGTTTCTTGTCTGAAAGGGTGCTTTCTTTTTCGAAACAAAATTGAGCTATCCATGAGGGAATTTCGAGGCGGAGCTTGTTAAATGATGAAGCCAATGCTTCAGCAAGAAGGGTAAAATATTCAAAAATGCGCTCGTCTGTGTTTTCTGGAAGTAAAGAAGGTACAAAAAACTCTCTATCAAGCAAAATCATGCCAACCGTGGAACGGTTTACCTTTGCGATATCTCTCAACTCAATACCACTATTAAAATTCTCAAAATAAGAACTGGCCGCTCCATAAAGCTCTAAAAACCTAGTAAATTCATCTCTGACGGAAGAGACATGAGTTGTTCGTTTGGAAAAATCTTTGCGGTAAAATGATGAAAAGTTGAGTGAATATTTACATAGATCAGTTCCGCTTAAATCTTCAGTGGCAAAGCCAGATCTATAGTAACTGTCAACAAACGGCTTATGGAGAATAAAACAAACAAATCCACCCTTCTCTATGAGCAACTTCAGTTCTTTTTTTCGTTTATCCAACGCGTTACGGTCATAAGAATGAACTAAATATTCTCCATCATAGTAGCTGTGTTCGTACTGATAGGTTTCAAATATTCCTTGAAATAATATTACTCCGTCAAAGTCATTAAACCGTTTTTCTGTTGTGAAAGGCTCAAAGATTAGTTTGAAATTACGATTCGAAATTTCTTGGCTCGGTTCTTTTAAGCCTCTCTTCTCAACTCCATATACAAGTATGTTATATTGGCGGTCTTCTTGAGTCATTATCATTTTACATAGTTGAATTATCTGTCAGCCGTTCCCGCCGCGATTAGCGGCGGGAACGGCGCAAATCACGGGCGGCGGTACGCCGTACCGTGGATTTGCTGGTTCGACTCTTTGATCATTCCCCTTTAGTTAGTCGTCTTCCGACTCGGATACTGTGAGTCCTTGTACGAAATTCTCGAAGGATACGGCGGCGAGTTTTTTCTTCAATAGGGCAGGTAATTCCGCCGGCCTACAATTAGCAACATCAGATTCGTGTTCGAACTTGGTTGAAAGCCATTTCGCCAGTTCTATAGGCCAGTAGCTCATACTCATTTGAATCACCCGTGCTCCGGCACGCTTGGCCTGTTCCTCTAATCCCGATCCTTCACCCACTCGGTCAACAATAATGCACGTCGCAGAGTGATATGTTTGCTTGTTGATTTCCAGATTACGTTCAAAACGTGAGACCTTGTCTTTTGTAATTTCTGGATTCCCTCGACCAATAAAGCCCAAATCAAAACGAACTGCCTGTCCTGGAGCGACTAATAGAGTTGCGTCGGCTTCACGCTCGCCGATTTTGCTTGAGAGCCAGAACACCTTTGAAGTTTTCTTTGGCGGATATATGGTTTGCTCAAATCCCAATGCTACCAGCACACTGCCCAAGACCAGTCTTTCAAAAAGTTTCCCGTAGGTGCTCTTTTCTGAGCCGCGAATAGCCAGCGTTTGGCTACCAATTGTGCAGAACAAACTCAACATATCGTGCCAATCCAGAATTGACTCCTTACCATTGGCATATTTGACGCAGCATTGTAATTTGCCTGATTCCATCTCGGTCTCTGCGGCGAGCACTTTCAAATTGGCGGCAAAAGATTCTGTATATTTCTCAAGTTGCTTTTCGTCGTCACGCAGAATATTTTGGACGCCTTTTTTCGTCAGCCCGATCATCCATTTACAGAGTTCCTTTTCTGATTTAGAGGCTCGTCCGGTGATAGTATTAAAGGCCATTTTAGGAATTGTGCGTCCAAATTCTTTAACCGCTTGCACTCCCAATAAATAGACCATAAATGTGGCGGCATTTAGTTTTCCAAGCCGCAGGCGAGTCAAATGTTCTGTGGAAGCGCGAAGGTTGTTTCCGCAAAGGACATCAACAACAACTTGCCGAACACTGTCTTCTCCTGTCCGCTTGATGAAAGTTACACCTTTGCATTCAAGCAAAGCGTCAAAGTTCTTTGGTAGCAAATCGGAAAGATTGATGGAGGTGGGTTTCATTATAGTAAAATAGATGCGGTATCTGGTGTTTGGCAGCCGACGAAAAGAACATCCTTCGTAGCCGCACCCAACCAATCCGGCATCTCTGTGCAAATGATTTTAATGTATTTCGGTTCATTTTCTATTAGCACAAACCGACGACTCAGACTGGCGGCAGCACGTCCAACGGTTCCTGTCCCTGCAAACGGGTCTAACACAACGTCGTTCTTGAAAGAGTAGTACTTGATGACTCTTTTAGCCAGTTCTATTGGAAAAACCGCCGGATGTTCTGAATGAAACGCTGGATGGATACGCCACAGATTAGTTGTATCGTATTCCCCAGTGATCTTCGACTCCTTCACCGCTCGTTGGTCGGGATGATTTCGAATGTTCCAATCGATCAATTTGTCCGTGTGTTTACGGTACACCAAAACATATTCTGTAATGGGCACGGCTTTATATTGAAGTGGTTGGCGGTCTGCGGCAAAACGACGTCCGCGTCCAGTAGCCCAGCCCGCACCTTCTGGCTTCACCCAATGAATGTCGTCAATAAAATCGAAACCTTCTTCAATGAAGATTCTGTGCATGTCGAAAGGGACGGCTATTCGCTTGGATGCTTCGTTGCGACTGGCTCGCCGAATCAAGACAGGCGAGACATTCATCACAAAGAAACGACCCTCGCCCAAAACTCGGTGGCAATTGTGGATAATCCGGCGCATTTTGAGTAAATAGCTTTCGTAAGAAAGGTAGTCCTCGTATTCCGGGCGTGCATTGTAATAGGGCGGCGAGGTGAATATTAAATCCACCGATTGAGAGGGCATATCCAATAACGCCTGTTCGCTGTCGCCGAGAATTACGGTGTTACGAACAAACGAAATCAGGCTTTGCGTAGAATTGCCGCTTGTGCACCGGGCAAGTTTCTCTGCTGGGTTTCGTCCAAGCAATCGGGCTTCTATAACATCTGGCGCGGTAGTTTCACTGACAGAGACCAGTGACGTATAAGCATCAATGACAACTTCGCCAATTCTTTCTTTTGTCCCCGACTTCACTAAGGGAACGCGCCAAATGTGATAGCGGTCATCTACTTCTGGAAGGCCGAAACCAACGGCCTTTTCCAAACTGAATGTTTTCAACCATCCCGAAGCAATGCTTTTTGCGCCGCTAACAAACTCCACCGCATATTTTCTGGATGCGGCCACGGTTGAAGCACGCTGTTTTCTCCGCGTGTAGACAAGATAAGTCGGCGAGTCTTCATGAACGAAACTACTTCGATTAATCTGTTTTTTGGGCTGCCTGCTTGGTTTTCTTTTGGTTTCTTTTACCATCGTCATGATTTCTCTTTATGTCGAACGATATATTTAACAAGATTTCTCTACTTAAACAAAAAACAAATTGATAGTCAAGTAAGAATACCATATTATTGACATGTGAAGTCATTATAAGTAATAACCCAAAAATAGACTTTATTTTTTGGGGAAACCTGCAAGTGGAATATTCCTGAATAAATACATGGACACTTCCCGGTTTACAAGGTGATAACTATGCTTCAAGTGAGATGCACAAAGAAGATGCAGGATGCTCTGGGTTTAAGGCAGACAGACCTGAGCGGAATTAAGGAGCCTGACAGCATCCTCGGCAACTGGTACGCCAACCTATTTACCGTTGACCGGAGAAAGACGCTTATTTTTATGAATGAAAGGACACTATTGTCTTTCATTGTTTACGGCATGCGAAAGGATAATATTACTGACTTTAAGGAATATTTTCACAGAGGCTTGAGGCAATTGCTGATGATAGAGAACATCGGCAATGAAAAGATAGAAGAAATCCTGGCGCAATATGAAACGATAGAATTTACCAGAGCAGATAGCCGCACTGTCTTAGGCAATCTAAACGACCTTGTGAACATATATAAATACTCCATACAGTATGATGGCGGTCTGAAGGAGTGTGATTTGACATCGATAATATGCCAGATGAACCGCACTCCGCAGAGAAACCTTGGGTGGAGCTATTCCGTTGAGATATTGGCGGAACTGCTCAAAATGAACAGGCATTGAGCGAAAAAATGTGATACACCTATTCTTGCACTTATGCTATGAGTACTTATTCTATGAATCAATTTGAACAAACCTTACAGCCTCTTGCACACAAAACACTTGCTGAAAAACTATATCTTGTAAGGTTTAAAACTGACACGGAAAGCCACCTGAAGGTTGACCCGGAGAAGTGTAAGCCATGTAAGGATAAAGACTGTATCTACATTTGCCCTGCAGAAGTCTATAAACTGGATGAGAAGGAGAATATTGTAATCTCATATGAAGCCTGTCTTGAATGCGGCACATGCAGGATTGCGTGTGAATTTATAGAATGGAGAAATCCTAAGGGCGGGTATGGGGTGTGTTATAGATATGGATAGGTATGGAGCAAGTTATGGAGCAAGGCAACCATGTTGCCGTAAAAGACGGCGACACGGTCGCCTCGGTCCAAAAAATATTATTGCCTCGGTCCAAAAAATATGAAAGACATTATCATAGCAAGCGCAATCAGGACACCGATAGGAAGTTTTAACGGGGCATTGAGCAGTATCCCAGCTCCCCGGCTTGGCAGTATCGTAATTGCTGAGGCGATAAAGAGGGTTGGCATTAAACCAGGAGATGTAGATGAAGTCATTATGGGAAATATCCTCTCTGCCGGCCTTGGCCAGGCGCCTGCGCGGCAGGCTGCTATTGGCGCTGGTTTGCCGTATGGAGTAAATTGTCTTACGATTAACAAGGTCTGCGGTTCAGGATTAAAGGCAGTAATGCTGGCAGCGCAGGCAATTGCCTTAGATGATGCAGGAATAATTGTTGCCGGCGGCATGGAGAATATGAGCCGTTCACCATATCTCCTTGAAAAGGCGAGGTTCGGATACAGGATGGGGGATGGTGAGGTTATTGATAGTATGATTAAAGATGGCCTCACCTCCCCCTTTATCCCCCTGTGGGGACAGATTTCAAATCCGTCCCGAGAAAAGGGGGACAGGGGGAGATGTCTCCAAATGGGTTCGTGTGCTGAAATAGTTGCTGAAAAATACAATATTAGCAGAGAGGAGCAGGACAGCTATACGTTGCAGAGTTATCAAAGGGCAATTGACGCTCAGGCAAAAGGGTATTTTACTGAGGAGATTATCCCAATAACTATCCCTGCCGGTCGTGATAAATTTGCGAGCGTAACTCAGGATGAAGAGCCGGCAAGACACGACATATCAAGACTTAAAGAACTGCAGCCTGTTTTCAAAGAGGGCGGCAGAATAACAGCAGGAAACTCCTCAAAGATAAGCGATGGCGCAGCAGCATCTGTTGTGATGTCAGGGATTAAGGCAAAAGAATTCGGCATAAAACCTATGGTTAGAATCATTGCCTATGCATCACAGGGTGTAGAGCCAGAGATGTTCAGTATTGCGCCTGTTGGCGCTATAAATAAAGCGCTGGATAAGGCAGGGCTTAAGATAAAAGACATAGACCTATTTGAAATAAACGAGGCATTTGCTGTGTCAATGCTTGCGGTTATAAAAGAGCTTAGTCTGGATGAATCTAAATTGAATATCTATGGCGGCGCAATTGCCATTGGTCATCCAATAGGCGCAAGCGGCGCAAGAATTTTAACGACACTCCTTTATGCCATGCAGAGAAGGAATGTAAAAAGGGGTGTTGCAGCTATCTGTATTGGCGGCGGCGAGGCAGTGGCAGTTTTGGTGGAGAGAATTTAACCGTAAAATAGCGATTGAAAACCTCGCTATTTTACAAACCTGCGATTTGCCTGCTCCCCGATAGAGACACTCGGGGACAGGCATACTTCGTTATCGGACAATTTTTACTCCTCACCGTATCCTCCCCCTGTCCCCCTCCATGAGGGGGATAAAGGGGGAGGGCTCGTTGCAAAATTGTCCGCTGTCCCCGATAGATTCAATCGGGGACAACTTGCAGGTTTCCCCAAAAATCAATCGCTATTTTTGGGTTTAAAATAAGCCTTGCAAAATTCCTACAAAAGAATTATAATCCTACCAATAGGTTGAAAGTAAGGAGAAAAAATAAATGTCCATCATAACAAGAGTAAGTAGAAAATCCCAGATTGTTATTCCAAAAGAGATTCGAAAGCTCATCCATCTTTCCGAAGGGGATGAACTTATAGTTGATGTGGAAGGTGACAGGATTATCTTAAAGGTAAAGCCCAAAAGCTATGCCAAAAGACTGAAAGGCCTTCATAAAGAGGTGTGGAAAGGCGTTGATCCCAAAAAGTATGTGAAAGAAGAAAGGGGCTCATGGTCATAAAAGAACTTCGCGGCAAGACAGCCGGGCTGGCCACCATGATATTCATTTATCATCTGGAAGACCATCCTAAATATGTGGCAGCAACGGAAAAGCTGTTTGACGGCATTGAACACGGCTCTTGCAGGGCAGTGACTTCCATCCTGACGCTAATTGAATTGCTCATCAAGCCGAAGAGGGAAGGTAATCTTATCGCTGTCAGCGATTACCGTGATTTGATATTGACATTTCCCAATCTGACAGTTATGGATGTTGATTTAAGGGTATCGGATATTGCGTCAGATTTAAGGGCAAGATATAAAATAAGGATGCCTGATGCCATACAGCTCGCAACCGCTATGACAGGCGGTGCGCAGCATTTTATAACAAATGACGACGGACTGAAAAAGGTTAAAGACATAAATATCATCTTGCTGGATGAATTCCCTCTCCCTTGATGGGAGAGGGAAAGGGTGAGGGTGATTTGGCTATCAAAACCATCGGTATCATCGGTGCAGGCACAATGGGTTCTGGCATAAGTCAGGTAATGGCATTGTCAGGGTTTGAAGTTGTGTTGATGGATGTGAAGGATGAGTTTACCCATAGAGGAATTGAGAATATAAAAAAACGTCTTGATAAGATGTTGGAAAAAGGAAAGATAACTTCAGAAGATAAAGAAAAGGCTATTGCAAGGATTCGCACAACAACAAAACTTGAAGATATGTCAATAGTAGATTTTGTAATTGAGGCTGCATCTGAGGTAGAGGAGCTAAAACTGGATATATTTAAGAGATTAGATACAATCTGTGCAAAACCCATTATCCTTTCCACCAATACCTCATCCATACCAATAACTCGTATTGCCTCTGCAACAAAAAGGCCAGATAAAGTTATTGGCATGCACTTTATGAATCCTGCGCCTGTAATGAAGCTGATAGAAATAATAAGAAGTGAAGGCACATCTGAGGAAACATTCCTCGTAGTAAAAAATCTTGCTGAGAAAATTGGCAAAATACCTGTAGTATCCAAAGACCGCCCTGGCTTCATAGTGAATAGAGTTCTTATGCCCATGATAAATGAGGCAATCTTTGCATTGATGGAAGGTGTGGCAACAAAAGAGGATATTGACAATGCTATGGTCTATGGCACAAATCAACCTATTGGGCCGCTGGCCTTGGCTGATTTGATTGGCCTTGATACAGTGATTTCAATCATGGAAAGCATATACAAAGAAACAAAAGACTCAAAACACCAACCATGCCCTCTGCTTAAAAAATATGTGGGTGAGGGGAAACTGGGAAGAAAAACAGGAGAGGGGTTTTATAAATACGATAAATGAAGACCATCGCACAGAAACTATCAGAGTATTCCCATTCCTTAAAATACGCTGACCTTCCTAAAGAAGTTGTGCATGAGGTTAAACGCAGGATTATAGATTCCCTTGGCTGTGCGATTGGCGCTTTCGATAGCGAACCTGCCAAGATTGCAAGAAAGATTGCCCAGGATGCAGCAGCCCCTCAAGCCTCCTCTCCCCAATGGGGAGAGGGAAGGGTGAGGGGTAAAGGGACTGAGAAAATACCGCTTGCTACAATAATCGGCACAAATATAAAAACCTCTCCAGACCTCGCTGCATTTGCAAACGGCGTTGCTATCCGCTATCTCGATTACAATGATACATACCTTTCTAAAGAGCCAGCGCATCCGAGCGACAATATCTCTGCCTGTCTCGCAGTTGCTGAGGCATTTCATAAAAATGGAAAGGATTTGATTACAGCCATTGCCCTTGCCTATGAGACACAGTGCAGGCTATGCGATGCAGCATCTTTAAGGCAAAGAGGCTGGGACCATGTTACATACGGCGCATTTTCAGCTACACTTGCAGCAGCTAAACTGATGAATCTGAATATTGAAAAGACAGTCCATGCGCTCGGTCTCGCAGGGGTAGCCAATATTGCCCTGCGTCAAACAAGGGTAGGGGAGCTTTCCATGTGGAAGGGATGCGCCTTTGCAAATGCAGCACGGAATGCAGTATTTGCAGCCAATCTCGCACGACTCGGCATGACCGGGCCTGCGCCGATATTCGAAGGTGAAAAGGGATTTGTGAAGCTTGTTTCAGGGCCTTTTGAGCTTAAGGAATTTGGCGGAAAGAAAAGACCGTTCAAAATTATGGAGACATATATCAAATACTATCCTGCTGAATATCACAGCCAGAGCGCAATAGAAGCAGCTTTGCAGTTAAGGAAAGATATTGTAGGGCAGGGCTTTAGCCCTGCAAAAGATATTAAATCTATAGAAATAAAGACCTTTGATGCAGCATATGAGATAATAGGCTCAGGCCCAGAAAGATGGAATCCAAGAACGAGAGAGACAGCAGACCACAGCCTGCCTTATTGCGTGGCGGTGGCATTGATGGATGGAGAGGTAAGTTTAAACCAGTTTTCGGAAAAACACATAAAAGCAAAAGGCTTGCATAAATTGATTCAAAAGGTAAAGGTGAGAAATGACAGAGGACTAACAAAACAATATCCAGAGGCTATGCCAAATCATATCATCATTATTACAAACGACGGCAGGCAGTTTTCAAAAAAGATTGAATACCCAAAGGGGCACCATAAAAATCCAATGACAGATAGAGAGGTTGAAGAAAAGTTCAAAACACTGTCACAAGGTCTTATTTCAGCAAGTGATATTGACAAGATATTGTTTGCTCTATGGAATCTTGAAGAGATAAAGGATTTAAGGAAGCTGACCCCTACCTTATAGCGAGAAGGGTCTTTCGAGTGTGAGAAAATTAGGAAAGCGTCGGTTACTAAGGGTTTGCTCCGAAAATGCATATCCTATTATTGTAGGGGAGGGGCTTGTCCCCTCCCGCTTCGGGCGGCCACAAGGGCCGCCCCTACATTTAATTTTCATGCCCCTTTGTGAGCCGAAGGCTCGTGAGGGTTTCACCTGAAAATACCTCTTTGATTAAGATTGTCATTCCCGCAGTCTTTAAGCGGGAATCCAGAGTCCCCTGATTA
>MGQA01000092.1 GCA_001797665.1 Deltaproteobacteria bacterium GWF2_42_12 | reverse complement strand
TGGATGCCCGATTAAGAACTTCGGGCATGACGAACAAAAGGCGATAGCGTGTAAATACTATTATGGACTGATTTATAATAATCTGTATACTCATATACTATGTGAGGTGTTAACAATGGAACAATATACAGTTGACAAAACCCTTGATGCAATGGGTTTAACCTGCCCTATGCCTGCTGTAAAAACAGCGTTGGCGCTTGAGCATATGAAGGTAGGGCAGATAATCGAGGTCTTGACTGATGACCCTGTTTCTAAAAGAGACCTGCCTGCATGGGCGCAGAATACCGGCCATGAGCTTTTGGAAATCAAGGAAGATGGCAAGACGATAAAGATATACGTAAGAAAGGCATAGAGAAGAAAATGCAGATTGAAGATTGCAAAATGCAACATTAAAAACTCCGGTATTTTTTAAATTTGCACTTTTCAGTTTGTATTTTTTAATCACGCAAAGCGACTTATGGCTAATGTCTACCATCTTGACCTGAATAGGAAGATGCTTCAGGGTGCAAAGATTGCCCTACTGCCAGGCGACCCTGCGAGGTCTGAGAAGATTGCAAAATATATTTCCACAGTATATGGTAAAGGTTTTAAAAGACTTGCATCAAAAAGGGAATTCTTTACACATCTTGCAGATACAGGCAAAGCGAAGGTTCTTATAACCTCAACAGGGATAGGAGGGTCTTCCACATCCATTGCAGTTGATGAGCTGGCGCAGGTTGGTGTAACTACCTTTATACGAGTAGGGACAACAGGCGCTATTCAGGACTATATAAATATAGGAGATTGCATCATCACGGCAGGCGCTGTCAGACTTGACGGCGCATCAACCCACTATGCGCCTATTGAATATCCTGCTGTTGCGCACTACAAGGTAGTAAATGCGCTCATTGAAGGCGCAAAGAAGTCGAGAGTGCGCTTTCATGTAGGCGTTACAGCGTCCTCAGACACCTTCTATCCAGGGGAAGAGAGGAAGGACTCTTTTAGAAAATATACCCTGAGAAGATTCAGGGGCGCAACACTGGAATGGAAGATGCTTAATGTTTTAAACTATGAAATGGAGTCATCAACAATTTTAACCTTGACAGCTTCAATGGGATTAAAAGGCGGGTGCGTCACTGGCGTTGTAAACAGGGGCGGTGTGGGAAAGATTACAAAAGGCCCGCTTGTAAAAGGAGAAGGGGCTGCTATAAAGACTGCAGTTGCAGCCCTTGAATGGTTGGTACAAACAACATTATAGAATGTTGAATTGCAAATTGGAGTCCGCCAAAGGCGGGAGCAGATTGAAAAATGCAAAAGTAAGAAGCGAATTGGAGAATTAATGAATTAGCTCTTTTCTAATTCGTTAATCTCTAATCAACTAATCTCTAACAGAAAATTTGCACTTTTCAAGCATCTTTTTGCAATCACGCTAAGCGTGGCAATGGAGCGAAGCGACTATATGGTTTCCAAAGTAGAAACAATGACTCTTGAAGATAAGGCAGTTGAGAAACTGCTGAGCGGGAAAACATTTAAGGATTTGCCTTCGCGGGATAAATTATTTGTTGCATATTCCCATCTTGAGAAATTAAGGCAATTAAATGGTGGATATATTGCATCGCCTTATCACGGGAAGAATGGCGGGGACAGATACAATGTCTTCTGGCTCAGAGACATAATGTATGCGACTTATGCGAATGAATATATAGGCGCATACGACAAGATGATAGAGAGTTACAGGCTTATCCTGAGGATATTCCGCAAATATCGTTCTAAGATACTTCTCGGCGCAAGAAAGCGTCATTATCTTGGAAGCTGCGCTCCCGAGGTAATCCACGCAAGGGTTCATCCAATAACGCTTGAAGAGATAACGCATGAGTGGGGGCATCATCAGCTGGACATATTTGGTTTATTTCTTTATAAGACAGGAGACCTCATGAAAAAGGGGTACAATCCTATAGGCGAAGACCAATTAGAAATTCTGATTCTTTTAAGGGACATTGTTTTGTATCTTACAACAGTCCGATGGTATTCTGACCCGGATTTTGGGGTATGGGAAGAAGGGCCTGAGATTCATTCGTCCAGCATAGGTGCGGTTTTGGCTGGCCTTACCATGTGGCATGACGACGGTTTCTATCACGCAAAGTATTCAAGCAATATTGATATATACAGACTTCTTGCAATACCTCAGGAGTTCATTGAGCTCGGCAGAAAAAGCCTTGATAAGATACTGCCGAGAGAGTCTGAATCACGACAATATGATATGGCGCAGCTATCGCTTATCTGGCCTTATAATATTGTGTCTGATTCGCAAGCAGGGGAGATACTTCAAAATATTGAAAAAAATCTTATAAGAGAAAAAGGTGTTATACGATATCCAGGGGATAAGTTCTTTTGCGCTAATCCGACGCATCCTTTTGGCAACGAAGCGCAGTGGCCTATGGGATTTGCATGGCTCAGCATAGCGTATTCAAAGCTTGCGCAATACAGCATAAAAGGTCGTAATATATTTGGCAAGCCTCAGGAGCAGATTGAAAAAGCAGAATACTATCTTGAAAGGCTCGAATCAGTTATGACAGAGGATGGAAAGGTGCCGGAATTGTATTGTAATGGGGAGACAAATTGGAATATACCCCTTGCATGGGCGCAGAGTTTTTATGTCGTAGCACGGCAGAATCTTAACTGGGTGTATGAGATGAGAGAGCTTTTATAAAAGCCACTTTACTATTGACCTATTTCCATTTTTTAGTTATATAATTCACATCCATGATAACTAAGGATTCAAAGAACATAATTGTAGCGGATGATAGCGAGTTTTTCAGGGTAAAGCTCAGCGATGTCCTGACAGAGGCTGGCCATAAGGTTCGTGTTGTCAAAGGCGGGGCAGAGCTTATAAAGGAAATTCAGATAAATCCGAAAGGCATAGACATGATACTCCTTGACCTCCAGATGCCTAATGTGGATGGGTTCGGTGTATTGGAATGGGTAAACAATAATGGTTTGAGAGGTAAGTTTCATATTTTGGCTATAACTGGCGTTTATGAAACGACAAGTGTGGTTGAGAGGTTAAGAAATCTTGGCGCAGAGGGCCTTATGACAAAGGCCTTTACCCCAGAAGAGATTGTATTCAGGGTTAACAGGGCTTTATTTCCTGATAAGGCTGCGAAGCCAGCAGACCCGAGAGTACCTCTGTCTGTTCCTGTAGATTTTAGTGTCGGTGAAGTAACATCTACCGGGTATCTTTTGAATATAAGCTCAACAGGCGTATTTCTGCATACAAAAAAGACCTTATTCCCCGGCACAGTTCTTCATCTTAGATTTGTATTGCCTGGTTCCGGCAAGCTCATTAGCGCAAAAGGTCTTGTCAAATGGTGCACGCAGATGAGCGGTGAAAAAAGCCTTTTCGGCGGGGCAGGCATTCAGTTTGTTAAACCCGCGCCAGAAGATCAACAGGTTATCAGGGAATTTGTACAGGCTGAGCTGAATAAACTTGGGGTAGGAACTAATTAATACAAACGCAATAAATGTCTTTATACTGCCCCCTGATTACTACATTCAGGGGCAGGGTTGGACTCCTCGGGTTCCTTCGCTTATGCTCAGGACAAGCCTCGACGTACGGCAAAGAGTACGCCTGTCCCGCTAAGCGGGACATAGCCACGCTCAGCGTGGCTGCGGTTTTCCTGTGCGGTAAAAAATGAGCAAAAGAAAAACCCCTACGGTAATAGCAGAATCAGCGATATTAAATGCTGGCCAGTGATACTGTCCTATATAAAAATCCAAAAAATCTATAACCTCGCCAAAACGGATCCTGTCAATCAAGTTTCCAACAGCGCCGCCAGCTACCAGCGATAATGCGACTTTTGATATTAGACCATCTTTTATCTGCTTATAAAAAAAGAATATAATAACAAGCGCAACAAGAGAAGTGCCTGTTAAAAATACTATACGAAATATTTCTCCGCTATCGCGGAATAGACCAAATGCTGCGCCCGGATTTCTGATATGTGTAATATTGAAAAAACCGCCAATGACCTCAATAGACTGATGAAGATAGAGGTAGTGGGAGATAATGGCCTTTGTCAGATGGTCAAGGATAATAACAGCGGCGGCAATAAATATGAGGATTTTATATTTTTGCATGTTATAGTTTAAGCGAATTAGTTGATTAGAGAATTAGAGATTAGCTTTTTCTAATGCGATAATCCTCTAATTCGCTAATCTACCGCCTCCCAGCATCTTTCACAGATGCCAGGATGTTCTTTGTTTTCTCCCACCCTTTCGCTGTAGTTCCAACACCTTTCGCACTTCTTGCCTTTCGCAGGTGTAACCCAAACTTTTAGACCGGGGAGTTCCTGGCTTTCAAAGGTTGCTTTGGACCGAGGCAACCATGTTGCCGTTGCCTCAACGCCGACACGGTCAGCTTGCTCCATAACAACAAGCTGCGAGACAATGAGGATTTCTTTTAAAGTAGCAGCCTCTTCTTTAATAAATCCTTCCAGATCTTTGGGTGGCAGTATGACGACCCTTGCATCAAGTGAATGGCCTATCACCTTCTCTTTTCTCGCTATCTCAAGCGCCTTTGCAATCTCACCTCGTATCTTCAGCAAAGCATCCCATTTCTTTTCCAGTTCTTCATCTATCCATTCCTTTTTTACAACAGGAAATGCCGCAAGATGCACACTTGTCTCTTCTAACTTCTGACCCCCGATAGATACATTCTGGGGCAGGCTTTTTTTTGGCATAAACCGCCATACCTCATCAGCCGTAAATACAAGCACAGGCGCAATAAGTCTTGTGATGTAATCAAGCACATAATAAATAGTTGTTTGTGCAGCGCGCCTTGCTGGAGAATCAGCCTTTGATATATAAAGCCTGTCTTTGATTATATCAAGGTAGAATGCGCTCAAATCCACATTGCAGAAATTGTAAATGGAGTGGTAAATAATGTGGAATTCGAAGGTTTCGTAAGCCTTTAATACCCTGTCTGTAAGCGTGGCAAGCCGATGTAAAGTCAACCTGTCTAACTCTGTGAGGCTGCTATTAGGGGCAGTATCTTTTTCCGGGTCAAAGTCGTAGAGATTGCCCAATATGTATCTGCTGGTATTTCTTATCCTGCGGTATGCCTCAGTGAGCCGCGTCAATATCTCATCAGAGATCCTTATATCCTCGCGATAGTCCTCGCCAGCCACCCACAGCCTTAGTATCTCTGCCCCGTGCTTGTTTATAACCTCCTGCGGCGCAATTACATTGCCGAGGGACTTACTCATTTTCCTGCCTGAGCCGTCTACAACAAAGCCATGCGTAAGAACAGCCTTGTAAGGCGCAATCCCCCTTGTCCCTATTGAGGCAAACAGGGATGAGTGAAACCAGCCCCTGTGCTGGTCGCTTCCTTCAAGGTAGAGGTCAGCAGGCATTTTCAGATTTTGCCTCTTTTCCAGAACGCCGGCAAAGCTTGTCCCAGAGTCAAACCATACGTCAAGGATATTCTCTTCCTTTTCAAAATCTTGCTTTCCGCATTTTGGACACGTAGTCTCTTTTGGCAGCAACTCCCTTGCGGTTCTTTCAAACCATATATCTGCGCCGTTCTTCTCAAACTCATCTGCAATTTTATCGATAATCTTTTCATCAAGAAGTGTATTGCCGCATGCCTTGCAGACAAATGCTGTAATCGGCACACCCCATGCCCTCTGCCTCGAGATGCACCAGTCCGGCCGGTTGGCGACCATGTTGAATATTCTGTCTCTTCCCCACGACGGTATCCACTCCACTTTATCAATTGCCTCTAATGCCTTTTTCCTTAAACTCCCTTCCCCGATAGAGACATTCGAGGACAAGTTTTCCATTGATATAAACCACTGCTCAGTTGCCCTGAAAATAATGGGATTTTTGCATCTCCAGCAGTGGGGATATGAATGTTTTATCTTTTCTTCAAAGAGAAGCGCGTTTTTTTGTTTCAACAATTCAATAATACCGGCATTTGCCTTAAAAACATACTGGCCTTCAAACTCAGGCACCTGCGCTGTAAACTTGCCCTGATTATCAACAGGATTGTAAATATCAAGCCCATATTTCAAGGCCATCTCATAGTCTTCCTGTCCGTGTCCAGGCGCAGTGTGCACGCAGCCTGTGCCTGCGTCAAGGGTTACATGCCCGCCCAGCACAATCACTGAATCCCTGTCTATAAATGGATGCCGCGCCTGTATTCCCTCTAATTTTGCTGCCTTGAATGTCTCTAAAATTTTATAATCCGACCAACCAAGCTTTTGGGCGATGTTTTCAAGCAGCCCTTTTGCGATGATAAATACCTCTTGCCCCTGCTCCTCCCCCTTTGTCCCCCTCTGGAGGGGGATAGGGGGAGGAGTCTTTTGCCCTTGTATTTCCACTGCTACATACTCGAACTCCGGATGCATGGCAATCGCCAGATTTGCCGGCAATGTCCACGGCGTTGTTGTCCAGATAATGAAGAAAAGGTTAAGGTTAAGGTTTAGGTTTAGGTTAAGAATTTTCTTGACCTTAGCCTCATCCTTAACCTGAAACTTCACATATACCGACGGCGACTCTTTGTCATTATACTCAACCTCTGCCTCTGCCAGCGCAGTCTGGCATGACGCGCACCAGTGGATTGGTCTTTTACCCTTGTATACAAGGCCGTTTGCGACAAATTTTCCAAGCTCTCTTAAGATGGTCGCCTGATATTCATAATCCATGGTGAGATAAGGATTTTCCCACTCGCCAAATACGCCAAGCCTTTTAAATTCCTCCCTTTGAATATTCACATACTTTTCCGCATAAGCGCGGCATCTTTTTCGTGTTTCTATTTTTGCCTGACCTCTGACCCCCGACCCTTGACCCTTTTCTTTCTCCACCTGAAGCTCTATGGGCAGGCCGTGGCAGTCCCAACCAGGCACAAAGTCTGTTGCAAAACCCATCATGAATCTGGATTTAACAATGATATCTTTTAATATCTTATTTAAGGCATGGCCGATGTGGATATTTCCATTTGCATATGGAGGACCGTCATGTAGAATATATTTTTGCCGCGCCTTACCACCATCCATAATTTTTGCATAAAGGCAGGCTTCCTCCCATCTCTTAAGTATTTCCGGCTCTTTCTTGGCCAGGTCAGCCTTCATCGGGAAGTCGGTTTTTGGAAGATTTAAAGTGTCTTTATAGTCCATGATTTTACCCCGTAGCGTTGCCCTTTATGGGCAACGGTCTATCGTTGGGGATAAACCCCAACGCTACAATTTATTGCGAGTGATTATACACGAATCAGTTAAAAACTCAACCCTTGACAAATTTTTGCTTTGTCTTTGACAGAACAAGATAGGTGTTTTGCATTAGCTTTTGACAAAATAGAAGGTTTAGTCAAGACTAACCCTTTTTTCTGATTTTATTAAAGATAAAATCAGCTATTTTGTCAAAGGTTAGCAAAACACACAAGTTGTCAAGGGTCAAACTGATTTTACTCCTTCAAATCTTAACCTTTCTGTCATAATCCTGCAATAGAGGTAAGGTAAATTTACAATCAATAAAACAAAAAAGGAGGTGTTAAAGATGAAGTGTCCATATTTAGAAGCTTACAAGAACAATATCTGCAATGCGTCATTAACTCACATGACGCCCAGCGTATATGAAGTGAAACTCTATTGCACATCAGAGGAGTATTACCGTTGTCCGACCCTTTTGGCTTACACATTAAAAGCGGACTGTGATGACATGCAACCCATACAATAGAATTGAAAGGTAGAATTTCTTCACAAACTCTTCATTATTTTGTAACATTGCTGTAACAAAAGGAATGTATGATTACATTGATTGAGAAAGCAGATTACACGGAAATGTTATTCCAAGCAAAGCGAGGAATCTCGGTTTTGAGATTCTTCGGGCTACGCCCTCAGAATGACAGTAATACCATCATCTGTGTAATCGTTTTTTAAAAATCTGTGTAATCAATTTTATGAAAAAAGGAGGATTAAAAAATGAAAAAATCAATAATAAGCCTGATAGCAATCTTTGCGGTTTTCATGTCTATAAAGCTCCATGCTGCGCAGGTTATAAAGATAGATGGTTCTTCCACAGTCTATCCGATAACTGAGGCTGTGGCAGAAGAGTTTCAGAAGGCTGAAAAAGGAAAGATTAAGGTAACAGTTGGTATTTCCGGCACTGGCGGTGGTTTTAAGAAGTTATGCAACGGCGAAACAGATATAAGTAACGCCTCAAGGCCCATAAAGCCTTCAGAGGTTGAACTCTGTAAGAAGAAGGGGATAGATTATATAGAGATTCCTGTTGCATACGATGGCATTGCAATTTTGGCCAATCCCAAAAATAATTGGGTTGACTACCTTACGGTAAAAGAGTTAAAGAAGATATGGGAGCCAGAGGCTCAGGTTAAGATTACCAAATGGAATCAGATCCGGCCCACCTGGCCTGACAAGGAGATACACCTCTTTGGCGCAGGCGTTGACTCGGGAACATATGATTATTTTACAGAGGCTATCGTGGGTAAAGAGCATTCAAGTCGCGGTGATTTTACATCCAGTGAAGATGATAATGTGCTTGTTCAGGGTATAGCCACAGATAGCCTTGCGCTCGGTTTCTTTGGTGTGGCATATTATGAATACAATAAAGACAAGCTCAAGCTTGTGCCCATTGATGACCAGAATGATTCAAACGGTAAAGGGCCGATTCTGCCGGAATATGACAATGTGGTAAAAGGCGCTTATCAGCCTTTGTCAAGGCCTATCTTTATCTATGTGAATAAAAAATCCGCTGATAAACCTGAGATACAGCGATTTATTGATTTCTATATGAAAAATGGCGGTCAGCTTTCAAAAGAGGTAGGTTATGTGGCATTACCTGCTTTAGCCTATGAACTCGGTTTCAAAAGATTTGAAAAGCGAATTACGGGTTCTGTTTTTGGCGGTCACGGTTCTCAGGTCGGCGTAAAGATTGAAGAATTATTACAAAGGGAATAATGCATAAGCAGTTTCAGTGGATAAAAGAAAGGATTATAGAAGGGGTGCTCTTTTTGAGCGCCCTCTTTTCTATCTTTGTAACTATTGGCATTGTCGCAGTGCTCTTTTTTGAGACCTATGAATTTTTCAAGGAAGTGTCAATAGTAGATTTTTTAACAGACACCCAGTGGACCCCTCTCTTTGATGAGAAGCATTTCGGCATACTTCCTCTTTTTGCAGGGACATTTCTTACAACAATTATAGCTATAGCAGTAGCGCTTCCCATAGGGCTTATAAGCGCTATCTATTTGAGCGAATATGCTTCGGCGAGATTCAGAACAGCAGTCAAACCAGCATTGGAGGTTTTAGCTGCTGTGCCAACAGTTGTGTATGGTTATTTCGCTTTGCTTTTTGTAACGCCAATATTGCAAAAGATTATACCGGGCCTTTCAGGTTTTAATGCATTAAGCCCTGGCATTGTAATGGGGATAATGATAACACCCATTGTAGCCTCGTTAAGCGAAGATGCAATGCATGCGGTACCCATGGGGCTTCGAGAAGGCGCCTATGCCTTAGGCGCTACTAAGTTTCAGGTAGCTGCACGGGTGGTTGTGCCGGCAGCATTTTCAGGTATAGCTGCATCGTTTATACTCGGCATATCCAGGGCTGTTGGTGAAACCATGATTGTTGCCATTGCAGCAGGTCAGCAGCCAAGATTGACCTTAAATCCCCTTGTCCCATTAGAGACAATCACCGCATACATTGTTCAGGTGAGTCTTGGTGATACGCCAACGGGCACTATAGAGTATAAGACAATATTTGCGGCAGGTATGAGTCTTTTTGTGGTTACCTTTGTACTGAATATTGTAAGCTATTGGCTCAGAAAAAAGTTTAGAGAAGTGTATGAGTAATTCATTATGGACAGAAAACTTCTTAATAAATGGATAGACAGGGCATTCTATATTATTGGCCTATCAGTTACTTTGATAGGCGTAGTAATACTTTTGACCCTTATATTAGATATCTTTGTAGACGGCGTTAGCAGGCTTGGATGGCAGTTCCTTACCAGTTACCCTTCGAGAAAACCAGAAGAGGCTGGCATACTTTCAGCATGGGTAGGGACTTTATGGATTATTCTATTAACAGGGCTCATTGCATTTCCATTAGGTGTTATGGCTGGCATCTATCTTGAGGAGTATGCAAAGAAGACATGGTTGTCCAATCTCATAGAAATAAATATAGCCAACCTTGCAGGAGTGCCTTCTATTATTTACGGCCTCCTTGGTCTTGGCCTGTTTGTCAGGGCATTGGCGTTTGACAGGAGCGTTATCGCAGGCGCTGCAACCCTTGCTATACTGGTTCTGCCTATTATTATCCTTTCAACACGAGAAGCGCTGCGGGCTGTGCCGTTTTCTATACGAGAGGCATCGTATGCACTCGGCGCAACACGTTGGCAGACTATACAGTCGCAGGTTCTGCCAGCAGCAATGCCCGGTATTCTTACTGGCACCATACTTGCAATGTCAAGGGCAATAGGCGAGACAGCGCCGCTCATTACCATAGGAGCGCTTACATATGTAGCATTTTTACCCACAAGTCCCATATCATCTGAATTTCCCTATATAACCATTCAGGGGCTTTTTGACGCATTCTCTGTTTTGCCGATTCAGATATTTAACTGGGTATCAAGGCCTCAAAAGGGTTTTTTTGAAGATGCAGCAGCCGGCATCATTGTGCTTCTTATAATAACATTTATTATGAACGGAATTGCAGTCTGGCTCAGGCACAGATATCAGAAAAAGGTAAGATGGTAGACGCCATTCTGCGAATGGCGAAAAAACTGAAGATAAGAGGTTGAGAAGATAGGAAGATGAGCAACAAATCTAAACTTCTCAAATTTTTGCTTTTCAAAATGGAGCGAGGCAACAATGGAAACATCGTTTAGGATCAGCAAGCTCAGCGCATATTATGGTCCGAAAGAGGCAGTCAGAAATGTGAACATGGAAATATCCAAAAAGTCCGTTACTGCTGTTATTGGACCCTCAGGATGCGGTAAAAGCACCTTTATCAGGTGTCTTAACAGGATGAACGATCTTGTGACAGGATTCCACATAAAAGGCGAGATACTCTATGATGGAAAGGATATATATTCAGATGATAGTGATGTTATTGATGTCAGAAGGCGCATAGGTATGGTCTTTCAGAAACCAAATCCATTTCCAAAGAGCATATATGAGAATATTGTCTATGGTCTCAGGATTCAGGGTATAAACAAAAAAGATATTCTGGATAAAACCGTTGAGGAGAGTTTAAATAAAGCAGCACTCTGGGAAGAGGTAAAAGACAGGCTTCACACATCAGCGCTTCAACTCTCCGGAGGTCAGCAGCAGAGGCTATGCATAGCGAGGGCTATCGCAACCCAACCCGAGGTAATACTTTTTGATGAACCCTGCTCTGCCCTTGACCCGATTGCCACGGCAAAGATAGAAGACCTTATAACAGAGCTTAAGAAGGAGTATACTGTAATTATAGTTACCCACAACATGCAGCAGGCAGCAAGGGTTTCAGAGCATACCGGCTTTTTCATGCTCGGAGAATTAATTGAGTTTGATACAACGCAAAAGATATTTACAACACCGTCTAACAAGATGACAGAGGATTATATTACAGGAAGATTTGGATAAGACAGTAAGCAGTAGGCAGTAGACAGTAGGCAGAAGACAAAGAAATCATTTTTTTACTGCATACTCCTTACTGCATACTGTTTACTAAAACGAGGGAGGCATTATGACCAGAGAGGCGTATCATAAGGCATTAAAAGAATTACAAGACGAAGTGATGATAATGGGAGACATGGTGGCAAAGGCTGTGAGAGATTCTATAGAAGCTCTGAAAACAAGAGACATAGAGAGGTCGAAGGAGATTGTCAAAAAAGATCTTTTGATAAACAAAAAAAGGTTTGAGATAGAGGAACGATGCCTTCAATTGATTGCAACCCAGCAGCCCATGGCTGTTGACCTGAGGACAATTGCAGCCATATTAAGCATTATTGCAGATTTGGAGAGGATGGGTGACCATGCAGAAGGGAATGCAAAGATAAATATTATGATAGGAAGCGAGCCTCTGGTAAAACCCCTTATTGATGTTCCGAGAATGGCTGATAAGGGGCTATCTATGCTTGATAGGGCACTCAAGGCATTTATAGACCGTGACGCAAAGGCTGCGAGAGCCATATGCGATGAGGATGATGAGGTAGATGCGCTCTATGACCAAATATACAGGGAGCTGCTGCTCATTATGATAGAAAATCCAAAGAAGATAGAAGGTGCTACATATCTCATTTGGTTAGCCCATAATTTAGAACGTATTGCAGACAGGGTGACAAACATCGCCGAGCGAGTGGTATTTATGGTTACGGGGAAGATGGAAGAGGTGAATGTGTCGAAATATTAATTTTGATTACACAGATTTTTAAAACGATTACACCGATTTATGTTTTAATCTGCGTAATCTCATCCTAATCTGTGTAATCATCTCATTATGAAAGAAAAAATCTTAGTTGTAGATGATGAAATAGATATTCTGACCCTCCTTAAATACAATCTTGAAAAAGCAGGATTTAAAGTCATTTCTGCAAAAGACGGCCCAGAGGCAATAGAATCAGCTAAAAGAGAAAAACCGAATCTGATTATCCTTGATATAATGCTCCCAAGCATGGAAGGAACAGAGGTGTGCAAGATTCTGAAAAAGGATGATGCCACAAGCCATATCCCTGTTATCATGCTTACTGCAAAGGGCGAGGAGGTAGACAGAATAGTGGGCCTTGAGCTTGGCGCAGACGATTACATAACAAAGCCGTTCAGCCCGAGAGAGCTTATATTGAGGGTTAAGGCGGTATTAAAGAGAGGGTATACAGAGGAAAAGGCAAGGCTCATAACCGCAGGTCCTGTCCACATAGATATAATGAGAAATTCTGCAACTGTGGATAAAAAGCCTCTGAATCTAACTGCCACAGAATTTAAGCTGCTTGCTGCATTAGCCGGTTCTCCGGGAAGGGTTTTATCCAGAGACAATCTCCTTGACAGAATATGGGGACAGGACTGCTATGTAACTGACAGGACTGTGGATACCCACATACGGAGGCTCAGAGAAAAACTTGGCAAGAGTGCGAAGTATATAGAGACGGTCAGGGGCTTTGGGTATAGGTTTTTGGAGGAAGAGTGAACCCCGTTAGAAGCTTTTATAATGAAAGAATATTTAGTTTTCAGCAGGGGCATATCTTCAACGAAGGAGGCTTCTAACGGGGTGAAAGGAAAACTCTTAGAGGCAGTTGTTAGAGAAATGCAGATCGGGGTTCTGATTATAGATGCTCAAAAGAAACTCCTTTATGCCAACCCATTTTTTGAAAAGACATTTTATACGGCAGAAGATTTAGAAGGAAAGAATTTTTCAGATGTTGTAAAAGATAAGGCGGTTACAGAAGTAATAGAGAAGATGCTGAAATCCAAAGAAGAGGAGCCCCAGGAGATTGCAGTTGAAGGAAAAGGCGGGCGCTTTTTTGAGGTAAGGTTTGTTCCGTTTTATTTGGAGCAAGGCAACCATGTTGCCGTTAATCTTACGCCGACACTGTCGGCTCGCTCCAAAGTCCTTATCGGCTTTTTCCATGATGTTACCGAAGAAAAGAGGGTGGAGGCAATAAAGAGAGACTTTGTTGCCAATGTCTCCCATGAGCTTAGGACACCGCTTGCAAGCATAAAGGGTTATGCGGAGACACTACTGGACGGGGCGCTGGATGATAAAGCAACCCTTAAAAATTTTCTCACAATTATAGACCGCCATGCCAACAGGATGACAGCCCTGATAGAAGACCTGTTGACCCTTTCAATGCTTGAGTCCCATCAGATGCCCCTGAGCCTTAAGCCTCTTGATATTAAGGGCCTGATAAGCAGTATAGTGCAAGGTTTTGAAAAGCAGGCAAAAGATAAAGGCATAGAACTTATTATAAATGTAAATGGAAAAATTCCAAAAGTTACGGGCGATAAAGACAGACTGGAACAGGTCATCGTCAATCTGGTGGATAATGCAATAAAATATACGATTAAAGGGACTGTTAAGGTATCTGCTGCAGAAACTGCCGATAATATGCTGAGGGTAGATGTGGAAGATACCGGTATAGGCATACCAGAAAAGGATATACCAAGGATATTTGAAAGGTTCTACAGGGTAGATAAAGGAAGGAGCAGGGAACTGGGCGGGACAGGTCTTGGTTTGGCTATTGTAAAACATATTATTCAAGGCCATAATGGCAAGATTTGGATAAAGAGTACATTAGGAAAAGGTAGTATCTTTAGTTTTGTCATACCATTAGCCCCTTAAACTATACCAATAATATGGAGATATTGAAATCGCTCATCCTTGGAATTGTTGAAGGGGTTACAGAATTTTTACCTATCTCATCCACTGGTCATCTAATTCTGGCTGGAAATTTAATATCATTCACAGGTGAAAGGGCAAAGGTCTTTGAGATATTTATCCAGCTTGGCGCTATATTGGCTGTTGTGTGGCTTTATCATATCAAATTGATATCAGTCATACGCGAGATAACTATGCCAAAGGCCAAGGCATTTATTATAAAGATATTCCTGGCATTCCTGCCATCTGCTATAATAGGTATTCTTGTCCATTCCTACATCAAATACTATCTCTTCAACCCAACAACTGTTGCCATAGCCCTTATAGCTGGCGGCATAGCAATAATACTCATTGAAAAGGCAGTCACTACTGGGAATGTTCAGGATATTGATGATATTTCCCATAGGCTGGCGTTGGGTATCGGATTATTTCAGGTGTTATCTCTTTTCCCTGGTGTATCAAGGGCAGGGGCAACAATCATGGGAGGAATTATTCTGGGCCTTGATCGAAAGGTTGCTGCGGAGTTCTCTTTCTTTCTTGCAATACCTACTATGTTTGCAGCATCTTCCTTTGACCTTATAAAAGGTATTCGGTATCTGGAGGCAGGAGATATACCTGTTTTTATGATAGGTTTTACTGCCGCCTTTGCATCAGCTATAATTGTAATAAAGATATTTCTCGGATACATCGCCAAACATGACTTCACGCCATTTGGCTACTACAGAATAATATTCGGCATAGCTGCCCTTCTCTACCCTTGACCCATGTAGCTACTTCCTGTAATATGCATCTTATGTCCATCATCCGTGTCTCCAGCTTAGTTAAACAATATAACGGCCTTACTGCAGTAAATGGCATATCCTTTGACGTCAAGGAAGGTGAGTTCTTTGGATTTCTTGGGCCGAACGGCGCAGGAAAGACAACAACCATAAATATCCTCTGCACCCTCCTTTCTCCGACATCAGGAATGGCGGAGGTAAACGGCTATGATTGCCTTAAATACGCGCATAAAGTCCGTTCGTCCATCGGCCTTGTGTTTCAGGATATTACGCTCGATAACGACCTGACAGCTTATGAAAATTTAAAATTCCATTGCTATCTCTACAATATGAATAAAAGAGAGGCAGAGGAGCGGATAGATACTATTCTCAATGTGGTTGGTTTATATGATAGAAAGGACGACCTTGTAAGGAAATTTTCAGGCGGCATGAAACGGCGTCTTGAG
>MGQA01000091.1:15273-16140 GCA_001797665.1 Deltaproteobacteria bacterium GWF2_42_12 | reverse complement strand
ATATGCGGCAATGCGTTCTCCTGGCGTAATTCCTATTGCGCGGAGCGGTTGAGCAAGAGATGCCACAGAATCGTAAAGCTTCCTATAGGTAAGCGAGGCTTGCCTTCCCCCTTCACCCCTGAATACAATGGCTGTATGGTCATCTCGATATTTTAGGAGGTTTTCAGCAAAATTTAATTGTGCGCCAGGAAACCACCGTGCGCCAGGAAACCTTTTTAAATCGTCAATGACAGCATCATATTTTTGTGTGGCCTTTATCTCCGCAAACTCCCAAAATGCTCCCCAAAAATCCTCTATGCTTTCAATTGACCATTTATACAGATCATCATATGAGCTTACTGCAAGGCCATGCCTTTTATTGACAAAGCTGATGAATTGAGTAATATTTGCCTGTTTTATACGTTCTGTTGAAGGTGCCCAAAGTGGTTTTCTCATCTTTATGCTGGCATAAAATATACATCTGTTGGTTTGAACTTACAGTTCCTTAAAAACCTTGCCTTTACCCTCATCCCGATATTTACCACATCAGGCTCTGCGCCAACAAGCCTTGAAAGAAAAAGGGTGTTTACGCCTTCAAATTCTACAAGAATCAAGGTGAATGGTGTTTCTTTTAAAAATGCCTCACTGCCAAAATAGCATGTGGTAAAGGTATGAACCTTTCCTTCTAAGGGAAGCTCAAACCAATCAGTCTTTTCCCCGCACTCCATGCAATGACCCCTGGGTGTGGCATAGGAATAATTGCATTTCGTGCATCTGCTCCCCAAGAGTTTCTTCTTTGTTAAGCCAATAAAGAATGGCGAATCCTGCGCATAGGAGTGGATGTAATCAATTTCGTAATGGTGCTTGATGATGATGGGGTCAACATTG
>MGQA01000091.1:13762-15259 GCA_001797665.1 Deltaproteobacteria bacterium GWF2_42_12 | reverse complement strand
CTTCTTCGGTTTCCGGGAGCTTGATGGATTTTTTCATGTTGTGACTCACATTTCAAACCTATTTGTATTTTTTGGTTAGTCTCGTAACCACCCCTCTAATCAGAGGGGGACGCCCTTTTCTCGCACTCAATCGTGCCTGCAAACAACCCGTATAACTATGAAACTCGTCGACAGCTATCAGTCATCCGGTGGAGTGTATTGTTGAATCATTTTTCTCTATTATATTATTTTTATCTGGCGCTAAATTCAGTATCCTATAGCCTCCACCTACTAGTCTAATCTTCATACGGACCAAGGAAACGCTCGCCGTTAAAATGAATGAGATGCGTCGGGGATTCTGCAATCCAAACCTCCGTTTCCCAGGAGATGTCATCGAGATATTTCATCATCGTCCGTCTATCAATAAAGGCCGTTACATATACTATCCCGACGCTTGATCCGGCAAAGAGCGCCTTCAATTCCTGTCTGCGCTTGGGATTCACAGGTCCGTGGCTGGTAACCGCCTCTATCAGAACAAGCCAGTTCTTTTCCAAGTGGTGAACGACTACGTCAGGCATCTTTCCGTGTTCTTCTATCTCAACCCCCAACTTTTGAAGCGCATCAGGGTCGAAATACGCCCATTTTGTCTCTGTATCGCCTATATAGACGGCATGACCGCCCGGTGTGAAAAGCGGGCAAAATTCATCAATGATTTTCTTTATCAATACATTCTGTCCGCCGGGTGAAAGAGTAATCTTCTGTCCATTTGCAAGTGTTACCGGAATTCTGCGTTTATTTCGTTCACGGGCGTAGAGCTTTTCCAGGGTTTCAACCGTGCGCAGATACTCGCTCAAACGCTTATCCCAATTAGCTTTGCCAAATTCCCGAAGCAGTTTCAAGGCGGAGGTTTCGATTTGATACACCGCTTTTGGGCTGTTGGTGGGCCTTGAGGGCTTATCAGGGTTTGCCACAACCAATGACGCCTGCAAAAACTGGTGAACCGTCTGGCGGCGCACCGTCTCTCTGGTATTTGGCGCATATTGCTTGCCGTAATGCTCAGCAAAGAATTCCATCATTGGCGTAATGCCCATCAATGGATCGCTTGCGCTCTCCCATGCATCGGCGGCAGGCTTGAGGTTCAATAGCGAAAGAAGTGTCAACGCCGAGCGTTCATTTAGCTGCTGCCGGGGAAAACCGAGCGATTCTAATATTTCCAGGGCTTCTCTGATTTTTTGTTCTACCTTCTTTTTATCCGCTTTCTTAAGCATAGCTTAGACATTCCTCCTCTAATATCGAATCCACAGTTTCTTGATCCGGCATTCTATGCTTCAAGTGTGCACCAAGTCTCAGCAATTGCTCATGGGATGGATAGCGCATCTTTCGGATATCTGTTGCGTTGACCTGCGTATGCCCGCTAAACAGCCTGAAATACTTGTCGAATAGTAAAGAGTTGAGATACAGGGCCAGGCCCTTAGCGATATTTGGCGATAACCCTTTACCTTTTGCGTGGAAATAATT
>MGQA01000091.1:0-13694 GCA_001797665.1 Deltaproteobacteria bacterium GWF2_42_12 | reverse complement strand
GCCGCCGCTCTTCCTTAGACGAGAAACGCTTTACAAGAACGTAATACCCGGCTGCCACCATCAAATCCTTTGTCTGCGGCGATACTACGATTGAATTCGGCTTCTTTCCCGATTCTGTCGGCCAACTGACAAAACCATCCTTGAGATTGCAAGGATAAATGAGAGGCGCTGTACAGTCTGCCGGTTGAAAGCGCAGATGCTCCTCCACGCGAAAGCCCACCACACGCCCTGTAGATACCTCCAGTCCGAGGTTGTCAAGCGATGCGGTAAAAACCTTCATTTGCTCCATTATCCTGTCGTCGTCATCGTTCAAGACCAAGTAAATGAAAGCGTCGCTGTCTCCCGGCAAGACAATATGCTCATATGGCACGGCCCTGCTGCTTGCTCTGTCGAAATCTGCACCTTCAGATGATGAAATAACCAGTCGTTCCGGTTTCCGGTCGCTCCGTACTGCATGGTAGATTACATTTTCCTGCAGCACTTCATCGTCTCCAAATGCCTTCTTGCGCGACTCAAATACGTGAATGCGCCGCAGGCTCATCATGTCCAAGAATGCAATGCGAAACCTGCGAAAATACGGCCCGTTGCAGAAACTTCGGGGTGTAATAGTTACCAGTTCGCCGTCAGGTTCCAGCATCTTAGCCGACAGCCACACAAAAGCAGCGTAAAGGTTTGACACCTCCATCCCGGCAGAATTGAGCAGACGACGGGTAACAGATTCCTCTGTGATTTTTTTGTACGGGGGATTAAGGATTGCGTGAGTAAAGCACTCCCCCGGAACGGCAAACAGCCCTGGTTCTGTTTGGGCTATGGCAGCAGCCACAAAATCCTCTGTACGTATCTCCCCTTGAAAAGGAATTCCAGCTGCTTTGCAGCTTGACTCGCACCGCTCCATTGTCTCTTTCAAGTACGGCAGAATCCGTTCATCGTTCTCATACGCGACAACCTTTATTGAAATCGGCTTATGCTTTTTTGAAACCAGTGCCGCCACACATGCCGCAGACAAGGCCCCAGCCCCAGCCCCGGCATCCAAAATCCGTACACGCTTCACCTCCCGTTGAAACAAAGAGGCCATAAACCGCGCAATCCCGGCAGGCGTCAGGAACTGTCCGATCTTTGATCGTTCCTTGCGGCAGGTGCTGTCGTTTACGGTTTTGCGAACAACATCCAGTGTATGTGATATCTCAACAGTCATAATCAATAAATTGTAATTGGCATCAATTTTATTTTTTTATGATCCAATATTTATTTTTAAACTTATTTCACGAATGGTTGCATTATATAAAATTGATAAAAGCATGGCATTGTCATAGTTCACGCTCAAAAACCGCCCAGATTCAGCGTGAACTACCCCCTTTCCATGACAGTCGCGGTTATATACGTCCCCGTCCCCGCATGACTGTGGATGAGGCCCCTTCCGGCATTTTTTACCTGAATGGCATCTTTGCCAAGATGTTTCTTGATACTTCCCTGAAGCTGCCACAAGGCAAAGACTGCCTGCATCAGTCCGGTAGCGCCCACAGGATGTCCACATGCCAAAAGGCCGCCGGATGGATTCACCGGAATTTTTTTCCCTTTGAGTTTGGCATTACCTTTTTTGAATTTCAATCCGTAGTCAATATTTGACAAGAATGGATAGCCGGCCTCCACAAACTTTCCGCCCTCCCCATATTTACACAAACCCAAATCCTCGTAAGTCTGTATCTCTGAGGAAGTATAGGCATCGTGGAGTTCTATGAAATCGAGTTCTTCCCTTGGATTTTTAATCCCGGCCATCTCGTATGCAAGCTTTGCAGCCATCCTTCCGCCTCTAAAAGAGTGAACTCCTGGATATTTTATACCCTTGTAGTCTTTTGCTGATTCATGCGGCAAGAGTAAAACCTTTCCATGAGGCCTGTCTGCCATCCTCATAGCATCTGTCCCGCATCCTATCCCGGTAATCTTCACCGGCTTACTGCACAGTTTCTCAGCCATGTTCTCAGAAGCAACAATGGCTACAGCAGCGCCATCAGACATTTGACAAATATCGAGCATGGTAATGGGCGTTGACACCATGGCAGATGAACGAACATCTTTAATGGTCAGGTCCATCGGACTCTGGGAATATGGATTATACAGGGCATTCTTATGGTTCTTGACAGAGACCATGGCCATCTGTTCTACCGTTGTCCCAAACTCATACATATGGCGCTGAACCATCATGGCATAATAGCCTGTATAAAAACCTCCCACAGGATAATCAAAGTTCGTATCTGATGCATGGGCAATAAATTCATTTCCCTTCCAGGTATTGACCCTGCTCATTGTTTCAAAACCTAACGCAACGCACACCTCCATCCTTCCTGATGCAACAGCCTCCCATGCTGCCTGAAAACAGAGTCCCCCTGTTGCGCCTCCCCCTTCTATTCTCTTTGACGGTTTAGGACATAATCCAAGATAGTCCTGAACCATTGCCCCTGCCTTAAGCTGTCTGGTGAAGTGGTCAGAAAAATAGGAGCAGATGCTCCCGTCTATTATGTCTTTTGTAAGATTTGGCACATCATTCATTGCATAATCAAAGGCCTCTTTGACCATGAGCCGAAAGTCCTTTTCAGGATGTGCCTTGGCAAATTTTGTTATGCCGCCTGAGATGATATAGACAGGTCGCATGGCGAAAAATATAGCCATATTCAGCATAAAATGCAAGTTGAATAAAGTAACCCAAAAATAGCGTTTAATTTTTGGGGAAACCTGCAAGTTGGCTGCCAGACAAGGCAGCGGACATCTTTGCGACAAGCCCTCCCCCTTTATCCCCCTCATGGAGGGGGACAGGGGGATGATACGGTGAAGGAGCAAAAATGGATGATAACGATGTATGGCAGCCAAATCGCAGGTTTGTAAAATAGCGAGGTCTTTAATCGCTATTTTACGAAAGTAATTGCCTGAGAAGATGAATTCAGCTATAATCCGCCTCAAAACACCAAATTCCAATAACCAACTCCCCATTTGCTCCCCCCTCTTTACTAAAGAGGGGGATGGGGGCGTTGTCGCTTGGAATTTTTAAAAACTATGGACTTCGAACTCAAAGAAGAGCACAGGCTCTTGCAGAGCACAGTCAGGGATTTTGCAGTTAAAGAACTGAAACCCAACGTAGCGCAGAGGGATGAAGATGCAGAATTTCCACAAGACTTAATAAAAAAGATGGCAGATATTGGCCTAATGGGAATTATATTCCAGCCTGAATTAGGCGGGGCAGGGCTGGATTATATAAGTTATGTCATAGCTATAGAAGAAATCGCGCGAATTGACGCATCTGCTGCAATAACCATCCTTGCGCATACTTTATGCGCAAACCATATATATATCTTCGGCACAGAGAAACAAAAGAGTAAATATCTCCCTCATCTTGCAAAAGGGGAAAACATTGGCGCATGGGGACTTACAGAACCTGGCGCAGGGAGCGATGCAGCAAGTATGAGAACCACAGCCACACCAGATGGCAGCAACTGGATTATAAGAGGCGAGAAGGCATTTACAACCAATGGTTCGTTTGCAGAAACTATGGTTGTCATGGCAGTCACGGACAGAACAAAGGGAGCTAAAGGCATTTCTGCGTTCATTATGGAAGGGAAGTCCCCAGGTTTAACACGCGGAAAAAAACTGAAAAAACTCGGGTTTAAGGCAAGTGACACATCAGGACTTATCCTTGAGGACGCAAGGATTCCTAAGGAACATCTCCTCGGGGAATTGAATATGGGTTTTATCCAGACTATGGGGGTTCTGGATGCAGGAAGGATAGGTCTATCTGCAATGGCTGTGGGCATTGCAAGGGCGTGTCTTGAAGATAGCGCCGCTTACGCTAAGGAGAGACAGCAGTTCGGTCAGCCTATTGGCAATTTTCAGGCTATTCAGTGGATGCTCTCTGATATGGCAACAGAGCTTGATGCAGCGAGGCTTTTGGTCTATAAGGCTGCCCAGTTAGAGGATGAAGGAAAGAGATGCACAAAAGAGGCATCTATAGCAAAACTCTTCTCATCTGAAATGGTTATGAGGGCTGCTGTTAAGGCTGTCCAGATTCACGGTGGTTATGGATATACAAAAGACTATCCAGTAGAAAGATATTTTAGGGATGCAAAACTCTGCGAGATAGGCGAAGGCACATCAGAGGTGCAGAGGATGGTGATTGCAAAGGAAATATTGAAGCAAAATGTCAAATTTCAAAGCTCAAATTAAAAATAAAGTCCAATGACCAACTCCCCCATCCCCCTCTTTAATAAAGAGGGGGTGCAGGGGGAGTTGGTCATTAGAATTTAGTGCTTGGGATTTAATCAACTTGAGGTCTTAAATGAAATTTGGAAAATTTGAAATCCACTCCATAAGCGACGGTTTTTTTCGTCTTGACGGTGGCGCAATGTTTGGCGTTGTCCCAAGGGTGCTTTGGGAAAAAACCAATCCACCTGATGACAAGAACAGGATACTTCTGGGCCTGAATCCCCTTCTCATCATCACGCCAAACAAGAAAATAATGGTTGATACCGGCATAAGCAACAAAGGGGATGAAAAATTCAATTCCATGTTCGCCGTTGACCGGAGGCCAACTATTGAAGAGTCTCTCGCAAAACTGAACCTCTCAGTCAAAGATATAGACATTGTTATCAATACCCATCTCCACTGGGACCATGCAGGCGGAAATACCACAAAAGACGCTGACGGTAAAATAAGACCGACCTTTCCCAGGGCGCAACACATAATTCAAAAAGGTGAATGGGAGGATGCAATAAAACCCAATGAGAGGACACGGGCAAGCTATCGGCAGGAGGATTTTTTACCCATTCAGGAATCTAACCAGATAGAGCTTATCGATGGGGAGAAGGAGATTGAAAAAGGGGTTAAGATTGTAAAGATACCCGGTCATAACAGACATTTTCAGACCGCGATGATTTCATCTGAAAACAAAAAGGCAATATTCCTTGGAGACCTGATACCTACCGCATCTCATATTTCCTATCCCTATATCATGGGCTATGACCTCTTTCCTTTAGAGACCCTGGAGGCAAAAAAGAATATCATTCAAAAGGCAGCAGAGGAAAACTGGCTGCTCATATTTGAACACGACCCACAGGTCAGGATGGGTTATGTAAGGATGGAAGACGGGAAGCCTGTGCTGAAGGAAGAAGTAAAACTATAACAGACCGTCAAATGGCAGGGCAAAAAGGACGGTTTATTTTTTTCTTTATATTTAAGGACACTCTGAAAAACTCTTTTTCTGTCATTCCCGAAGTTTTTATCGGGAATCCGGTTCTTTTACAATCAACGAGTTATAGATGCCCGATAGAAACATTCGGGCATGACAATTTTAAAAAAGGTGGTTTTTCAGAGAGTCCTTAAGATATCCGGCTTATCACTGGCAATTCCATCAACGCCTTTCGCAATATACTCCCTGACATCCTTCCTCGTATTGATAGTCCAGACAATTACCTTGAGATTATTTTTATGGGCATCTTCGACATTTTTTGTATGGACAAACCTATATAAGGGAATGAGATACTGGGCATTGAGTTTTAAAGCAGTAGGTATTGGATTTTTGTGTTTTGCATAAATGAGGCCTGTTTCAATCTCTTTATCCAATCTTCTCACTTCAGCGAGCGCCTGTTCGTGAAAAGAAACAATAATTACCCTATCTTTTAGTTTTCCTTTCTTAATAATCTCTAAAACCTTCTTTTCAAAACCCTCCTTCTTTAACTCCACTAAAATCTTCTCAACCTTTTTATCTATAAACCGTAAGGCTTCATCAAGGGTAAGAATTTTATTTTCTGTTAATTGTTTTAATTCCTTTAATGTTGTCAGGTTTACCAGAACATCCTTGCCAAAAACCCTCTTCAAATTATCATCATGGATGATAATTAATTTTCCATCTTTTGATTTTTGCACATCCAATTCAACAGCATTCGCACCCAGTGCAACCGCCTTTTTAAAACTTTCTAAGGAGTTTTCAATTTCATACGCCTTTGCGCCACGATGACCGACCTTTAAAAACATTTTCATTTTTTCTTATCGCTATTTTTAGAACGTCTACTTTGCCAGCTTCTTCACTTGCCTTACAATCTCATCCAACTCTGTCCCCGGCTGAAAGACCACCCTAACCCCCATCACCTTGAGTTGAGGAATATCTTCATCCGGAATTATTCCCCCTGCAAAAACAGGGATATTTAACCCCTTCTCCTTAAGCAACTCAAAGACCTTTGGAAATATAACATGATGGGCGCCTGTCAGGGAACTTATCCCAATTACATCTACCTTATTTTGAATAGATGCCTCCACAATCTCTTCGGGGGTCTTGTGTAGACCTATGTAAACGACCTCAACACCTGCATTTATCAATGCATCTCTCACTGCCTTTACCCCCCTGTCGTGGCCGTCAAGGCCGATCTTGGCTAAAAGTATCTTCATACGCAAACACATCTCGTTTATCGTTTTTGATGCTCGTATCGAGGCTCGTCTTAGAGGCTCGAAACTCGTGTAATAGCGTTCCATTCAGCTTCACCTATCAAGCTTCCAGCGTCGCTACGAGCTTCTACACCTTTAACTGAGCTTCCATCATTTTCATTTTTTTCACACTATCGGTTCCTTGTATATCCCAAACACACTCTTCAGGGTATCGCATATCTCGCCGAGGGTTCCGTGGGCTTTGACTGCTTCAATGAGAAATGGCATCAAATTCTCATTGCCCTGTGCAGCCTTTTTTAGAGCCTCTAAAGCATTATTTAACCTCTTCGCATCCCTTGTCCTTCTCACCTCTTGAAGCCTTTTAATCTGCCTTCTCTCTGTATCCGGGTGAAGTTTGAAAACTTCAACCGGGGTCTTTTCCTCTGTAACAAACTCATTCAGACCAACAATTATCCTTTCTTTGCTATCTACCTCCTTCTGATACGCATAGGCAGCATCCTTTATCTCTTTTTGCGGGAACCCCTTTTCAATAGCAGATACCATACCGCCCAATTTATCCAGCCTCTTAAAATATTCATATGCTGCATCTTCCATCTTTTTTGTCAATGCCTCTACATAGTATGAGCCTCCAAGGGGATCTACAGTATTGGCGACCCCGCTTTCATGGGCAATAATCTGTTGGGTGCGAAGCGCAATCATAACAGCCTCCTCCGTCGGTATCGCATAGGTCTCATCCATTGAATCCGTATGGAGAGACTGAGTTCCTCCAAGCACAGCAGCCAGCGCCTGAAGGGCAACCCTCACAATATTGTTATACGGCTGCTGGGCAGTGAGAGAACATCCTGCTGTCTGGGTATGGAATCGTAACATTAGGGACCTTGGATTTTTTGGATTATACCTCTTCTTCATCTCCTTTGCCCATATCCTTCTGGCAGCACGGAATTTAGCTATCTCTTCAAAGAAATCATTATGGGAATTGAAAAAGAATGAAAGCCTCGGAGCAAACTCATCAAGAGATAATCCAGCCTTTACGACATCTTCTACATAGGTAAGGCCATCATAGAGGGTAAAGGCCAGCTCCTGCGCAGCTGTTGAGCCAGCCTCCCGTATATGGTATCCGCTGATGCTTATCGGATGCCACTTAGGAAGATTCTTCGCAGAATATACAATCGTATCTCGAATAAGTCTTAAGGCAGGGCCTGGAGGATATATCCACTCCTTCTGGGCTATATATTCCTTAAGCATGTCATTCTGGATCGTGCCGCCGATGCTCGTAAGAGGGATACCCCTTTTTTCTGCAACAGCAATATACATCGCAAAAATGACAGCAGCAGGCGCATTGATGGTCATGGATACAGTAACCTTATCCAGCGGAATTCCGTCGAACAGGATATCCATGTCAATGATTGTATCAATAGCAACTCCACATCTTCCGATCTCACCCTGAGACATGGGATGGTCAGAGTCGTAACCCATGAGTGTTGGCATATCAAAGGCAGTAGACAACCCTGTTTCACCATGTTGAAGGAGATACTTAAATCTTTTATTTGTCTCCTCTGCTGTTCCAAAGCCTGCAAACTGCCGCATAGTCCAAAGCCGGCCCCGATACATCGTGGGATGGATGCCTCTGGTAAAGGGAAATTCACCGGGAAGGCCAATCTCCTTTGAATAGTCTATATCCTTTGCATCGTCAGGAGTATAGACCCGTTTTATCTCAATATTGGAAAGGTTAGTAAATTTTGGTTTGCGTTCTTCAGGCATACTGAGATCAATCTCCTTTAAGAAGAAATTCCAAGCATCAAATAACAAAGAATTCCTAATTTCCAATTCCTAATTTCCAATAAAATGTCCAATGACTAATGTCCAAATTTACTCATTGGGAATTGATCGTTAATTAGGAATTGGAAATTAGGAATTAGTAATTATTTGGAATTTGGTACTCGATGCTTACTTCAATATTTCTTTCGCAATCGTCAGCCTCTGTATCTCTGATGTCCCTTCATAGATGGTGGTGATCCTTGCATCCCTGTAGTATCTCTCTACAGGATAATCTTTTATATATCCATAGCCGCCGTAAATCTGGACAGCCTTATATGCACATCTGTTAGCCATCTCAGAGGCATAGAGTTTTGCCATGGATGCCTCTTTTATAAATCTTCCATCTCTATCCTTTAAATATGCAGCCCTGTGGGTGAGGACTCTTGCAGCCTCTATTTCCATAGCCATATCTGATATCATAAACTGAATGGCCTGAAGGTTTGAAATAGGTTTGCCAAATTGAACCCTTTCTTTAGAATATCTGACAGCAGCATCAAGGCAGGCCTGCGCTATTCCAAGAGACTGTGCTGCAATCCCAAGCCTACCTGCATCCAGCGTATCCATAGCTACCTTAAACCCATGGCCCTCATGACCCAAAAGGTTTTCCTGCGGTATGCAGCAGCCATCAAAAATGAATTCTACTGTTTCTGAGCCTTTTATACCAAGCTTCTCTTCTATCCTTCCAATGGAAAAACCTGGCGTCCCCTTTTCTATAATAAAGGCGCTTATCCCCTTATGGCCTTTAGTAGCATCAGTTACAGCAAAGATTATAGCAATATGCGCCCGCTGCCCATTGGAGACAAAGAGTTTTGAACCATTGAGAATATAGCTATCCCTGTCTTTAACAGCAGTGGTCTTTATGGCAGCAGCATCCGAACCTGCCCCTGCCTCTGTTAATGCAAAGCACCCAAGGAGTTTACCGCTTGCAACGGCGGTTAAAAATCTTTTTTTCTGCTCTTCGTTTCCATATCGCAGGATAGGCTCACATGCAAGTGAATTATTTACCGTCATAATAGTAGCTGTGGAAGCGCAAGCCCTGGCAATCTCCTCCATAGCAATAACTAATGCAATGGAATCCATGCCAGCGCCGCCATATTCCTGAGGAACCGCAATTCCCATAAATCCCAGCTCAGCCATCTTTTTTATCAGCTCAGCAGGGACATTAGAGGATTTATCTATCTCCTTTGATAGAGGCCTTATCTCTTTATCAGCAAAGTCCCTCGCAAGCCCCTGAATCATCCTGTGTTCTTCTGTGAAATGGAAGTTCATATTATGCACCTTTTTTGGTCAGGCAATTCGGCTAAATTATTTTATCTCTGCTTCAGCCAACAGGCGCCTCCAAAGCGACTCAATATTCAATTCTCTTGCCCAAGATTCTAAATACTCTCTATCCAATTTCTCAGACTGCACCTCATAAACCCGTAGGGCATCTGTAAATTGTTTTTCACTTCCGCCGGATAATTTAGCCCATTTTAATTTCATCAAGATTGTATCTTCAGGACTTGAAACCTGCATCTTTATACCCATGACTTCTTCCTCATATTTCCGTGAAAAGCGCGACTTGTCAAAAGGCTCATTGGTTAGTATCCAGAAATCAACCTTATCACCTTCCCTTATATTAATGAGATTGAACATACCTTTTTTATCAATTGCGTCAAGAATGCTTTCTTCGTCCAGATGAAAGTCAGGCGGTGGAAATGCTTTAACCAATTTCTTTACAGCAGACTTCTGAACAGAAATGACTAAATCTATATCGTGTGTAGACCGTGGCTCTCCCTGCAAACTTGAGGCAACAGAGCCGGTTACCATATACTCTAACTTTGCATCTTCAAGAGCTTTAATAACCTTCTTTAATAATTCCTGTTGTGGCATTTATCGAGACGCTCCAGAAGTAGTTTTTGAAACTCCTCATCCGAAAGATTTGGGAATCTCTTATGCAACCCATGAATAAAAAGCTGTTTGGAAAATTCAGACAGCTCAAATGCCTTTAAAAGTCTTTTTTCAGGCGACATCTGGCGAAGGGTTTGAATATATATTTTATGGTTTGGGTGGGGTTTGATGTTCATAATTTTTTATATTTTTTTGGTGGGCGTAGCCCACCCTACACGGATTATACCCACTCAAATAAGGTTTGGCAATCAGCAAATATACAGACTAACAATTATCCAAATACCTGCGAAAAGAACAACCCCCAGAAATGCTGAAAGATGCATTATCTTTACTGTATTTTTTACTGACTCAATAGTAAATTCATTCTCCTTATCTCCGATTAATGGCCTATTGTGAGGCACGCCGAAATAATAATTTAAACCTCCCAATTGCAGGCCCAGCGCGCCTGCCACTGCTGCCTCTGGATAGCCTGCATTTGGGCTTGGATGCTTCCGCGAATCCCGCCAGATGATGCGCAATGAATTTTTCCAGTCAAATCGCAAGATGAATGAGGAAATGGTCATGAGAATTCCTGTAAGCCGAGCAGGAATAAAATTGGCAATGTCGTCCATACGCGCAGAGAACCAGCCGAAATTTTTATACTTTTCATTTTTATAGCCAACCATTGAATCAAGGGTATTAACTGCCTTGTATGCAAGCGCCAGAACAGGGCCGCCTATGGCGAGATAAAATAATGGCGCAATAATGCCGTCAGAGGTATTCTCTGCAACTGTTTCAACTGTAGCACGGCATATTTCTTCTTCTGATAGATTGTGCGTATCACGACCGACAATATTGGAAAGTCTTTTCCTTGCATCATCTATTGATAACCCCCCTTCACCCCCCTTTAATAAAGGGGGGGAGGGAGGGGTTAAGGCATTGATTACAGAATATGCTTCTTCATGGAGAGACCTGATAGAGAGAGTGGTATAAGCAAGGAAGACAGATAATAGGCTATAGGCTATAGGCGATAGGCAATAGGTAAAATACAAGAAAAGCCATGTAAAACCAAATACCGTTCCGACAACAATAGCAAAAAGAAAAATGCCACCAATCTTTTCTAAAATCCCCCCTCCCCCCCGATAAAGGGGGGCAATGGGGGGATTATTGAGAATCCGTCTGATTTGATTTTCCACAAATGTAATGTATCTGCCAATCCATCTCACCGGATGTGGAAACCACTTGGGGTCGCCAAGGATAAGGTCTAATAGATAGGCAGAAATGATTATTAATGCTGGGTAAGGTAAATGAAAGTCATTATTCATTTTTCACATTCAACAATTGTAGCATCTCTTTCGTATCGGTTGCGGGAGCCTGACAGGCATAATTCTGACATACATAGGCTGTTGCCTTCCCTTCTCTGCTAACCATATCTTTCGTAAACACAGCAAGGCGAGTGATTTCCGGCAGCTTTACCTCAGCAGGGTAGAAAAGCACTACCTTGTTTGGAATAAATTGCCCTCTCAGCGCCTTTACCATGGCCTTTGTATCTTCAGCCTGCGAAATGCCTGCAATAACTATCTCATACGAAGGCCCAATGATAAAATCTACTGCTGTCAGGAACTGAGTGTATGATAGGGGCGATTGCAATATACCTTTGGAGAATGCTTTTTCAATCTGCATTGCCTTTTCTTCAAATTCGTGATTACCTGTCATACAGCTTAATCTCATAAAATTGAGCATGGCCACAGAGTTGCCGGAAGGAATGGCGCCATCATACACCTCTTTCCATCGGATAAGGAGCTCTTCGCTATCATCTGCTGTAAAATAAAACCCTCCCTGTCTTTCATCACAAAAATGTTTTATCAAACCATTGCTCACATCTAAAGCATTTTGAAGATAGCGCACTTCAAAGGTAGCCTCATACAGCTCTATTAAGCCCCAGATGAGAAAGGCATAATCATTTACATTCCCTGGTACCGCTGCCTGCCCCTCTCGATAGCGATGCAAAAGCCTGCCATCGCCTCTCATCAGATTTTTGAGAATGAAAGTAATGGCATTCCGGGCAGCCTCTGCATATTTTGGCTCATCAAAGACCTGAGCGCCCTTTGCAAGCGCAGCAATCATAAGGCCGTTCCAGTCTGTTAAAATCTTATCGTCTTTATACGGATGGATGCGCTTTTCACGAAATGCAAAGAGTTTTTTTCTCATCTCTTCCAAATGCCTCTTTACTTCCTGCTCATCAATTTTCAGATCAATTGCTATCTCTTTAAGCGATTTCCTGAGATGGAGAATATTTTTCCCTGTTTTGTGTCCTGTTATCTCCTCTGTAAAGTTGCCATCTTTCTGTGCATTAAATATCTTAAGGGCAAATTCAGCCTCTTCCTCTGACAGAGACTTTTTTATCTCCTCTTCTGTCCAGAGATAAAACTTGCCCTCTTCACCTTCGCTGTCCGCATCCTCTGCGGAATAGAATCCTCCGCTCGGTGCAGTCATGTCGCGAAGAATGTAGGTAAATATCTCTCGGGCTGTATCAGCAAATTCTTCTTTCCTTGTTGCCTGATAAGCCTCTATATATGCCATGGCAATCAAAGCCTGATCATAGAGCATCTTCTCAAAGTGAGGGACAAGCCATCCCCTATCAGTAGTGTACCGATGAAAACCAAATCCAATATGATCGTAAACACCCCCATGTCGCATTGCCTGCAGGGTTCTCTCTACTATTTCTAATGCCCTTTCATTACCAGTACGCCTCCAATATCGGAGTAGAAAGAAAAGGCTATGAGAGGAAGGAAATTTTTGCGCAGTGCCAAATCCACCATACTCTTCATCAAAGCCTTGAGAAAGCTGTATGTATGCTGCCTTAAGCGCAGCCTCATTTATTTCTTTCCCTGACACAGTAACTGCTGCCCTCCGGAGCGCTTCAGTAACCTGATTCACTGAATCCACGACTTCGTCATAGTGTTGAATCCATACCTCTTTTATCTGCGGCACCAGTTCCATCATCCCAATTCTGCCAAAACGGTTTTCCTTCGGGAAATAGGTTCCAGCAAAAAATGGTTTTTTATCAGGCGTCATAAGGATGGTGAGCGGCCATCCTCCGCTGCCAGTCAGCATCTGACAGACAGTCATGTAGATGCTGTCAATGTCAGGCCGCTCTTCCCTATCCACCTTTATAGAAACAAAGGCATCATTCATGAGCCGCGCTACCTCTGGGTCATCAAAAGACTCCTCTTCCATGACATGACACCAATGACAGGTTGAATATCCGATGGACAGGAAAATGGGTTTATTTTCCCTTCCGGCCTTTTCAAAGGCATCTTCCCCCCATGGATGCCAATCTATAGGATTATATGCATGCTGGAGCAGATACGGGCTCTTCTCAAATATGAGCTTATTAGGGCTCTTTTTTTCTGATTGAGATTCAGAATGCATGGGATGTATGCTCCCGTGGTTTTAATATATTTTTTTTTAAAATACAGAATAGATGTTTAAATTCTCAGGGAGTGCGCAGTAATCAAGAGAACGATCAAACCCAAGAATAGTGTAATGCCAATGAACTACCCCGCAGCAAGCTGACG
>MGQA01000090.1 GCA_001797665.1 Deltaproteobacteria bacterium GWF2_42_12 | reverse complement strand
GGAGCAGAGCGACGAAGTAATCCCCTCAAACTATGAGATTGCTTCGCTTTGCTCGCAATGACAATGTAACAATACTTAGTGCGTTTGTATTAGTCAAAAATCCATATGGCACATGAAGATAAAAAATCTCCACCGATGGGACGTAACGCCCAAAGAAGCAATTGAAATTCAGCGTAACCTGCAAAAAAGAATTCTTTTAAAAAATTTTTCTAAAGATATTCACTTAGTTGCCGGCGCAGACGCTGCATTTTCAACCCTTGACAAATTATGTTTTGCAAATGTAAAACCCAAATCTACTTTGTCGAAGACAAAGAAGATAATTTGTCAAGGGGCAAAAAAAGAAAATCTTGTTCATGGGGCTGTATGCGTTTTTTCCTTTCCTGATATGGAGCTTGTTGAGGAAAAGACCGCAACACTCCCGCTGAAATTCCCTTATATCCCAGGGCTCCTGAGTTTCAGAGAGGGGACTGTGCTTTTGAAATGTTTCGAGAAAATAAAGAATGCTCCGGATGTAATACTCTTTGACGGCCAGGGGATAATGCACCCCAGAAAGATGGGAATAGCTGCTCACCTCGGAATATTATTAAACAAGCCTGCCATCGGCTGCGCAAAGTCTTACCTTTATGGAGAATTTAATTTACCGGCAAACTTTAAAGGCGCATTTGAATACGTAAGGGACAAAAATGGAGAGCTCATAGGCGCATGCCTCCGCACCAGGAAAGATGTCAAACCAATATTTGTATCAACTGGGCATAAAATCAGCCTCTCTAAAGCAATAGATATTGTTCTGGCCTGCACAAAAAGATACCGGCTTCCAGAGCCTTTACGATATGCACATAGGTTAGCTGAAATTACAAAACAACGTTATGAAAAAGACTATTAAAAAGCTGATAAATGCGCGCGGTGGAAAATTCTCAACGGAGCTTGGTATCGAGCTATCCAATGGTGGGGCACAAGAGATATTTAAATGGTTTCTTGCATCAAAGCTTTTTGGCGCAAGGATAGGCACAAACATTGCTATAAAAACCTATAAGGAATTTGAAAAATGCGGTGTACTCACACCAAAGAAAATTTTAGAAACTGACTGGGACGGCCTTGTAAAGATATTGGACGATGGGGGCTATGTAAGATACGATTTCTCCACAGCCACAAAATTATTAGAGATAATGAAAGATTTAGAAAAAGACTATGCTGGCGATTTAAATAAACTTTATAAAAAGGCTAAAGATGAAAGAGAACTCGAGGAGCTCCTCAAAGATTTGGGAAAGGGCATCGGGGATGTAACGGTAAATATATTTCTGCGGGAACTTCGTTTGGTATGGGCAAAGGCAAAACCAGAACCTTCAGAGTTAGTGATACTTGCAGCCAAGCATTTAGGTATTAAAAAACCCAAACAACCACTCTTAAATACACTTGAGCGTATCTGGTCACTTAATAAGATTAAAGGTTATGACTTCTGCGACTTTGAGGCTGCTTTGGTTAGACTCGGAAAGGATTATTGTAAAAAATTGAAATGCACTGTATGTCCTATGGAGAATGACTGTCCGTGCAAAAGGTAATGAAATGTATGGATGTTTGTTAAAAACAGGGTTATTTCTACAAACAATAAAACACACCTAAAGAGGTGTGTTTTATTGTTTTATGTCGCCCCTCCTCTTACACAGGCATTGGCATCTCCTTTTCTTTTCCTTTCCCGACAGCTTTAATATGCTTTCTCAAGCCAAAAACATCAGCAAAGTTTTTCTTGCATACAGGACAATGAATATCAGCAAGCGATGCAAGATGAAAGAAGTCGGCAATAAAGAGAACCACCAAAGCTATTATAATAAAGGGGACTACATATACCATGATTGTCAGATCTGTCCACACCATATGCTACACCCCCTTTCGCATTATTGAAATTGGCAATCATTATTGAAAATGATTATCCCTTTCGTGCTAATATTATAACCCAAAATCAGCAAAAGTCAAGGTGTTTGAGGTATGCCTTGACCTATAATAACTTAAGCTTTGATAATAATGATGGAATGACCGCAAATTTTTCTGGCATTTTTATGACTAAAATCATATACTACTTTCAACAGATTGGTTATATTTGTAACAAATACCGTATAGATAAAAAGGGAGGATATTATGTCAGTAAACACCTTCAATATCACAGGAGATATGACAACCGGTGAAGTAACCACCAGATGGCCATCAACAAAAGAGGTATTTACAAAACACTTCGGCTCAGGCTGCTTTACATGCCCTGCCTTTGGCGGCGAGCCGATTTCTATGGCATGCGCAATGCACTCAACAGACCTTAATATGTTTGTGGGCGAACTTATTGAAGCAGCAAAAAAGGATGCGGCTGCAAAGCAGTAAGATTGGCAAAGCTGCGGCGTCCCGGATGTAACCGGGTGAACGCATAAAAAACCCGTTGATGTCAGTCAACGGGTTTTTTATATTCCAACCTTAAGAAATATCAGATACCTGTAAAGCAGATTAATTCATTTCTTCCCCTCTTATTACCTCGTTTACTATCCTGCTAACCTCAGCCATCTTATACGGCTTGGCAATGCAACCTTTGAAGCCATATTTTTTGTAATCAGCCATTATTGGGTCATTTGAATATCCGCTCGATACAATTGCCTTAATAGCAGGGTCTATCTCCAGCAACTTATTAATTGCATCCTTACCACCCATACCTCCAGGAATTGTTAAGTCCATGATAACCGCATCAAAAGGTTTGCCCGATTCCTTTGCCTTTCTGTATGCCTCAACTGCCTTTGCGCCATCTTCGGCAAGTTCGACCTCATATCCGTATTTCATAAGCATTTCACCGGTCACGGCTCTTAGTAACTTTTCATCATCCATTAATAAAATCCTTCCTCTACCGGCAATATATTCCTCTTCCTGAGCCACTCGCTTAACGGCCTTCTTTTCAGAAGCGGGCAAGTATACAGAAAAGATAGCACCCTTACCTGATTCTGATTCTACGGTAATATATCCCCCATGATTCTTAACAATAGAATAGACAGTAGAAAGCCCAAGACCGCTTCCCTTCTCCTTGGTTGTGAAATAGGGGTCAAATATCTTTTGGAGATTCTCCTTTGCAATCCCTCCCCCATAATCTTTGACCAGTATATTTACATATCTTCCCTTCTTCAGGGAAACAGTGTCTTCTTCTATAATAGTATTTTCGCATCTTACCTCAACTATGCCACCTTCAGGCATAGCCTGGTCAGCGTTAAGGACAATATTATTAATCACCTGGCTTATCTGACCTTCGTCCACTTCAACCGGCCAAAGGTCTTCAGGTATAGAGAACTCTGGTTTCACCTTAGAACCGCTCAGTGTAAAAGTGGTTGAATCCTTGATGAGTTCCGCAATAGATATGGTTTTCTTAATCGGCGCTCCGCCCTTTGAAAATGTAATCAATTGCTGAGCCAGTTCTTTAGCCCGGAAGCACGCTTTTTCGGACTCGGTTAATATCTTTGAAATCTTATCGTCAGTTCTTATGTTCATCTTCGCCAGCGAAATATTGCCGAGTATACCAGCCAACACATTATTAAAGTCATGAGCGATACCGCCTGCAAGAACGCCAAGAGATTCAAGCTTTTCAATCTTTGAAAGATCCTGCTCCATTCTCTTTCGTTCAGTAACATCACGGATAACCGCAATAATATACTCTCTGTTGTTGAAAATGAGGTATCTCGCATTGACCTCTACAGAGAGCGTTGTTCCATCCTTGCGCCTCCCGACTGCTTCCCGGAGCATACCCCCTCCTTTTTTTAATTCCTCTACATACATTTTCCAGGAAGAACTGTCCTGCACAAGAGCAATTTCAACATCATAGACTTTCATACGAGAGAATTCATCACGACTGAAGCCTAAATCAATATATGCCCTATCATTAAAGTCAAGGAAACGGCCTGTTTCAGGTTCTACAACGACAACAGCATCATTTGACTGATTTATGAGGCTTCTGAATAATTGCAACTCATTCAATGCCCCCTCGTGAGCTGTAATTTTATCTTTCAACTGTCGGTTCATTTCTTTGAGCTCAGATGTTCTCTCAATTACGAGCTGTTCAAGTTCCTCGTTGAGTCTGTGCAGTTCTCCCTCTATCTCCTTACGTTTTATAATATTTGCAAAATTCTCACCTACTATTTTAAGGAGCGCTATGATGTCTTCACTCCATGTTTGCTCCATTCTTACAGAATCGAATCCGAGAAACCCAATCAAATTTCTGCCATAAACCATGGGAACGATGACAAGTGACTTAATATCCTGCGCCTTGAGAATCTCTTTTTCTGCGCCCGCCTCAGGTGTAAGCGCAGATATGCGATAAATATGAATTACCTCAAGCTCTTTGAGCTTCTTCATTGACCATGGGAAATTTTCTACAGAAAACCCCTTCAAATTGTTGATCCGAGGGCTAATTCCCTTTCTGCACCATTCATGGATATTGTCTATCTTAGCGCCGTCATAACTAAAGAGAGATATGTAGCTACGGTCAACATTAGCAAATTCACCGATTATCTGCAGCGCATTATTGATTCCGGCATCAATATCTTCCAATGCGAGGTTAATAAATTGTGTGGATATAGAGGTGATAATACCCTCGAATGTAAGGCGATATTTTAAATGTTCATCAGCCCTCTTCAATTCAGTAATATCCCTGACTATGCTTATTGCATTTGTAACTTCATTATTCACCTTTAAAAATGTAACCGTGATATGTGCCGGGAATATTTCGCCATTTTTTCTCTTTAAGAGATGCTCTGTTCGCAAGATGCTCATTTGACTTTTTATTGCTTCTTCAAGCTTTTTTCCAAAATCATGAAAGCTCATCTCATCGGGATAGAGGACAGCCGTTGCCAGGCCAATGCACTCCCATGGCCTGTATCCAAAAATAGATTCTACTGAACTATTGGCAAAACTTATTACCCCCTCTGGCAGTTTAATCGTGAATACAGCGTCTCCTAAAGAATCATGAAGCTTTTCAAGATAATTCCTTTCTTTCTGAAGCACACCTTCTACCCGCTTTCGCTCAGTGACATCACGCGCTACAGCCACCATGTAATCATGCCCATGCAGGGTTATAAATGAGACATTCACCTCTACCGGAAATATCTCGCCATCCTTCCGCTTGTGGACGCCTTCTAAAACCATATAACCCTGCTTTTTCACTTCCTTAACATGCCTTTCCCAGAAAGAAGTTTCAGGAAAAACCGCTTCAATATCAATAACCTTCATCCTGAGAAATTCGTCGCGAATATATCCCAAACTGCTGCATGCCTTATCATTCACATCCAGGAAACGGCTTGTTTCAGGGTCTACTACAAATATGGCGTCATTTAACCGGTTTATTAAACTTTTAAAGAGCTGTGATTCTCTTTCGGCCGTTCGATGATCTGTAGTATCTCGTGTTACTCCAATTACCCCCACCCTCTCACCTTGTTCATCATAAAGAGGAGATTTGACTGTTTCGAAGAATAGCGTTCCTCTGTTTTTATAGGCAATCTCCTCTTTAATGCAAATAGCCTTACCATTTTTGATTACTTCTCTATCACTACTCGCAAAGCGTTCTGCCAGTTCAGGCGGGAATATTTGCTCATCAGTTTTATCGATAATTTGCGCTTCCCCAAGGCCGACGAATTCTGCAAAGGCCTTATTAACCATGAAGTGGCGGCCCATCATATCCTTAAAATACACCAGTTCAGGAATGGTATCTATGAGGGGTTTATAGAGTGCAAACCTCTCTCTTGAAATGCCCCCTCTTTGCTTCTGCCCCGCTTTTATTTGTTTAGATTTAGAAATATTTTGGCGTGAAATCTTTGATTTCTTAATATCTCGGCGTCTGATTTTATTTCTGTTTATCATATAAAAACACCTCAAATCCGCTCTTTTCTAAAGGGTGGCGGGATTATTTTCATGCCCATTTGTGAATATTAGGTCATGGATGTTTCATATTAATTCCTGAGTATTATCTTGGCTGGCCATTCCTACTTTAACGTACTGAACATTCTACCCCAATGATTTCATAAATCTTTTTCATATCAATGCTCTCATGTATGATTTCCGCCATCTTTTTTATTTCTTCGCATCTTTTAATTTGAAATAATACAGGACATTGATTTTTAAATCCCTTTTCATCCCTGATACTATTTAAAAACCCTGTCCTGAACTCATCATTATCAAATATCCCATGTATATACGTGCCCCATACCTTGCCGTCCCTTGATACCCCACCATCTTCTATGCTGACGGAAGCTCCATTTCTATCTGTTATGATGGAGAACGGCTGTTCTCTGCCGGTCGTTTCTCCCATGTGTATTTCATAGCCTTTTACCAGACAATCCCCCCTGCCCCTCTTTGCTAAAGGGGGGGACGAGGGGATTTGTGCCTTTACCTGATATGTTTTCTTCTCTAATTCCAGAATTGTCTCCATATCCAGCAGCCCGAGGCCTTTAATCTCTTTGAGGGTAGACTCTACACCATAAAGGTCTTTTACTGCCTTCCCCAGCATCTGAAAACCACCGCAGATGCCGATAACCCTTCCGCCATGTTCTGCAAAATAAATTATCGCATCCGCAATGCCGTTCTTTTTCAGCCAGTCTATATCTTCCAGCGTGTTTTTACTGCCAGGAAGTATGACAACATCAGCATTATCCAATTCCACAGGTTTTGTAACATATCGTACAGCCACATCCGGCTCAAACCGAAACGGATCAAAATCCGTGAAATTAGATATTCTTGGCAGTTTAATTACCGATATGTTTATTTTCTTCTGACTCCTGACTTCTGACTTCTGACTTCTGTCTAACGCCACCCCATCCTCATCAGGCAGGATTATATCCTTCAGATACGGCACAACGCCAAAAACCGGCAGGCCTGTTTTGCTCTCCAGAAAATCAATGCCTGGTTCAAGAAGCTTCAAATCCCCTCTGAATTTATTTATGATAAATCCTCTTATCCTTTTTCTTTCAGAAGGGGTCAACAACTCCATTGTCCCGACTAACGATGCAAAAACGCCGCCCCGGTCAATATCTCCAATCAAAATTACCGGCGCATCAACCATCTCAGCAAGGCCCATGTTTGCGATATCATTTTCTCTCAAGTTTATCTCTGCAGGACTTCCTGCACCCTCAATGACAATCACATCATTTTTTTCAGATAACCTTTTGTAGCTTTCCATTACATACGTAGCTGCTTCTTTCTTAAATCTATGGTACTCCTGAGCCTTCATGTTGCCGTATACCTTGCCGTGGATAATCACCTGAGCGACCATGTCAGACGTGGGTTTTAATAAAATAGGATTCATATCTACGCATGGCTCAATACCTGCGGCCTCTGCCTGAAATGCCTGGGCCCTTCCTATCTCGCCGCCATCAAGAGTGACAAATGAATTTAAAGCCATGTTCTGAGCTTTGAAGGGTGCAACTTTTAAGCCTTGATTTTTAAATATATGGCATAGGGCAGCAACAAGTATGCTCTTGCCTACATGGGAGGCTGTGCCTTGGAGCATTAGAGGATTAGAACTAAAAGAAGTTGAGAGCTTAAGAGGTTGAGAAGTTAAGAGTTTTTTCTCATCTTCTAAACTTCTTATCTTCTTAACTTCTATCTTTTCCATCTTATCATCTTCGTTCTTTGCTGACTCCTGACTATATTCGGACATTATAGCCTCTTGGGGTTATCATTTTATTATTAGAAACAAAGGTTGTGCTATTACCTATTATCAAAATCGTTGACATATCTATAAAATCGTAATGAACTGGCAATTCTTTTAGAGTAGCTATCTTTATATCTTCCCCTTCTCGTGTACCATTTTTAACGATGCCGACGGGCGTATGAGCACCTCTTGATGAGGATATCATATCAATCGCCTCTTCAAGCTGGAAAGTTCTTGCCTTGCTTTTTGGGTTGTAGAGTATTATTACAAAGTCTCCTTCTGCTGCCAATTTAAGCCGCCTTTTGATTGTCTCCCACGGCGTTAAAAGGTCGCTTAATGAGATAGATGCGAAGTCATGCATGAGCGGCGCACCAAGAAGGCTTGCCGCAGCGCAAAAGGCAGGGACTCCGGGAATGACTTCAATAATAAATGAATCGGAGAATCGGTGAACGGGTGAACCGGAGATTTTTTTCTCCGTTTCTCCCTTTCCCCGCTTCTCCCCTTCTTCGTTAGTGTGTCTGTTGAACATCAGTTCATATATGAGCCCTGCCATTCCGTATATCCCAGCATCTCCACTGGATACTACAGCTACCTTTTTACCCTGCGCTGCCAATTCGATTGCCTTCTGGCATCTATCTACCTCTTGAGTCATACCTGTAGAAAAAACCTCTTTACCTCTGATAAGATTCTTCACCAAATCAACGTAGGTCTTGTATCCCACAATAACATCGCAGCCTTCCAATGTCTTTCTTGCCTTGAAGGTAAGATGTTCAAGTCCGCCTGGGCCTATGCCTACGATATGAATTGCGCCTTTGCTACCGCTATGGTAACCCGTCCTATCTTTTGCTTTTTTATCCATATCTTTTCCCTGTTTAAAGCACACAGGGACAGGTTTGTCCCCGCTGATTTTAATGCCGCCGGTTCGCATACGCCGCCCACGCCGACCTTTCCCATCACAAATTCCGAAAAACCTGACGGCAGGGGCATATCTGCCAGTTCATCCTTTGAATAAAAATCTACTTTTAAATTATATTTTTCGGCAAATTTCAAAAGTCCTGTTTCATTTTTTTTAACATCAATGGAAGCAATATTCCTTACTGATAATGGGGACACATCCCATTTTTTTAATACTGAGAAATATGCGCTCTCCACTTCTTTCAATTTGATACCTCTGTCACAGCCGATACCAACGACCAAATCCTTTGGTCGTAAAAACAGGATGTGGGATGTGGGATGTGGGATGTGGGACAAGAGACCATTTGAAATGATAACGAAGGTATCTATTTTATCATGTTTGATTTGAGAAATGGATTTATAGAATTTAAAACCCACGCCCCACTTCCTACTTCCCACTCCCATTTTTATCGCCTTCAGCCTTCTTCCATCCCCATCAACAAACGCCACTGACCTCCTGTTCACAATGGCAGAATTCACGACCTTAATCCTTTTTACATCCTCAATTGCCAGATTAAATCTCTCAGCAATCTCCTCAATGCATGGTAGCCTGTTCACATCCGTTGCGGTAGTGATAACAGGTTTGGCACCAGTTACCTTTGCAATCTTTCTCGTAAGCTCATTTGCACTGCCGAGATGACCTGATAATAGACTTATAACATGCTTACCCTTCTCATCCATCACAACAACTGCAGGATCCTCTGCCTTATTTTTTAAGAACGGCGCAATTGTGCGGACTACAATGCCAGTGGCCATGATGAAAATCATGCCGTCGTATTTTTTAAAGGCGTATCTTACACATTTTTTAAAATCTTTGAGGTTGACAAAAAGATTGGCATCTATTTTATGCGAGAGTCTTTTGCCAAGGGCAATACCGTTTTTTGTAATTGCAAAGACTGCTAAATTCACCTTTTTTCAATCCTTTTAACAATCTCTACAACTTTATTAACAGAAAACAAAAAAAGCCTCTTACCTTTATCCTTTGTCGCCTTTGCTGGATTTCCCCAGACCCCGCCCTTCCAGTATTTGAGCTTATCCCTTATAACAAACGGCGATGGAAGCTGAGGATACTCTTCCTTTGCCCTCCCTTTTACCAGTTCCGGCGCAAGATATAATATCCTTGATGTCTCTATCTCGCCCGCATGGCCATCGTTTTTGGTCTCAACAAGCTTCTCGCCCTCTTTCCTTATCATGTCGTACTCAGATATGACGGCAATCTTAATGTCATCAATTTCATCAATAAGCTCCTCGCCCACCTCTCTCAATGCAGATAGATGAATATTCCCAGCATGGCCTGAAATTAAAATAAAATTCCGCAAGCCTTTACTGTATGCTGATTTGATTATATCTCTCGCTGCCGCTCTTAAGGTGTCAGAAGAAATACCGATGCTGCCAGGGTGGGCTCTCGTTGATGTTAGAACACCATAGTGAACTGGAGGCGCAACGAAGACCTTAACCCTCTTTGCAGCCTCTTTAACAACCTCATAGACCTGAATTGTATCAGTTGATAAAGGCAAGTGGCTTCCATGCTCTTCTATTGTGCCAAAAGGAATAATCAGGGTCTTTGTCTTTTTTAAACCTTTTTTAAAGTCATCCATCGTGATGTTTTCTAAAAGCATTATAACCTCCTTCGATAGAGCCATATCCCAAGCAATGCCCCTAAACCGTCAACAATTGCATCATAGATGCTGGAATTTCTATTTGGGACAAAATATTGATGAACCTCATCTGAGATACCGTATATAAAAGTTATAACAAAAGCGATGGCTGCAGCTATTTGTAAATTACCAGTGATAGCGCCTATAGTTCTGAACCACAAGATTCCAAGGATACCATATTCTACAATATGTATTAGTTTATCAATACCCCATATCTCAGGTAACTGCAATTCTCCAAAAGACTGGGAAGAGATATAAAATATAAAAACCGTATAACTTGCAAGGAGTAGACTGTGACCGAGTACTGTTTGCCACTTAGGCCCTCTTTTTTCTATAACCATGTGCGAAACCCTTATCATAAAGTTTTGACCTTTTACCTTTAGCGCTTATCTTTCCTTCAAGCGCCTCTCCGACAATAATCATAGCCTGCCTCTCAATCCCTGCCTTTTTAACCTTTTTCACTATATCCTTAAGTCTTCCTTTTATAATCTTCTCATCCTCCCATGTAGCCCTATATACTACTGCAACAGGCGTCTCCCCTGGATATCCTTTTTTAAGTTCTTTAATAACATTTTCAACCATGCCAATACTTAAAAATATGCACATAGTTGCGTTGTGTTTTGCAAGCTCCGACATCTGCTCTTTTTCAGGCATTGGTGTTCGGCCCTCAAGTCGAGTAAATATAACAGTCTGAGTTATCTCAGGAAGTGTAAGCTCTCTTTTTAGCGCAGCAGCAGAGGCAAATGCAGAACTTACGCCCGGCACAACTTCATAAGGAACACCTTCTTTCTCCAGTATATCCGCCTGCTCCCGGAGTGCGCTGTATAGGGTTGGGTCTCCTGAGTGAAGCCGGACAACCTTTTTCCCAGCCCTTGCAGCGTCCACCATGACTTTCATGATTTCTTCCAGATTCATGGATGCGCTATCGTGAATATCCGCATCAGACCGTGCATATTTCAAAACCCTTTCCTTCACAAGAGAGCCTGCATAAACAATAATATCCGCATCTCCCAGAAGCCTCCTGCCCTTTACTGTGATAAGTTCAGGATCGCCTGGACCTGAACCCACAAAAAATACCTTTGTTTTTTTTCCTAATTTAGTCATTTCTTTATCATTATCATTGAAAAATAATCCAGTCTTTTATTTCGCAGACTCTCCACATCTTTTACCACCACCTCATCTGGCCAACCTGCTCTTGAGATAAAGACCGCTTTGTCTTTTAAATCAAGCTCTTCCAGAATAGTTAATATCTTATCCATGACCTTGTTTATCTTCATCAAAACAATTGAATCAAAATTTCTTATAATCTCCTTTAATCCCTTCTCTTCATAGGTGGCTGGAATAACCGCAACCTTTTCATCTGCCTCAGCAAGTGGTAAAAGAGTTATACTTGATACCGCATTTATTGAGGTCACTCCAGGTATAACCCTGACTTCAATCTCTGGCAGAACCTTCGTAATCAGAGGAATGAAATAACTGAATGTGCTATAAAACAGCGGGTCTCCGAGGGTAATACACGCTATATCCATTCCTTGTTTCAATTTTTCGCAGATGAGGTTAGCAACGTCTTCTCTGGCCTTTGCCAAAATCTCTTTTTCCTTTGTCATTGGAAGGACAAGTTCTAAAATCTCTTTTCCCTTAATGTCTACTGCCTGCTGAACTATAGATAATGCCTTACTCTCAGCCTCTTCCTTTGATTTTGGAACTGCTATAACTTCAACCTGTTTTAATATCCTCACGGCCTTAAGCGTCAATAGCTCAGGGTCGCCAGGTCCGATGCCGACACCGTAAAGAACACCAGTTCGAAGTTTAGAATCTCTCACGGTTTTTCTCCAACTATGATAAATACCGGATTATGCGCATTAAAAAGACTCTTCTTTGCTACATCTCCCTGCTTTAATCTTGCAGGGATAAGCTTTGTCTTAGCAATATTTACAGAGATGGTTTCAGATGCCCAGCCTATTTTTTTAAAAAAGCCGGCCGCCAATGTCAGGGTCTCAAGGGTTATGGCATTCACAATTATTCTGCCTCCCTGCTTTAGTCTCTTTGCACAAACATCAAGGATTTTAGCAACGTCCTTGCCTCCTCCTCCAATAAACACCGCATCAGGGGCAGCAAGGTTTTTTAAACTATCAGGCGCATTTTTATGGACAATCTCAAGATTGGCGGCATTAAATTTTTTCTTATTTTTCTCAATTTGTTTTACCCGTGCTGCATCCCTTTCAAGGGCAAATACTTTTCCCTGATTTGCGAACATCGCCGCCTCTATGGACAAAGAGCCTGAGCCTGCGCCGATGTCCCAAATGATGCTGTCGGTCTTTAGTTTTAACTTAGATAAGCTGATGACCCGTATTTCTTCCTTCGTAATCATACCTTTTGAGTGGAAGAATGCGGAGTCAGGGATACCGAAAATGCCGTGATGCGTGATGCATGATGCGTGAACGGTATTGTCCTTCTGACTTCTGACTTCTGACCTCTGACTTCTTATCAACACCATCACATTCAGCAGCGAAAATATTTTCTGTGAAATTTCCGCCAATGTCCCTTCCGTGATTTTTTCTTTATCAGTTCCCAAGTCCTCACACACATACACGCGATAATCTTTGATGCCTCTTTCAATCAATGCCTTTGCAATCTTTGAAGGGGTGTTTTCAGGATCGGTAAATATTCCAACCTTATCGTATCTTTGTATCTCATCAATAATATTTTCTATCGCTTTTTTCGCCTGACTCCTGACTCCTGACTCCTGACTCCGCAGGCTAAAGGCTGCGGCTACCCTTCCATGCAAACTCACAAATCTTGCATCATTCCAGTTTTCCTTTATCCTTGCAAATGCCTCTTGCATGGTGCTTATATTGGGGATTATCTCCACAGCTTTCTTGCCAAACTTTTTTATTATAAAATCAGCAATACCAAAAAAATCCGGGTCCCCAGTGGCAAGAATGACAGGCCATTTTTGATTTCCGATTTCCGATTTCCGACTTAGAATCTTTGCAATGTCTTCTAAATTTGAGCCAATAGCTACTTTTTGCCCTTTAAACTCAGGGAAATATGCAAGATGACGTTTGCCGCCGAAAAGAAGGCCGGCACCTTCAATAAGCACAAGCGCCCTCTGCGAAAGACTGGATCTTCCTTCAACCCCTATACCGATTACATAAATCATAACCTAACAACAACCTCTTCATTGTATCCAACTAAGATGCATGCTATCTTTACCGTGCTATCAACCATTTTCCTTGCATTATCCCTTACGCTCTCACAAACCATTCTGAAAACACTTTCCAAGTTTTCTTCCTTTAAGATAAAAAACACCTGCCGCGCTGTATTGGCATTTCTTATACTTTCGATGACATCTCTCTTTGCGCCGGCATCCTTTGCAAAACTTGCCAAAAATTCCAATTCCACACTGGAATCCGAACAGTGCGTTTCAAAATGCCCTGCTGCAAGCTTGCTGAATTTTCCAAACTGGCCAACAATGGTAATTTTCCTGCATCCCCTGCTTACTGCCTGCAGGGGCAGGCTTGTATCCTGTATCTTGCATCTTGCTTCTTTGAGCGCAAACCCCATATGGTCGCCCACAAGTATAAACGCCTCTTCTGGCAATTTTAATTCCTTTTCCGCAACCTTTTCACTGCTTCTGCCTGTTGAAAATATAATCTCTTTGCACTTTGACGCTATTGCAACATCTATTGCGCAGGTTATGGAATGACGATAGGCAGACAAAGAAAGAGGCTCAACAATACCAGTTGTCCCTAAAATAGATATCCCGCCGATTATTCCAAGACGGGCATTCATGGTTTTTTTTGCTATTTCTTCGCCATCAGGCACAGAGAGCATCAGGCTGAGGGCTGAAGTTTTTATGCTTAAATCTTGCATCTTACATCTTGAATCTTGCATCGCCTCTCTTATTGCTTCCTCTATCATCTTCCTCGGAACGGGGTTTATGGCAGGCTCACCAACAGGTATAGCAAGGCCAGGTTTTGTTACTATGCCAATGCCTTTGCCGCCGAATACCGTGAACTGTGAACTGTGAACGACAAACTGAAAGGCCTTTGTAAAATTTGCAATTTGAAATTTGAAATTTGAAATTGCCGAAGTGAATACTTCGGCCATAATCTCTGCCCCATTCGTCGCATCTGGATCATCGCCTGCATCTTTTATTACAGAGGCAATTGCCCTATCTTTTTTTATCTCGCACCTGTAAATGGAAAGGATAACCTTCTTACCAACAGGCAGACTTATTTCAACGTCTCTAACCTTTATCTTAGTAAAAAAAGCAATGGCCGCTGCCTTTGCTGCAGCGGCCGCACAAGCGCCAGTTGTATAACCTTTTCTCAGGCTCTTTTTGCGTTTACTTTCCACAATATTCCTAAGATACACCCCATGATAACAGATAGAACAAAACCTTGAATAGACTGAATCGTGATAAGATGATATCTCTCAGGTTCAACTGATGAGAGCATGGCGCCTCCAATTCTAAGTATCAACCACAGCGCCACAGAGAGTAAGACAGCGTTTAATACGACACTTTTAAAAGGCAACCACCTTTGCAGCAAACCTAAAAAGCCGCTGATAACAATCCCAAATACAGCCCCTCCTACGGCAAAACTAATCATATTATAAAGAAGGCTTTCTTCAAAGGGAAACACTCCACTGACAGCATTAATAGCTATCGCAGCCCATCCCCACAACACCCCTACAATAGCGCCAAGAATTACATTTTTCCCCAAATCAACATACTGCATAGGCACCTCCGTTTTTACCCCTCACCCTGCCCTCTCCCGCAAGGGGAGAGGGAGATGATTTGTTTTTCCTGATCCCTGAACCCTAGCCCCTAACCCCTGTAGTTTAGTGGCACGGCATTCCAATAGTATGCCTGAAATCATGAAATGCGTCATGCACGCCTGAGGCAACGGACTCCATGCCATAGGCAATGACTACCATTGCACATGCAACTGCCACTATCACAAGCGCTGGCAATAGTGCCCTCAACAAACCCTGTTCATTTCGTATTACTTTTTCCATAACCCTTGACCTCCTTTTTGGTTTTTAGTTTTCCTTTTGCTTAACCTTTGCCGAAAATAGTTTTCATAACACCCCTCTAACCCCCTCTTGCCTTGAGACTGTGTCATAATCCTCTTTTTGTCATTGCGAGCGACCGAAGGGAGCGTGGCAATCCGACCCGAAAGGTCGTTGCGAGGGCAAAGCCCGTGGCAATCTCGAGAGTTCCCTCTCCGCCTCAGGCGGATCGGGACAAGGCTTCGGTCGCTGCGCTCCCTCGCAATGACATTATGACACAGCCCCCTTAAGAGGGGGGACTTGCTTCCCCTCTTGGGACAAGAGGGGATTGAGGGGAGTTAGCCTAATTTTCATCCCCTCCGCCAAAGGCGGATGAGCCAAAGGCTCGTGTGGGTTTGTCCCGAAAATACAAAAATACCTCAAATCCCCCCTTACCCCCCTTCCCCGATAAAATCATTCGAGGACAAGTTTCTAAAGGGGGGATGGGGGGATTATTTTCATCCCCCTTTGTCTACCTGTGCCGACACGGCAGACAGGTGATCCTAAAGCTCATGAGCGTTTCATATTTATACAACTCTAAAAGAATGTTTGAAACCTTATACCATATATAAATAATTTTGTCGCATTTGGGTCGCCGCCAGGATTCATTACATACTGTATATCTGGTGAAATATGAAACCCCTTTGACTGGGGGGCATCAGCAACTGCCCAGTTATAATAAAGCTCCATATAATGCTCTGCCTCTGGTTCAAAATCAGGCGAAGAACTTTTCTTATAATCCTTATAGTCCTTACCCATAAGGGTCACACCGTAACCAAGCCCTATAACATCATTCGGTCTGCTGAATGCCTCTCCTGTAATATTTAAACCACCGCCTATGAATCTATCAAACTGAGCAACCTTTTTCCGCTGCACGCCTCCCATAAGCCATATGCCTACTGTGTCGGTTATATACTGGTCAATATTCAGACCAATGCCTTTATTCTGAGCCTCTAAAAGGGCATTATCAGTCGGGTTAGCTGTATTAGTTAAACTGTCGCGTCCCTGTCTATTCCAGTAATAGAGCCTGTAATTTCCTTCTTTCCCAAAAGGTTTCAATTTAAAACCTACCTCTCCCATAACAAATGGTTTGTCAAACATATCAACATAATCACCATTGCCTTCAAATGCGCCTATTGTTATATCCATATATTCTAAAGGACTGTAAGTCAGCCTTATGCCAGGGCTAAAAAAATCTGTTGACCCTCCAAATTCAACAGAAGGATTATGTATAAACAGATTAGCAAGAAACTGCGTCCTTTCATTATCCGCAAACTCATTGGCATCAAAGTATCCTGTGATATCCAGTTGGCCTAAAGTAAGGATGAGATTAGAATAGACATCGTGTTCGTAGTAAAACTGCGTAACATGGAGCTGGTCATTATTAAAAGACTCCACATCACCATTTGGACCTGAGGCATTGCCATTGGGCGAAGTAAAAAATGTAGGCAGATTCTGTAGCCCTGCACCTCTTTCAAAATCAAACACAACCACAGCCCTGCCGTTGTTACCAACTGAAGACTCCATTGCAATATCAGCTGATATCGCGCCTGCGCCCTTTTGGTTGGTATTTTTATGATGCATTACCCCCTGGGCTGTTATGGTAAGCCCACCGCCAATTTTGAGGCCGTAAATGCTATGAATTGGATGCAATTTATGTCCACGTTCGTCAATCACATCAGTCTCATCAAGGCGCATTTCAATATCTTCAATCCTCTTTTTTAGCTCATCCAATTCGCTGCTGGATTTCACCTTCTCCTCTGCCCAGACACACTGACCAAAAGACAAGAGGAGCATTCCCAAAAACGCAGAAAATATTTTTCTCACGCATCCCTCCTTTTTATTTTTGAAAATGATTACCGTTTTTATGCGCCTCTGTCAAGGCCTTTATTCTCAATGTTCATCGTGCCGTGCAAATGGTCCATGGCTGTGGATATGAACAATATCTCCATGTCTGTGGGTATGCTCATGGATTATATTGACCCGCAAAAGCATATCTTTATCTCTTAAAATCTCCGCCGGTTTGCCATCTGATACAATGTTGTGTTCCTCGCTTAATACCACTACCCTACCAGCCAAATCCTCAACAATACTAAGGTCATGAGTCGCCATTATAACAGTCTTTTTCAATCTCCTGAGTTCATCTAAGAGTTCAAATAGCCAGACCTGAGTCCTTGGGTCAAGACCATTGGTAGGTTCATCCAAAAGTAGTATGTCCGGGTTCAAAGAGAGGACAGAACCTATGGCTACCTTCTTTTTTTCACCGCCACTCAAGTGATGCGGTTGCCTGTCCTTTAATGGACGAATATCCAGCATATCAAGCACATCCTCAACGCGCTGTTTGACCTCATCCTTTGGTATATCTAACTGTATCGGACCAAATGCAATCTCATCCCATACTGTTGGACAGAATATCTGCAAATCAGCCTCTTGAAATACAAAACCCACCTTGCTGCGAAAGAATGCAGCAAATTCACTACTGAGCGTATCCTGAGTTAAAGGCCTGCCAAGCGCTGTTACACTCCCTTCAGATGGAAATGCAAGACCAGCCATTATTTTTAACAGCGTTGACTTGCCGCTGCCATTAGCGCCGAGGATAGCAAGACTCTCGCCACTCTGAATCTGCATGGTTATACCTTTTAGACCAATATGTCTATTGTCATAATAATAATGAACCTTTTCTATATTGAATAATGGTTCGGGCATATTAAAAACAGTTTTAGGTTAAGGCCGGAGCTAAGAAGGTGGAATTTCTCAACCTTATCCTTGGCCTCAACCTCTTGCCTATAATTGAACCGCCAAAAGCAATACAAATATTGCAAACCCTATCCACACATAATCGCGCCCCCTCATCTCAAAAACACTCACGGTTTTTACCTCCCCTGTAAACCCACGGGCTGTCATAGCAAGATATGTCCCCTCTGCCAGCTGCATGGACCTTTCCATGATAAACCACATCCTTGAGGCCAGCCAACCTTGTCCTTCTTTTAATGTTAATGGCTTTATAGTCCGTGCCTTCCTTGCCAGATGGCTATCTTCAGCAACCTTTAGTAATACTATTATATATCTGAATGTCATGGAAAGGGCTGTAATAAAAAATCTTGGAATAGGGAAACTCTGCAATGCCCTGAAAATATCCGGATATCCTGTGGTAAGCAAGGAAAGTGATAATAAAGAAACCATCAACATAACTCTTAACAAAAGTAGCGAAACGCCTTCCAGACCCTCTTTAGATATATACAGATTAAAATCATCCATCCTCAATATTTCTAAGACAACTGTTCCAGGTGTAATAAAACTAAATACGGCTGGAAAAATAAGAAAGAGTGTAAATATAAGCATGGGCAAAACCCTTTTAAGCAGGACATTTATACTTATTTGCGAGGCTATTGTAATCACCAACACTGTTGCCAATAACATCATCATTGATACAACACTCGTAAGGATTGCGCTCGATAGTATAAGCAGCCCGATACCAAAAAGTCTTGCCCTCGGATCAATTGCCTGCAACAGACCATTTTTATTTGAAGGAATATCAGGCTCCAAAACCTCTTTTAAAAAAGCCGTGATTGCCTCTAAATTCTTTTCAATAAACCCTCTACCTTTGCCAACAGCGCAGGATGGACAGAAGTCCTCTCCCGTCTTTTCAATCCAGTGTGGAATCTTTACCCCGTTAGAAGCTCCCACAATTCCCTCCCAAAGAGATACAATCTTTAAGGCTTATTGCAAATAACAAACCTGAAGTCATACCCCAAAAATCAATGTCTATTTTTGGGTCATATATAAAGTGTCTGTTGCCAAAATCTGCTTTCGTAGCGAAAATCGCAGATTTGGGTCGAGGCAAGGAAAAGAGCGCAGGCAATTTTGGACCAAGGCAACCATGTTGCCGTTGCTTTTTACGCCGACACGGTCGGCTTGCTCCATACCACTTTGACGAAGCCACAGACCCAAAGATGCGATTTGTAGCAGAAATGAGATTTGGGCAACAGACCCTAAACTTTTAACGACGTTTATTCTCTTTTCCATAGCCTACCCACCAAAAATATTGCAAGCACAATCACTACACTGCCGACGGTAGCAGAGATGATGTAGCCTAAGGCTGATTTAATCGGGCTGTCAAAACCAGAAATTGCATAACCAGGCAAAACACTTGTCCACAACCCTTCCAATTTTTGAAACCCTTCTGGTATATATCCAAGTATGGACTTTAGTTCCTCCGACGCCCACTCACCCCATGCAGTGCCCTGCGCCAATAATCCAAGGGGCGCAAGTATTATCAATATTATTAATCCTATCCAAAGTGGCTTTAATGGATTTGATGCAGGCTTGTATAACATAGCCTCATTGGTTTTTAGCACATAAGAAACAACCATAGCAGTGCCTATCCCCTCAATTAGACCAAAAAACAGAAGATGACTTAATGCCATTGCAGGGATAGTAATTGAAAGCGGGTAAGGGGCGTATAAGGGTCTTCCCTCAGGAGATATGGCTATAATCGGCTGTATCCCCAGTTCAATAGCTGCAGCTAATGCGCTCATATTTATTGATACATAACCAGCAATAAATAATGCAATCCATCTCCTTTTATAACTCGGATTGCCAACTGTTATGGTCTGATAAATGTAATAACCGGCAAAAGACATAATGAACGCAAAATTAAAACAATTAGCGCCGAGGGTGGTAATACCTCCGTCGCCGAATAACAATGCCTGAATGGTAAGGGCAATAGATACAGCCACTACTGCTGCCCATGGCCCAAGCACGCAAGCTGCAACAACGCCGCCTACCATATGTCCTGTTGAGCCGCCAGGGATAGGTATGTTGAACATCATTATGACGAATGTGAACGCAGCGCTCAGTGCGAGCAGCGGTATCTGTTTTGCGTGCAATGTCTTTTGAGCCCTTCTGGCTGATAGATACCAAATAGGCGACATCGCTGCATACAAGACACCACATGTGCTTGGACTGAGATAACCGTCAGGGATGTGCATGTCATTAGTTTATGAGAGATTAGCGAATTAGCGATTAGAAAAATCCAATTTGCTAATTCGCTGATTCTCTAATTCGCTAATTCTCCTTATTTCTGCCATCATCAACAGCGCATTCACAATCGCCACTGCCACTGTGCTGCCGCCTTTTCTGCCTTTAATTGAGATATACGGCACGTCAAGTTTCATCAGCTCATCTTTTGATTCTTCTGCGCCGACAAAACCAACAGGAACGCCGATAACAAGGGCTGGCCTTGCATTACCATCTTTAATCATTCTTACCAATTCAATCAAAGCAGTTGGCGCATTGCCGATAGCAACAATACTGTTATCAAGAAAGGGTAAAGCCTTCCGCATTCCAGCAGCGGTCTTTGTCATACTATTCTTCTGCGCCTCAGCTCTAACATCTTTATCTGCAACAAAGCATCTAATCTCCCCGCCAAATTTACCAAGTCTTTCTCTGCTGATTCCAACCTCTGCCATTTTTACATCAACAATTATATCAGCGCCTTTTGAAATTGCATCTATGCCCGTCTCAATTGCGCCATTGCCGAACCTGACCAAATCTGCATATTCAAAGTCTGCTGTTGTATGGATTAATCGTTTGACAATCGGCAACTCCACTGCATTAAACCTTGATTCATCAAGCTGCTCGCCTATAAGACGGAAGCTTTCTGCCTCGATTGGATGCTGGCTTGGAGGCTGGGAATGGGAGAATGGGCGAATCGGTGAGTCGGTGAATGGGTTTGTTTCTTTCTCCGCTTCTCCGTTTCTCCGCTTCTCCGTTTCAGCTTCTGAACTCCGAACTGATTTTATTCTCTCCACCGCAATCTCCACCAGTTTTTCATGATACCCAAGATGCGGCGCAAGGATAAACTCAAGATTGTGATATTTCTTTTTTGCAGTCTCTATCTCGAATGGAAGATCTTTAGTAACATGGGCGCCCATATAAAGAAAATAGGGATGAACAATTATCTTTTGAACGTCCTGCTCTGCCAAAATATCCACAGCCTCTGCAAAATTGGGATGCTCAAATTGTAGAAAAGCCGATTGGACAATATCATAACCGCCTTTTATCCTGACAGCCTCTGCAACCTCCCTCAGAGTATTGTTTGCCTTTTTGACAGAACTGCCATGGCCGAGGATAAGAATGGCTGTGAGTCGTGAATTGTGAGTTATAAGTGTCATTTGACATACCTGGGACAGATTTAAAATCTGTCCCACAGAGGCAAAATAAAAATCCCCAGCCCTCGATTTAGAGAGGCTGGGGATTAACATAAATACCATTAATCCTCACCTTCTTTACCCTAACACCAAAAATTTTGGCGTAGGGTTTACCATCGAAGACTGATGTGAGGCATACCCAGGCAGGTCTCCTGACTTACGGTTCTTCCTACTCTCTGACGCCTTCCCAGTAAGAACTAGTGGCTTAGGTGCAGATTTCGTCACCGTTCACAGTGGCGGGTCCGTGAGGGATTCTCACCCTCTTCCCTATTCTACCCCGATGGCACTCTACGCGTGCAGATTCAACACAGGGGTCACCTGGATACAATATTCAATTACCCAAAAATAGACATTGATTTTTGGGGAATTACGACTGTATCTTTAACTTAAATGATTGTCTGTGTCAAGGATAATTCGGGCTGACTTCCTATATTTTGAACAAAGATTTTCTGTCAATTATTGTGCTGACTATTTTCAGCAGTATAGCGTGCTTGAGCATCTCAGTACCTGCTCTGCCCTTGTTCCGCTCCTGTAAACAGTTATGCCTTTACAGCCGAGTTCATATGCCAAAAGGTATGCCTTCTTAACATCTTTAGAAGTTGCGCCTGGTGGAAAATTTATAGTCTTGCTTACAGCATTGTCTGTATGCTTCTGAAAAACCGCCTGCATCCTGACATGCCCTTCAGGTGGTATCTGGAAGGCAGTTACAAATATCTTCTTTATGGCATCAGGCCCATCCTTTCTCTCCATAATACTTCCGCCTTTTGCTATAAAGTCCATCAGCTCATCACTGTAGAAGCCTTCTTCTTTTGCTATTTCAGGCAGCAGGGGATGAAGCTCTGGCAGCTGAATGCCATTGAGCACCTGACGGGTATAGCTCAGAGAATATATTGGTTCTATACCGCTGGAACATCCGGCAATAATGCTCAACGTGCCTGTTGGCGCGACAGTGGTTGTTGTAGCGTTTCTTATTGGTTTAATACCTGGTTTATCAAATATACTGCCTTTAATATTTGGAAATGCCCCCCGCTCCTCTGCTAATTCCCTTGAAGCCTCCCACGCAACACCTTTTATAAACTGCATGAGGCCTTCTCCAATCTTCTGCGCCTTTTCAGAATCATAGGAAACCCTCAGCATTACGAGCATATCTGCAAAACCCATGACGCCAAGCCCTATCTTACGATTTCCCTTTGCCATGCGCTCTATATCCGGCAAAGGGTATTTATTCATGTCTATGACATTATCCAGAAATCGTATGCCGAGCCTTACCATCCTTTCAAGTTTTTTATAATCAATCTCATAGCGGGGTTCAGTGGTCGGGGTTCGGGGGTCAGTATTTTCTAAGCCCTGAACCCTGCCCCCTGTCTTTTTCAGCATCTTTGAAAGATTTATAGAGCCGAGATTACATGGCTCATAGGGAAGGAGCGGCTGCTCTCCGCACGGATTTGTCGCCTCCATTAAACCGATGTGCGGGGTTGGATTTGCCTGATTTATCCTGTCTATAAAAAGCACGCCAGGCTCTCCTGTCTTCCATGCAGATTCTACAATCAGGTCAAATACCTCCCGCGCCTTTGCATGGCGGATAATCTCATTTGTCCTGGGATTTATCAGAGGATATTCCTTGTCTTCTTCCACTGCCTTCATAAATGCGTCAGTAACTGCAACTGATATATTAAAGTTAGTAAGCTCCAGGGGGTCATTTTTCACAGTTATAAAATCAATGATATCCGGGTGGTCAACCCTTAGCACCCCCATATTCGCCCCTCTTCTGGTGCCGCCCTGTTTTATGACCTCGGTTGCTGTATTAAAGACCTTCATAAAGGATACAGGGCCGCTGGCTGCCCCGCTTGTTGAACCGACCATATCGTCCTTTGGCCTGAGCCTGCTGAATGAAAAACCTGTACCCCCGCCAGACTGATGGATTAGAGCGGTTTCCTTCACTGCATCAAATATAGATTCAAGGGAATCTTCTACAGGCAGGACAAAACATGCAGCTAACTGCTGGAGTCTTCTGCCTGCATTCATCAGGGTTGGCGAATTGGGGAGAAATTCAAGATTTGCCATTGCCTCAAAAAAATCATTTCCTATCTTTTTTACATCAGCATTCGGATTATAAAGGGTCTCTGCCTGTGCGATATTCTGGCTCACCCTCCTGAACATCTCCTCAGGGGTCTCTATGACAACACCCTTCTTATCCTTCTTGAGATAACGTCTTTGAAGCACAACAAGAGCATTTTCCGTTAAAGTAAGCGGCATTTTTTTCCCATGACAATTGATTACGCAGATTTTAAAAATCAGCTAATATTACTAATCAGTCCATAATAGTATAGACATTGTAGACCCTCGATAAGGTTACGGAGTATTGCTGGAGCGGAATTGTGGAT
>MGQA01000089.1:533-16747 GCA_001797665.1 Deltaproteobacteria bacterium GWF2_42_12 | reverse complement strand
ATAGGTTAGGCGAAGGTTTTTGTGCTTCCATAATCCCCTCCTCCCCCCCTTTTTCAAAGGGGGGTGAGGGGGGATTATTTTTTTTAATTTCTTTGGAAGGCTCCATTTTTGTGAAATTTTCAAGGCCAACTTCTTTTACACTGCGCTTTATCTCCTCTGTTGCCCTTTTGAATTCGGCAAATGCCTTGCCCAGCGCCTTTGCAATTTCAGGGAGTTTATGAGGCCCGATCACAATCAGGGCTATGATGAGGATAATAATAAGCTCTGAAATCCCGATGCCAAACATTATGCCCTCTTTTTTACGAGTATGTCCTTTGGGGGGCGGATTGTCAGAACAGGGCAATCAGCCTGCTTCAAGACCCGTTCGGTAGTGCTCCCAAAGAAAAAGTGGTCTACGCCTGTTTTGCCATGCGTGCCCATGATTATCATGTCTATATCTTTATCTTTAGCGAATTTAATTATCTCTTTATGAGGGACGCCGATTTTAATAGCAGATTCGTAAGCCTTTATGCTGCGCGGCATTCTGATGGTGAGTTTTTTCAACATCTTTTCAGCCCAATCTTTCATTTCCTGCTGAAGTGTTTCTGCTGAGATGTGAGGTATGTAAAAACCTGATATATCATAGCTCATATCAACCACATGCAGAATAAAGAGTTTAGCCTTAAACTGCTTTGCCACAGAGACGGCATAGGCTAAGGCATAGTCTGATGCAACTGAAAAATCCGTTGGGAAAAGTATTTTTTTAAATGTTTGCTCCTGCATTTAATACCCCTTTCTATACATACTGATTGCACCACGCTAAGCGTGGTTGCACCGATTTTAGAATATGATTACACAGATTGACTAAATTGTAAATTTGACCTTCTTCAAGCGAGTCTGGTTTTCTAATCGATATTATGCTGTCTTATCTTATAGAATTCTATAGATATGTTTCAACATAATTTTGCAGGCTGTTGAGAAACGTCTTTGCATAAGAGTGTCAAGAGTTGACATCATAAACAACAAAGTGGTAAATTTCAATCAATGTTTTGCTTTCGCCATCCAAAGCGGATTGCTGTAAAAGTCTGTTATCACTGCGGCAGACTTGTTTGTCCAAAGTGTCAGTGGAGAGATTCCCATCATACATTTTGCGGTCAGGCCTGTTATAAAAGATATATTTTCTGGCAAAAGGTAAAAGAGATAAGGCGAATGGTAATAAGAGAAGTCAGGGCATTCTCTCTTTTACTGTCTAAAAAGGCAGCAGCGATACCTATAGGAAACGGCTATGTCCCCGCAATCTTGCCCATCCTTGCGCTCACATCCATCCATACATATACAACCCTTACTACGAAAGATTACAAACCTTCTATACGTTATGAGATTCAGGAATTTAAAGATAGTAGTCCAGAAATCCGAAGCCTTGATACCACAATCAAGAATCTGAAAACCACTGATACTGCGCAGATTGTTGTGGCATATAATGCGCAGCCTGAAGAGAATAATCTAAAAAATCTTTTTGAGAAAAAGATAAAGTTGCAGCCTAAAACACCTGTTATAGTAAAACCAAAATTTATTGCCCCTGATATAACAAGGGGCAATGTTATGAAAAATGAGTTATCAATCACATTCGACGGAGGTAGCGAGGCAACTGATACAGAGGCGATTTTAAATATTTTGAGGGAAAGGAATATAAAAACAACAATATTCTTAACAGGAGAATTTATAAAGCGGTATCCTGAACTCGTAAAGAAGATGGTTGAAGACGGCCACGAGATAGGCAATCACTCCCTTACCCATCCACATCTGACAACCTTTGAAAAAAATTTCAAACAGCAGACTCTTCATGGCGTTAACAAAGAGTTTATAACAAGGCAGTTGAAAGAGACTGCCAGAATCTTTAAGGAATTGACAGGCAAGGATATGATTCCATACTGGCGGGCGCCGTATGGCGAACAGAATGCTGAGATACGGCAGTGGGCATATGAGACAGGTTTCACACACATAGGCTGGACAACAGACTATAAAAACAGAGAATCCCTTGATAGTCTTGACTGGGTGAGCAACGAAGAATCAGAGTTTTACTATTCTGCAGATGAGATTAAAGACAGAATTCTTAATTTTGATAAAGGTGGCAATGAGGTTAAGGGCGGAATCGTGCTTATGCACCTCGGTACTGACAGAAAAGACAGCCATGTATCTACCAAACTCCCTGAGATAATAGACAGCCTTGAGCAGAGAGGATATAGGTTTGTGAAGGTATCGGAGCTTTTGAATAAGAGAAGATAAAAACGATAAAGAAATAATTTGCAAAAACCGTATATTTTATTGTTGGAGGTTTAGATGAGAATTAAAACATTAGCAGCGATATTGCCTTTTTTAGTGTTGTTCATCATGAGGCCAAGCTATGGAGAAGAGAATCCGCGCGTCGAAATATTTTCGCCTCAGGGTGCTGTCAAAGGTGTTCGTCAAGTTAGCGTCAGATTCTCTGAACAGATGGTCCCATTTGGCGATCCTCGCGGCCTTATTGAACCATTTGATATTAACTGTTCAGAAAAGGGGGCGCAGCGATGGGTGGATGGGAAAAACTGGGTCTATGATTTTGAAAAAGACCTTCCTGCAGGTATACAGTGTGTATTTAATCTAAAAATAGGCCTTAAAACATTAGCAGGAAATGAACTAAAGGGAGAAAGAACCTTTGCGTTCTCAACAGGAGGGCCTGCAATTAGGTCATCTTATCCATACGAAGGTTCAAATCATTTAGATGAAGAGCAGATTTTTATACTCACGCTGGATGCCGAGCCAACAGAAGAATCTCTTCTTCAAAATATATCGTTTTCCATAGAAGGAATACATGAGCGCGTGGGCATCAGGATTCTATCAGGAGAGGAAAGAGAACAAATCCTCAAAAACAGATACCCTAAAACCACTCAGGCACCGCTGGTTATCATACAATCAAAGCAGAGATTCCCCACCGATGCCAAGGTAAGCCTTATATGGGGTAAAGGGGTAATGTCCAGAAGCGGCGTTGCAACAGAAAAAGACCAGACGCTTCACTTTAAGACAAGAAGGCCGTTTACTGCCGAGTTTCATTGCCAGAGGGAAAATCCCCATGCAGATTGTATACCCATTGCGTCCATGTCTCTTAATTTTTCTGCGCCGGTTGCATGGGAACAGGCTAAGCAGATTGTATTGAAAGGCCCTGATGGGAGCAAATGGGATGCAAAAACAGTGAGGTCTGAAGAAGAGGAAATTGAAGGAGAATCGCAGCAAAAGACTAAAGAGTTTGTTCAGGTAATTGTCTTCAGTGCCCCGCTTCCTCAAAAATCAGAGTTTCATGTTGAGCTACCGGCAGGGCTTACAGATGATGCAGGCAGAAAACTTGCCAATGCTGATAAATTTCCGCTCACTGTGCAAACAGACGAATATCCACCTTTGGCGAAATTTCCTGCCCGTTTTGGGATATTGGAGCTTAAGGCAGAGCCTGTGCTTCCTGTAACATTGAGAAATATTGAGCCAGAGGTCATGGCAAGACTGCTGAAGATAGATGAAGGTAAAGGGATTGTTGGCAAGACAAGGGGAATGATAGAATCGCTAAAAGGGCAGATATTGAAGGTTGAGGCTCAAAAAGGGGTTCAAAAGGCAGATGAGGTTTTCTCCTGGCTTAAAAAGATGGCCGGCTACTATGAATATTCTGACAGAGAAAAGTCAGTCTTTAGTACACAGGAGATGCTCCTGGCAAAAAAGATCTCTATACCTAAGCCTAACGGGGCAAAGGCATTTGAGGTCGTCGGCATACCGCTAAAGGAGCCTGGTTTTTATGTTATAGAACTTGAAAGCCCGATTTTAGGCTCATCCCTCTTCGGCGCCTCCAAACCCATGTTTGTGCCGACTGCTGTCCTGGTTACAAACCTCTCTGTTCACTTTAAATGGGGTAGGGAATCCTCCCTTGTCTGGGTCACTGCCCTTGATTCAGGAAAACCTGTGCGGGATTCTCTGGTAGCGGTCAGGGACTGCAAAGGAAATGTGCTGTGGGATGGTAAAACAGATGCTAACGGGATTGCCCGCCTCATGAAACTCCCTTCTATGACAGGACTTCCGCGTTGTTCGCACCATTCTCTGGATAACGGTCTTTTTATTACTGCCCAGACTACTGACGATATGGCATTTGTGCATTCAAGCTGGAATGACGGGATTGAGTCTTGGAGATTCCAATTGCCTGAGGGGTCTTATCAAGGCCCGGTCATTACCCATACCATCTTTGATAGAAACCTCCTGCGGGCTGGTGAGACAGTTCATATGAAACATATCATCAGAAAACATACCATGACAGGGTTTTCGTTTATGAATGAAACGGAACTGCCAAAGGCTGTATTGATCCGCCACTGGGGGAGCAACCAGAGGTATGAATTTCCTCTCAAGTGGGATGAAAGTGGTATTGCAGAAACCGAATGGAAGATACCGCAGGAGGCAAAACTCGGCACCTATGAGGTTATTTTATTAAAAAAGGCAACTGAAAAATCTGAAGATAGAACTGCTGTAGGCAGGTATGAAGAGGTGGATGAGTCATATTATTATTCGGACGGATGGCAATCCGGTTCTTTGCGCGTAGAGGAATTCAGAGTCCCTTTGATGAAAGCCTCTATTCAACTGCCAAAAGAGCCGTTGGTAAACGTCTCTGAAACAAATGTTGACCTTCAGGTGTCGTATCTATCCGGCGGAGGCGCTGGAAGCACAGCTGTCAAGTTCAGATGGCAGGCCCAGCCAAGGTATGTGGCCTTTTCTGATTTTGACGGATTTACTTTTGCCAATGGAGAGGTAAAGGAAGAAATATCGCGCAGGTCTTTAGGCAAATATGACTATGAAGAAGCAGAAACAGAACAGGGAAGGGCTCAGAAACCGATGTTGCAAAGCAGCGAACTGCTTCTTGACGCTGCCGGCGGTATGAGGACAGGGATAACAAATATCCCAAGGGTTTCAGCGCCCCACGACATCCACGCAGAGCTCGAATTCAAAGACCCGAACGGAGAGATACAGACAGTTTCCGCAAACATCCCGCTCTGGCCGTCAAAGGTTCTGGTCGGGGTAAAGCCTGATGCATGGGCAATGTCAAAGGAATCCTTCAAGTTCCATATAGCAGCCGTAGACCTTTCTGGCAAACCTGTTCCCCATGCGTCAATAACAGTAGAACTGTTTCAGAGGAAATACTACTCCCACAGAAAAAGGCTTGTGGGCGGATTTTATTCGTATGAGCATGTTACAGAGACAAAACGGATAGGTCAAATCTGTGAAGGAAAAACAGATGCAAAAGGACTCTTGATATGCGATGTGAAATCGCCGGTTTCAGGAAATGTAATCCTTCAATCAAAGACTAAGGATAATGCAGGAAACGAAAGCATCGTTCACCGTGATGTGTGGGTTGCCGGCAAAGATCAGTGGTGGTTTGATGTAAGCGACAGTGACCGCATTGATATTTTACCAGAAAAGAAACACTACGAACCAGGAGAGACTGCCAGATTTCAGGTAAGGATGCCGTTTCGGGAGGCGACTGCATTAATTACGGTTGAGAGGGAAGGGGTTATCAAGCCAATAGTAAAACATCTGTCAGGAAAGATGCCGGTCATAGAGATTCCTGTTGAAGGCCGCTATGCGCCGAATGTCTTTGTATCTGTCCTTGTTGTGCGCGGCCGTGTCGGCAATATTCAGCCGACTTCTTTGGTTGACCTTGGGAAACCTGCATATAAACTCGGTATAGCTGAAATAAATGTCGGGTGGAAGGCGCATGAGCTTAAGGTAAAGGTATCGTCAGGTAGAAGTGTGTATAGGGTCCGGGAAAAGGCGCAGATAAAAATAAAGGTGTTGCGAGCAGATGGAAATATTCCGCCCAAAGGAGGCGAGATTGCTATCGCAGCGGTTGATGAAGGGCTTTTAGAACTTATGCCGAACAAAAGCTGGGATATCCTTGAGGCAATGATGGGAAGGCGAGGATACGAGGTTACAACAGCAACCGCCCAGATGCAGGTAGTAGGAAAGAGGCACTATGGGCTCAAGGCGCTTCCTCACGGTGGAGGCGGCGGGAGGCAGCTAACGAGAGAGATGTTCGACACCTTGCTCCTCTGGAAAGGAAAGGCGCTTCTTGATGATAGGGGTGAGGCATCAGTAGAGATACCTTTAAATGATTCCCTTACAAGTTTTAGAATAGTGGCAGTAGCAAGCAGCGGCGCTGGGTTATTCGGCACAGGCGCGACGAGCATAAGAACAACTCAGGATATGATGCTCCTTTCAGGGCTTCCTCCTCTTGTCAGGGAGGGGGATAGATTCAGGGCAGGATTTACCGTAAGGAATGCGTCTGAAAAAAAGGTGGATGTGGAGATTTCAGCTATTTTAACAAAAGGGGCAGGACAGGAAGATGGATTAGAAAAGATACATGCATTTCTTGCGCCTGGCGAGTCAAAGGAAATAGGCTGGGATGTTCGTATCCCTGTAGGTGTAGATTCTATGAGCTGGGAGGTCTCAGCAAGAGAAAAGGACGGGAATAGGAGCGACAGACTGAAGGTAAAACAGGCGGTTGTTGCCGCAATACCTGTAAGGACATTTCAGGCAACCATCACTCAGGTTGACAAACCTGTAAAAATGAAGATAGAAAAGCCGGTTGATGCGCCATCAGCAAAGGGTGGAATCAATGTGTCTCTTAAGTCTAAGCTGTCTAATGGCCTCGGCGGAGTCAGTCATTTTATGAAGAACTATCCTTATACCTGCATGGAGCAGAAGGTGTCACGGGCAGTTGCACTGCGGGATGAGGAACTTTGGAAAAAGAATATGGCAGAGCTTCCAACGCATCTTGATTCTGACGGCCTTGTGAAATACTTTCCCGCATGCTGCAAGGGGAGCGATGTCCTGACAGCCTATATCCTGTCAATTGCAAATGAGGCAGGCTGGGAAATACCTGAACATATAAGGCAGCAGATGGAGAACGGCCTTAAGGGATTTATCGAGGGAAAGGTTGTCAGGTGGTCAAGACTGCCGACTGCGGATGTTTCAATCAGAAAGATAGCTGCGCTGGAGGCGCTCTCAAGATACGGCAAGGCAGAGACGCAGCTTCTTGGCTCTATAAACATTGAGCCAAACCTGTGGCCTACATCCGCTGTCATAGATTGGATGAATGTGCTTATGAGAGTAAAGGATATCCCGAATAACTCAAATAAATTCAAAGAGGTGGAACAGATACTAAGGTCAAGGCTTAATCTCCATGGAACAACCATGGGGTTTTCAACCGAGGGGATGGATAACCTCTGGTGGCTCATGGTATCTACTGATTTAAATGCAGTGCGCACCCTGTTGACATTCCTGAATCTCGAAAATTGGAACGAAGATATGCCGAGGCTGGTAAGAGGGGCTATCGGCAGGCAATACAGGGGCGCATGGAATACGACTATCGCCAATGCCTGGGGTGTTCTGGCTATGGAGAAATTTTCAAATAAGTTTGAATCCATGCCTGTCGCGGGGACGACATCAGCTGCTCTGGAGGATAAAACAAAAGAAGTTGACTGGTTAAAGAATCCTGCTGGAGAAAGCCTTATGTTTAAATGGCCAAAAGAAAGGGCTGACCTTAATATCTCCCACCAGGGAACTGGCAGGCCCTGGGCGACAATACAGAGCCTTGCAGCCATTCCATTAAAGGAGCCTTTTTCAAGCGGTTATAAAATCAAGAAGACGTTCGCGCCGGTAGAACAGAAACAGAAGGGAAAGTGGACGAGCGGTGATGTGGCGCGGGTTCGGCTTGAAATAGAGGCCCAGGCTGATATGACTTGGGTTGTTGTAAGCGACCCGATCCCTGCAGGGGCAAGCATACTGGGAACAGGGCTTGGAAGAGATTCTCAACTCCTTACGCGGGGAGAAGAAAATAAGGGCTGGGTCTGGCCTGCCTTTGAAGAGCGCACCTTCGAGACATTCAGGGCGTATTATGAATATGTGCCAAAGGGCTCTTTTACCGTGGAGTACACAATACGACTGAATCAGAGCGGTGCATTTGAGCTTCCAGAGACGAGGGTTGAGGCGCTCTATTCCCCTGAGATGTTTGGGGAGATACCAAATGTAAGGTTCGAGGTTGGTCAGTAATGAAAACAAGGCGCACGGTTTTTCTTACATTGGTTGCCGCTATTATTTTAGCGGCCGCAGTTTTTATTCTTCAAAAACAGAAAATAATTGTTCCCTCATTTCAAACTGTTCATGATTCCTATAAAAAATCCGAAGCTGTCTTGCTTGACAGGCACGGCGAGGTTGTCCATGAATTACGGATAGATGAAAAAGGGAGGAGGCTTGACTGGATAAGCCTTAATAATATTTCCCCGTCTTTGCTGAAGGCTGTTATCCATTCAGAGGACAGGAGATTTTATAAGCACAGCGGTATTGACTGGAAGGCTGTTGTCTCTGCCGCTCTGCAGAGCCCTTTCGCAACAACTTCTCGCGGCGCCAGCACAATAACCATGCAGCTTGCATCAATGCTTGATAAAAGACTTAAGCCAATAAGGCAGAAAAGGACATTCAAACAGAAGTGGATTCAGATGCGGCTGGCCAGAGAAATGGAGCAGACTTGGACCAAAGATAACATCCTTGAGGCATATCTTAATCTTATCGCATTGAAAGGAGAGCTTCAGGGGATTGCTGCTGCATCCAGGGGGCTTTTTAATAAAGAGCCGGGGGGACTCAATGAAACAGAGGCGAGCCTGCTTGCCAGTCTTATCCGTTCTCCAAATGCAGATAATAATGATGTTGCAAGAAGGGCATGTGTGCTTGCGGATTTTGCCCAATTTCAAATATCGTGCGAAGATATAAAAAAGCTTTCAGAAAAAACTCTGTTAGGCGGTTATTACATAAGACCTGCTATTGCGCTTGCTCCCCATGTTGCCAGTCAATTATTAAAGAGAGGAGATGAAAAGGCAGCATCCACTCTTGACGGAAATTTACAGAGATATGCCTTAGAGGTTTTGCAGCATCAAATAAATATCCTTAAAAAGCAGAATGTTCATGATGGGGCGATTCTTGTTGTTGAAAATAAAACCGGGGATGTGCTTGCTTATGTAGCCAACGGTGATGATTATTCGAGCGCAGTTTATGTTGACGGTATTAAGGCAAAGAGACAGGCTGGTTCGATCTTAAAGCCGTTTCTCTATGGACTTGCCTTTGAAAAAAGGATTCTGACTCCTGCATCCATAATAGATGACAGCCCTATTGACATCTCGGTTACGGGCGGCGTATACCGGCCAAAAAATTATGACAGCCAGTTTCACGGGCTAGTTACTGCGCGCACTGCCCTTGCATCTTCTTTAAATGTGCCGTCCGTCAAGACATTACAGCTTGTTGGAATAGAATCATTTTTGCAAAAGCTGAGGGATTTGGGTCTTGAAGACCTTAATGAAGAAGAGGATTTTTACGGCCCTTCACTGGCGCTTGGTTCAGCAGATGTGAGTTTGTGGGGGATAGTAAATGCTTACCGCATGCTGGCCAATGACGGTATCTGGAGCAAATTAAGGCTTGTACCTGATAAAGACACAGAAACATCGTGGAAAAAGATATTCTCTAAAGAGGCATCTTTTATTGTCTCAGACGTATTGTCAGATAGAGTTGCCCGCAGTCCTACCTTTGGGCTCGAAAATCCCCTCTCCACACGATTCTGGACTGCGGTAAAGACAGGGACAAGCAAGGATATGAGAGATAACTGGTGCATTGGATACTCCAGCCAATATACTGTAGGCGTATGGATTGGAAATTTTTCAGGTGAATCTATGTGGAATGTAAGCGGCATTACCGGTGCAGCGCCCATCTGGATTGAGGTTATGAACCGGCTTCACAGCAGGAACCCTGGAGAGCCGAAAACACCGCCATTTGGCATAGTTGCAAAAAAGGTGGAGCTGATGGAGTTAAGACAAAAACGGATTGAATGGTTTATTAAAGGAACAGAGCCGGATGTAACTGTTGTAAAAATACAGGACAAACAAAAGACGGACAGGATAATTTATCCGGTTGCAGGAACTGTCATTGCATTAGACCCTGATATCCCTGACACAGAGCAAAGGATATTCTTTGAAGCTGAGCCGAGAGATGCCGGCTTTATATGGATGTTAGATGGAAAGGTTATTGGGAATTCCGAAGAGGGGTTAAGCTGGGCGCCAAGCACAGGGAAGCATGCGTTGTCGCTTGTTAATCAAGAAGGTAGGGCAATAGATTCTATAAATTTCGAAGTCAGAGGGGCTGTGGCTGATTAACAGTATTTTTCCCTATTTCGGTTTTGGGAACAAATCTTGTTAGCTAAGCTGTCTAACTAAATGGGGACAAACGAACAGATAGCGAGTGATGAGGATCATGAGCTGGTATCTTTGTGCAAGAATGGGGATATTGCTGCCTTTGAGGCGCTGGTAAAGAAGTATCAGAAGAAGGTGTTTAATATTGCTTTTCGGATGATTGGAAACTATGATGATGCGTGCGAGGTCGCGCAGGATACCTTTGTCTCTGCATATCGGTCTATAAAGCAGTTTAAGGGGATGTCTAAATTTTCCACATGGCTTCATACCATAGCAGTTAATCTTTCAAAAAACCGGCGCAGGCAATTAGGGACAAGGCAGTATCACGAACAATTTTCTCTGAACGACCCTCTCGCTACAGAGGAAGGTCGGATAAATGTTGAAACAGCTTCGGCAGATCCCGATCCCCCGGAGAGGCTCGAACAGAAAGAGACTCAACAGAAGATACAGGATTGTATAAACAGGCTTGATGATGAATTCAGGGAGGTCCTGATTTTAAGGGATATACAGGGTTTTTCTTATGAGGAGATCAGCAGTATGTTGAATATAGCTGAGGGAACTGTAAAATCGAGGCTTTTCAGGGCGAGGGAAGAGATAAAACAATTATTAAGGAAAATACTTGGAGAATTATAAATGAAATGCGCGGACATTGAAAAACGCCTTTCTGCATATATTGAAAATGATATACCGTCTCATGAACGGCTGATTGTTGAGGAACACCTCAAGTCATGCCCGCATTGCAGCAAATCCCTTGCTGACCTTAGAAAGGCCATCAAGCGGGTAAAGAGTGTGGAAGAGATGGAGCCGCCAGCCTGGCTTACCCAGAAGATTATGGCAAAGGTAAAGGAAGAGGCAGCACCCAAAAAAGGTATACTCCGATGGCTGCTCTACCCGCTCCATATAAAACTCCCTCTGGAGATTGCTGCCACGATTACTATCGTAATTGCTTCGGTTTATATCTACCATGTAGGCAAGCCTGAATTGAAACTTGCGGAAGCGCCCATGCAGGATATTGCTGGGCAAACACTTTTGAAGGAAAAGGAAGAGGTTCAAAGGGAGGTTGCGGACAAGGATGTATCGGCTCCGTCACCACTACCTTTACCAGAGAAAAGCGAGAAGAGAATTAAGGCTAAACCAGCGGCTAAAGAGCCTCAAAAATCTGTGCCAATGAAAAGGCCGGAAGTTGCTGAGAGTAAATCTTTGGAAATGCCTCCATCTCCTGTCCATAGAGACGAGAAAGATAAGATAGGATTGTCAAGAGTTTCTGCAGGAAAGGCGGCATTGAAACAAGAGACATCCGCGCCGGAGGCTAATGTACAGTCATTCGTTGCTGAAAAAAGAAGGGATGTCACAGTCATAACCCTGAAGGTTCAGAACAGAGAGTCTGCCGAACAAGAGATTGAGAGGGTCTTGAGTAAGCTTCAGGCAAGGATAATCAAGACAGAATATCCTGGGAACCAAACCATCATCTCTGCAAGGCTTGATGCTAAGAAAATTAAGGAGCTTATTGCACAACTGAAACAAGTGGGAGAAGTGAAAGAAAAAGATGGATTGCCAGAGGCATACGAAGGAGATAGAGAAATAAGCATACAGATTGAAACGATATCAGCGCCGGTTCAATGATTGAAGATATTGATAAATCTCACTATAAGGGATATAATCCGAATAAAAGGAGAATTTCTATGCATAGAATTATTGAAGTCAAACCATTATCAGGCTATAAAGTATGGCTTAAGTTTTCAGATGGTATTGAAGGCACTGTAGACCTTTCTGATGTGGTTGGCAAAGGTGTGTTTAAATCATTGAAAGATAAGGAACAATTCAAAGCCGTATTTATTGACCAAGAGAGTCATACGATTGCGTGGCCCGGCAATATAGATTTATGTCCTGATTCTCTTTATGCCGAAATATGCGGGACAGAAATCCTTCAGAAGTCCTCAAATGCCTGAAATAAGCAGATTTTATGGCATCGTAATCCGCATGTTCTTTAGAGAGAATGCGCCTCCTCATTTTCATGCAAGCTATGGTGAAGAGGAAGCGCTGATTTCTATCGAAACACTTTCGGTTATCTCCGGTCGTCTTTCACCCCGGTCTCTCGGATTAGTAGTTGAGTGGGCATCCCTCCACAGAGATGAACTTAAAAAGAACTGGAACAAAGTAAGCAGTTATGAACAGCCTGATAAAATTGAGCCGCTGAAATAATTCAAACTCTCATTACTTCTATAAGTGAACTTTGCCAATTATAAACGGGCGATGACCCTATTTTGACCCTATTTTGTATTTTGTCTCTATTCGATACCCTGCGGTCTCTTTCACAGGATGATTTATTCCCTCCACAATTGAATCCATAAAACATAATCCTAAATCCGGGAACTTTTTGTTGGCCTCCTTTGTCTCAATAGGTAAAAAAGAAAGGAGGTCATACATTATGACTACGAAATCCACATGCCTCAAAGAGACTCAAAGAATGAGAAAAATCCCCCCTTACCCCCCTTTGCAAAAGGGGGGATGGGAAGATTTTCAGGTGAAAAGATTTTTGACGCTGCTTGCAGCGGCATTCTGCATCTTCATCAGCACATTTGCCGCTGCGCAGGAGGAAGGGGGTTCAGACAAGACCCTCTCCCCCTACTTTTTTGTAAAGAGCGATGACAGCGGAGTTGATCAGCTTCCGCTGAAATCCACTTCTGCGAATGTGAATATTTCCGGGGTAATCGCGGATGTTACAGTAACACAAGTCTATAAAAACGAAGGTAAGCGCCCACTGGAGGCTATTTATGTGTTTCCTGCATCTACACGCGCGGCAGTTTACGGAATGAAGATGACCATCGGCGAGCGGACGATTAATGCGGTTATCAAAAAACGCGAAGATGCCAGAAAAGATTATGAAAAGGCAAAGGAAGAGGGCAGGAGCGCATCTTTGCTGGAGCAGCAGAGGCCCAATGTCTTTCAGATGAATGTGGCAAATATCCTGCCTGGCGACATCATACAAGTAGAGCTCAGCTATACTGAACTTCTTGTACCCATAGACAAGGTATATGAATTTGCCTACCCAACAGTGGTCGGCCCCCGGTATTCAAATCAGAAAGCTGAAACCGCGCCTGCATCGGAAAACTGGATACAGAACCCCTATCTCCATCAGGGAGAATCGCCAACATATACTTTTGACATTCAGGTGAACCTATCAGCAGGATTGCCGATACAGAAGGTTTTTTCTCCTTCCCATAAGGTCAATATAAACTACGATGGTCCGGCAGATGCAACAATAGCTTTGGAAAAATCCGAACAATATGGCGGCAACCGGGATTATATTCTGAGGTATCAGCTTAGCGGTGAGCAGATAGAATCCGGACTCCTTCTCTATAAAGGAGAGCGGGAGAATTTCTTTCTCCTCATGCTTCAGCCTCCGAAACGGGTAACCCTCTCGCAGATTCCCGGTCGCGAGTATATCTTTATTGTTGATGTCTCAGGCTCAATGTACGGCTTTCCACTGGACATATCAAAAAAGCTTCTCAAAGACCTTATCAGCAATCTCCGGCCAAATGACAGATTCAATGTCCTGCTCTTCGCAGGCGATTCGTCAGTGTTGGCAGAGACCTCTTTATCAGCCAATGCAGAAAACATAAGCAAGTCAATCCATTTTATTGAGCAACAGAGAGGCGGCGGCGGAACAGAGCTTTTGCCTGCGCTCAGGCGCGCATTGGCGCTTCCGAGGGCAGAGGGTTATTCCCGCACCGTTGTTATTGCAACAGACGGCTATGTTACTGTGGAAGAGCAGGCCTTTGACCTCATCCGCAACAACCTTGGTAATGCGAATTTGTTTGCCTTTGGAATCGGCACGAGCGTAAACCGACATATCATCGAGGGCATGGCGCATGTTGGCATGGGCGAGCCGTTTGTCATCACAAAGCCGGAAGAGGCACAGGCCAAGGCAGAGGCATTTCGCAAGCTCATCCAATCGCCTCTTCTCACGCAGATAAGGCTCGACTTTAACGGGTTCAAAACATATGATGTTGAGCCCCTGAGCATTCCTGATGTGCTTGCAGACCGTCCTGTCCTCGTATTCGGCAAGTGGCAGGGGAGCCGGCACGGCACAATCACACTCCGCGGTACTACAGGCGATAGGGCATTTAAGCAGACAATTGATATAAGCAAGATTAAGCCGCTCAAAGAAAATTCTGCACTGAGATTTCTCTGGGCACGGCACCGAATAATGCTCCTCTCTTACTACAACATGCTCCGATCAGATGATGATAGGGTGAAAGAGGTGACAGAACTTGGCCTTGCCTATAATCTCCTGACTGCCTATACCTCTTTTGTGGCGATTGACAATGAGATTCGCAATAAAGAGGGGAAACCTACCACAGTCAACCAGCCGCTTCCTTTGCCTGAAGGTGTTTCTGATTATGCAGTGGGGAATTATGCGGTTGGAAAAGGTTCAGGATATTTGTCATCAGCCCCTCCGTTTACAGCAAAAAGAAAAGATGAGGCCCTTTCCGAGACAAAACTTGGACCTTCTGTACAGAGTGAAGAGAAACCGGCTGAAATAGACAAAAACAGCGCTGGCAGGGTGAGGCTTGAAACAATAGTTGTAAGCAATAATGAGTTTAAGGCTGCAACAGAAAAGGCAATAAAAGGATATTTAGAGGAGCTTCAGAAGGGCTGTGCAGGCACATCGCAGGGGAGGTTGATAATCATGTTTACTATAACAGGGAGCGGCTCAGTAAAGGATGTAAGCATTGTGAGGAGTGAATTGAAGGATAAAAATATTCTTCAATGTGTTCTGCAAAAGATCAAAAAATGGAAACTTCCTATAACGCAGGGACAGGAGACAAAAGTGACTGTGACAATTGCTTTCTAATAAAAAAGATTCTCAACTCAGCAGGGGCCGATTTCACCATCGGCCCCTTATCTTTTTTGCCTTGCGCCTCTTTCCTACGACGATCAATAAGAGGCACTGTGAATTTTTAACCCATGCACAATGTCCTTCAGAATTGTTTTCTATAATGCATAGGGAGGGTATGGGTGTCTAATGAGGATTTTCAGTATTTCTCAACTGATTGGGGGCAAAAGAAAGGGTGAAAATTTTTAGTCGTCTTTGTTAGCTGTTGCTCATAAGCACTTATTAAGGAGAGCACAAAATAGTTTGCATTTCTTATCTGCTAAATAGCCCAATTCGTCATTCCCGCATGTATTTAGCGGGAATCCATTAGATCACTCTGGATGCCCGATAGAAGCATTCGGGCATGACAGAAAAGGCAATGTTTTTTGGAACAACGTAAATGCAATCTGTATTATGCTCTCATTAGTATCATTTCTTTTTTTCCATTTTTATAAAGAAAAGGAGGAGGGCGGGAATTACCAGCACGGTAAATAGCGTTGAAAAGACAATTCCGCCGAGGACAACACTTCCCAGACCGCGATAGAGTTCAGAGCCGGGGCCAGGGGCTACGACAAGCGGGAGCATGCCGAATACATTTGCCGAGGTGCTCATGTAAATGGGCCTCAGCCTTGTCCTGGTGGCATCAATGATTGCCTCTTTATACTCCATGCCGTAGTCTCGCACATTGACCAGCGACTGATAGACAATGAGGGTTGCGTTATCAACAACAATGCCAATGGATATGATGAATCCGAGCATGGTGAGGATATCCAGGGGCTGAGGGGTAGCGCTGAATATATTGACGAGCTTGAGCCCGAGAAATCCTCCGGCAGCGCCCAGAGGCACTGTAATCATAATGATTAAGGGATAGATGAAATTCTCAAAGAGCGCTGACATGATGAGGAACATGATAAAGGCAGCAAGGATAAAATTCCACTGAAGCGCCTTTCGCGTCTCTGTAAGCTTATCTGCAATACCGCTCTGCCGCACATCAATGCCCTGAAGCATTCCCTGAGCCTCGAGCGCGGTAAATACCTTTCCTTCAATGATTTCCATTG
>MGQA01000089.1:0-524 GCA_001797665.1 Deltaproteobacteria bacterium GWF2_42_12 | reverse complement strand
TGGTGCGTCGCCGCTCCAGGTGCCGTATCTCTGTTATACCGGTTGTTCTCACCAGGCTTGAGAGGGATGAGACAGGGACAAGCTTTCCATCGCGGGTGACGAGGAGCTGGTAATAGAGCTCCTCAGGCGTTGCAACATCCTTTTCTGAAGCCTTGAGGACCAGGTCTATCTTTTTCTCCCCTTCCTGTTTAAAATCGCCGATTATTCTTCCATCCATAAGCACGTCAATGGCGCGACCGAACTCCGCTGCAGTAAGGCCAGCAGCCTTTATCCTATCCCGGTCCGGCAAAAGCCTCACCTCTGGATAGAGGAGTTCAATGGACGGTACCGGCCGTATCTGAGCCTCTATCATCTCCTGTTTGAGAATGCCGAACATCATGCCTGTCACCTGAACGACTCTATTTATATCATCGCCGCTGATATCCACTTCTATGGTTCGACCCCTGCCGAGCCGCGTCTGGAATATCCCTGCCTGGGTGCTTATTCCGAACATGCCGGGGATGCTGTTGATTGTTCTCATGAAA
>MGQA01000088.1:3231-15980 GCA_001797665.1 Deltaproteobacteria bacterium GWF2_42_12 | reverse complement strand
TAAAGAACTGAGGGCGGGCGGCAAGAAAGTAGGTTTTGAGTTTTGACAAGCCTTTAACCTCTATTTCAGTCTCTTTTCGCCCTTTATCAAATCCTTATAGGATTCTCTTTCTCTTATTATGGAAAACTTATTTCCCTTAACCATAACCTCACAGGCCCTTGGTCTGGAGTTATAGTTGCTGGACATGGAAAAACCGTATGCCCCGGCGCTCATCAAGGCCATAAGCTCTCCTGATTTGAAAGCAGGGAGCGGTCTGTCCTTGGCAAAGAAATCACCTGATTCGCAGACCGGGCCAACCACATCAGCGATAATCTCCCCCCCTCCTTTATTAAAGGGTGGGGTGGGGTGGGTTACCGGCTTTATTGCATGATAAGACCCGTAAAGACTCGGCCTTGCCAGATCGTTCATAGCTGCATCAACAATGACAAAATTCTTTTCCGTGCCCTGCTTTGTATATAAAACCTTTGTAACCAGGATGCCTGCATTGCCCACCATAATCCTGCCCGGTTCAAATATCAACGTTATATTAAGCCCTTTTGTTGCATCTATTACTGCCTTACCGTATTTACTTGGGTGAGGTGCATCCTCATCTTTGTAGGTAATTCCGAGGCCGCCGCCCATATCAAGATATTTAATATCTATACCTTCGTTACGAAGGGTTGAGATAATTTGCTTTGTCTTTTTCAGAGCATCAGCAAACGGGGAAATCTGCGTTATCTGCGAACCTATGTGGCAGTCAACGCCAATCGGGATAACATTCTTTAGATTATTCTTTGCATACACATATTCCTGGATTGCCCGGCTGGTTTCTATGCCAAACTTATTTTTCTTTAACCCTGTTGATATGTAAGGATGGGTTTTCGGGTCAACATCAGGGTTTACCCGAATGGCAATGCCCGCCTTCTTCTTGAGCCTTTTTGCGATCCTGTCTATGGCGCGCAGTTCCTCCGGAGATTCAACATTGAACATGAGAATGCCGGTTTTGAGCGCATATTCTATCTCATCCGCCCTCTTCCCCACACCGGAATAGACAACTTTCTTGGGGTTTACGCCTGCCTTCAATGCCCTGTAAAGTTCGCCGCCTGAGACAATATCAACCCCACCACCTTCGTTTATAAATGTCTTTAGGATTGCAATATTGGAATTTGCCTTTACAGAATAGCAAATAAGATGCGGCACGGATGCAAACGCCTCGTCAAATGCGTGGTAGTGCCTTATGAGTGTTTTATGGCTGTAAATGTAACAAGGGGTGCCGACTTCTTTGACAATCTTTTCTATTGATACGCCCTCGGCGTAGAATTTGTTTCCTTTGTAAGTGAAAAAGTGCATTCAAAAAACCTCCATGATTGTTAGATGATGTCTATATTTTAAGTTCTTTTTCTTGTTGGCTAACACCCTGATAACTAATGCGTGTCACTGTAAGACATAAGAAAGGGAAAAAACGTTTTACAAACTGAAAACATCGTCAGCCTAAAAAGTATCCTGTGGCACTCGTTCATGTCTGGCTTTAGAACTATTTTCAAATTTTACTTTTTCTTATTTGATAATATCTGGCTATAATCATGCCAATTATCAATCCACTTATATATTTGCGATAAATATATAAATACTTTTTTAAGCCCTTCTATATCTCTGTTTGAAATGTTTTTACCGTGAAAGATAGGGTTACGTACTTCTTTGTAAAAAGCCTTAGTCTGAGACCATAATTCATTATCAAAAGATTTCAAACTCAAACTTTTATCAATAAGACTTGGAAGTTTGTCATAATAATTGTCCACAGTGCTTCTACCACCAAATTCAAAAGGATTTCTTAAATAGGGTAGATTATTTTTGTTTAATTTTCCTCGCATTCCTAATTCGTAAAAGACTGCACTAGGCAAATATGCTTCAACACCTAATATAACTCGCTGCATAATCATTGTTATTAAATCATCAGGCATTCCGTGCCATACCATGTACGGAGTTTCTATCGGTTTAATAGGCCCCTCAAATTGGGATAAAAAGTTTTTGTCATTCAGTACTGCATAATATCTTGCGAATTCATTTCTTAGATTTATGATTGGAATATTTTCGAATGCTAATCCAAATGTTTCAGACTGTTGCTTCATAGTTAATTATGTAGTTCTAACGCCTGAATTAAGCCGCGCCACGAAGCGCTTCGGCTTGAATGAATTGTTAGATTTCAGCGCCCGATATCTGCTTCAAACTTTTTGGCGATGCGCTGAACCACAAGTTTTGCCGCCTCTTCCGCGGTAGTTACTTTGAACCCCGACAACTCCATGCCGCCCTTGTAGTTGTACTCGCCGGACCAGAGTCGCTCTTTGTCAGGTTTGCGAATGACTACCAGCATGGTGCTGTTTTGCCAATCAGCAAAGTCATTGGATTGCCTAGAACTGGCGTACGTGACTTCGATGCTGCCTTTCCCGTCAGCACCCTCGGTAATTTTGAGAGTGTGCCAAATTCTGTTGCGACGTACTCTTGAATTAGCCGTTCCATCTGGGGAGTCGGAGCGCTAACTGAAACTGTAAAAGGCTCACTCGACGCAAACACGGACAGACTTGGAGCAGACGCACTTTTGGTTGTTTGTACAGACGAGCATGAAGCCAAAGCGAAAACCAGTGATAGAGCTATCCAACGCATATGAACTCTCCCCTGAAATCTAACAAATTATTATCCAGACCTGTCCATCCTGCTTAAAACGTGATATCCGAGAAAAAGCAAATTGGAGGGTGAGCTAAGTCCACCGATAAATGGCAAGCACAGCTAACCCTACGGTTCTTTATTCTCCATCATCAGAAAAATTTTTTGCTTTAAATCAGGGAGATCTTTTTTGACTACATTCCAAACCCTTTTCAGACTGACTCCAAAATACTCATGGATAACAACATCCCTCATACCGGCAATCTTTTTCCATGGAATATCAGGATATCTATTTCTAAAATGATCATCTATATTCTTTACCGCTTCACCAATAACTTCCAATCTTCTCAGAACCGCATCCTGAACTTGACGGCTTTTATAAAAATCATCCTCTGTAAGCGCGCCAATGTAATCTTCTATTGCCAAGATACTTTCCCGAATATCATGAAGATAGAGTTTTATATCCCTTTTCATAAAATAGAGACTTCTTCGCTTAATATTTGCTTCTTTATAAGAGGTTTAATGGCGGAGTATTCAACCAAATCAACCTTTCTACCAATGGCTTCTTCCATCTCTAATTTAATCCCTACAAAATCAAGGAGGCTTATATCGTCTCTTCCAATCTCCACCAATATATCTATATCGCTGTCTTCCCTTGCCTCACCTCTTACCAAAGAGCCAAAAACTCCGGCCCTTTTAATATCGTATCGTTTTAGTATCGGAAGGATTTTATTTTTAATCTCTTCAATATTCATCTTTTATCTCCAACACTATCTCATTATTCTACTTTATCCATGCCGCCTCCTGCGGCGGCTTTGGCGGCGCCTTTTTTCCGCAGCCAGGAAAGACAGTAAGGAGTAAGCAGAAAGCAGTAAGCAGTAAAAGGCAAGTAAGGTTTTTGCTGCCTACTGCATACTGCCTACTGCATACTTTCACACCCTTCTGCACCTTGACTCCTCTCATCTCATTTCCCTCTCTATCTCCTTCAGTCTCCTTTTAACTGCCTCCGGCGCTGTTCCACCTTTTGCCTTCTTGCTTTTTACAGAGGCCTCAACCGATATAACTTCTTTTATATCTTTACCAAAGGCCTTTGAAAAACCCCTCCACTCATCAATAGACAGGTCTTCCAGCCCCTGTGATGTCTTTATGCAATAGGCAACAACCCTGCCTGTGATATGATGGCTTTCCCGAAACGGGACTCCTTTTTTTACAAGATAATCTGCCGCATCCGTTGCAGTAAGAAAGCCTTGTTTTGTTGCATTCAGCATCTTTTTTTTATTTATTTTCATCGTAGTTAGCATTGGAGAAAAGACCTTAAGGCAATCCTTCACAGTATCTACGGTATCAAATAATGCCTCCTTGTCCTCCTGCATATCTTTATTGTAGGCAAGGGGGAGGGCCTTCATGGTCGTAAGAAGTGACAGAAGATTTCCATAAACTCTGCCTGTCTTTCCCCTCACAAGTTCAGGCACATCAGGATTCTTCTTCTGCGGCATTATGGACGAGCCGGTTGAAAAGGCATCTGAGAGTTCTATAAAACCAAACTCCTGTGATGACCATAAAATGAATTCTTCGCTCAACCTGCTTAGGTGCATCATTAAAATTGACGCTGCTCCACAAAACTCTATGCAAAAATCCCTGTCGCTCACACTGTCAAGGCTGTTGTCTGTTGGCTTTGCAAAGCCCAATTCCTTTGCCACAAAATCCCTGTCTAAAGGATACGGACTTCCGGCAAGGGCGCCTGCGCCCAGAGGCATGACATTCACGCGCGTAAGGCAGTCTGCAATTCTTTCATGATCCCGCTTGAGCATTTCATAATATGCAAGGAGATGATGGCTGAATAAAATCGGCTGAGCCCTCTGAAGGTGGGTGTATCCCGGCATAATGCAGTCCAGATTTTTCTTTGCAACGTTCACCAAAGCCTTTTGCAAATCTCGTATTAAACTTTGAATCTCTTTTATCTCATCCCTTAAATACAACCTCACATCAAGGGCAACCTGATCGTTCCTGCTTCTGGCAGTATGCAGCTTCCCGCCGACAGGCCCTATCTTTTCAATAAGCCTCTTTTCAATTGCCATGTGGATGTCTTCCAGATCAGGCGTGAATCGAAACTTACCTGCAACAATCTCTTTCTCAATGGCTTTAAGCCCTGAGATAATCTTATCCACCTCTTTCTTCGTGAGAATGCCAACCTTTGCCAGCATCCTCGCATGTGTAATTGAACCCATTATGTCATGTTTATACAACCGCTTATCAAATGAGATGGAGGCATTGAACTCTTCTACGAGTTTATCTGTCTTTTCAGTAAAACGTCCTGACCAGGGTTTGGATGCCATAATTAATTATCCTCTGCGGGATTTATAATCTGCAATCTTTCTGATTGCGCGGCTTTAAGCAAATTGATATCAGAAGCTACGAAAGTGATATTTTCCTTAACCGTATATTTTAACCACAATGCTGATGACAGATGAATACTGTCAGCGCCTCTCAAATAATGCTTCTTAATTATTTTATCGATGATAGGTAAAAGTTCATCCTGAAATTCTATGATAAGAAGATGGTCCCAGTCAGCATAAAATTTGCCGGCTATGTGATGAAATTCAGCTTCTGAGATGTCTCCTCTCTTATGCTTCCTTGCAAAGGCAGATAGCATTTCTGGATAAGCTAATTTTGATGTGAAAATGACGGGTGTGTTTGTCGTGATTTCATTCACCCTGCTCGTGCCGCCTTCGTCCAAATATCGTTTGACGAGAGCGCTGCTATCAAAATATATCACCTTCGCTCCTCAATGATGATCTCAGATGCCGGTTTGCCCTTTGCCTTTATAGGCTTAAGGTCAGAAAGTTTCCCCTTTTTCAGTGGAAGCCTTAATGTTCCCTTTTTTGCCAGAAATGCAAGCCGTTCTTCAATACTTGCCTTTTTTTCAATAGTATCAAGACCATGAAGGATTGCAACAGGACTCCCCCTCTCTGTTACCACAACCTCTTCCCCTCTTTTGATTAGTGAGATATAGTGAGTTAAACGGTTTTTAAGCTCTCTAATACCAACAAGCATATCTACCTCCATGTAGCTATTGTAGCTACAAAATCAAAGATTGTCAACTCGAGAACCATTTGGCTTCACAATGAATTTTTTCTAAAAGATTGCTTTGCCAAACTTATAATATAATCAATATTCTCATCATTGCTAACCTGTATTTCATAATCCCCATTTCCCCAATGACCGATTTTTGAAACATCTCTTGCTAACCCTTTTGGATCGTCTAATTCCCCACTTCTTAAGTTTAACCAAATTTTCAAAGCTTTCTTCTGAATATGAATATCTACAAAATTTGTCTTACTTAAAAACCCCATGTACCATTTTGTTGGTTTAATTTTAATGTCACCACTTATAGTCAATAAAGATATTTTAAATTTATCATATAATTCCTTAATCTCATCTGAGGTTTCTGCCAAATGGTCATCTTCGGTATATACTTTAACTTCTTTACTAACACCCTCTATAAGTTTGTCGCCTTTAGAAATTGTTTTTATTGATTCAGTTGCACCTAAAGGTCTGATTTGTTCTAAATTTACAGTATCATTTGCATACTTTTTAATTTCCCAAAGCTCTATAGGTAGGTCTTTAAAATTTATTGATTGTACTTGATAGTGAGTAAAAGATGGAGAAATAAATATAATTTTTGTTTGTGACCAATCTATATCGTTCTTTCTTAATACCGCTTTACAATTTTCATTATATTCAAGGATGAAATCAGCTTTATTATTGAGCAATAAAGAAAGATAGGCATACCCTTGGTCTATAACGCTAAAATTTTTGTCCCTTTTATATTCAATCACTACAAAAGACTTTGGCTTTTGATCAAATGCAAGGGTGTCTATTCTAAAATTTTGGAAAGTGAATTGCGATCTTATGATTTGTAGCCCGAACAATTGTTCGAGATTATCTTCACATGTTTTTTGAATTTCCTTTTCTAATTTGAAAGCAATCTCTTCAATGAAACTTAGTTTTCTGTTTTTTATTGAATAGATGGCCATTTTTATCTATCCCAACTCCTCTTTTATCATCCCTGCCAAAAGCGGAACCATTATCTCGTGGTGGCCTGTTAAAGTATAACCTCTCCCGCCTTCTTTTGTAGGTCTTCTGACAACATTTGTTAGAGGACGATAGTGCTGGATAAAGTCCATATTGACTGTTGTAAAGTTTCTTACTTTATATCCAAGATTCCTCACAAGGGTTAGTGCCTTTAAAAATACCTCTGGCAGAAGCACAGCAGAGCCGATATTGAGATAAACTCCTCCTTCAAGATTAGCCACTATCCCTGCAAAGAGTTTAAAATCCCGCTGACTTCCTTCTCCTGTTGCCTTGCCATCCATCTGCGGATGGACATGTATTATGTCTGTGCCGATTGCCACATGGACAGTTACCGGGATACCAAGCCTTGCGCCTGCTGCTAATATACTTAAATCCTTATATGGATATTTTGAATTTTTTATAAATTCTCCAACTGACCTACCGATTCCCCAGCCTTTTTTCACCCCTTTTTTTATTGCACGGTTCAATACCTCTCCTGTTTCTTTTGCCATGCCGAACTCACCCTTGCCAATCTCTGCGTCTACATCTTCGCTTGTCATTCCTGCGTAGGCAATCTCAAAGTCATGGACAATACATGCGCCGTTCATGGCAACGGCATTTATTATGCCACGCTCCATCAAATCAATGATAACAGGGCTTAACCCCACTTTAATGACATGAGCGCCAATGCCAACTGCAACAACTTTATTGTTTTTATGCGCAGCGACAACAGTGGATGCGATCTGTTTTAAATTTTGAGCAGCGAGGATATTAGGGAGCGAATTTAAAAAATCTTCAAAGGCGCCGCCTTTATCAAAGGGTTTTGCAAAGTCACTAACGCTGACCTTGCTTTTCCTTGTCCGTAGAGAATATGTTTTGATTCCTTTGATTGAAATAGGCTTAAAGGTCTTCAATCCTGACTTGCTCCTTGAAAGAGGATATGGTCTACAAGCTCGCAGATTATATGACCTACAGTAATATGAACCTCCTGAATTCTGGCGGTAATATTAGAATCTACATTCAGGAGTATATCCACCATCTTGGCCATCTTGCCGCCGCCCTTGCCGGTCAAGCCAATAGCCTTAATGCCCATATCCCTTGCCACCTTTACTGCCATTATTACATTTTTCGACTCGCCGCTGGTTGAAATGGCCAAAAGGATGTCGCCTTCCTTGCCTATTGCTTTTATTTGCTTTGAAAATGCTTGGTCAAAGCTATAGTCATTTCCGATACTTGTGAGAATAGAGGTGTCGGTAGAAAGCGCAATAGCTGGTAGAGGTGGCCTTTCAATCGCGAATCTATTGACAAACTCTGCTGCAAGATGCTGCGCATCTGCAGCGCTGCCGCCATTGCCGCAGAGGAGCAGTTTGTTCCCGGCCTTGAATGCTTCAGCAATTAGTTCTGCCGATTGGCTTATCAATTGCTGATTCTGCTTAAAAAATACCTCTTTAATCTGAATACTGTCTTTATAGCTTTTTGTAATAATATCCTTCATACCGCTGGAAAACCTCAATAATATTTTACTAAATAAAAACATATAATTTGTCAAGGGTCAATAATAAAAACAGTTGACAAGCCTAAAGCCTTGTTTTAATATTGCGACACAAATTATATAAAAGGTAAAATACTGCCACATTGATTCTAAGAAGCATTCATTTTCTATCTAAAAATTTTTTTACAGCAAGGAGGAGAGTGAAGATGTCTGATAAGGTTTTACATGTCACAGACAAATCATTTGATTTAGAGGTTTTAAAATCAGATACCCCTGTGCTTGTGGATTTTTGGGCTACTTGGTGTGCCCCGTGCAGGGCCATTGCCCCGATTGTTGAAGAGATGGCAGAAACATATAGCGGAAAGTTAAAGGTAGCTAAGATGAATGTTGATGATAATCCAGCTACGCCAGGCAGGTACGGTGTTCGAGGCATTCCAACACTGATATTATTTAAGAAGGGTGAGGTAGTAGACCAGGTAGTAGGCGCTGTTCCCAAGAGCCAGGTGCAGGGGCTTATTGCGAAGGTGGTAAGTTAAAGTTGAAGAGATCCGCCGAAGGCAACGGGGGGCTGCAACGGGCATTCCATTCAGACTAAGAGTTTCTTAATAAAGTGAAATAGCATTGGTGATTGGAGATATTCGTAAGTTGTAAAAAATATTTGTAGCAGGATTGGTGCATCCATTAGTATAATACACAATGCAAATGGCGAAGTGAGATGCGGCAAGCAAGTAATCCCCTGATAGTTAAGCACTCCGGTCTGGCATTCATCTTTTCTATCTTCTTCCTTATTTTATTTCAGAGCGCGGCCTTTTCAGGCACAGTAGACAACGCAACCTTTAGCCCTGAAAATTCAGTCATTAAGACCGGGACATCTCAAGAGATAACCTTTTCCGCTGTGAATGATAAACCAGCCCCCCTTCAAGATTACTATATAAAGATTATTTACGATGAGGGATTGACCGCTGCCAATTTGATTGTCTCGCCTCCTGCAGTAAAAGCAGTCATCTATCCGGGCAGAAACCTCATTATACTCAAGTGGGAGAATATCCCATCTTCTACAGAGCTTAAGGCAACATTCAGCGTAACATCTGATACAGCAGGAACCTATACCATCAGGCCCCGGAGGATCGTCTTTCATGATAACAATGGAGATCGTTACCTCGGCACATGCAACACTGCTACTATAATTACAAAAACAGAGATTGCCCCTCCGGCAATAAGCAATATCACCGTCAGTAACATAACCACAGACTCAGCCACAATCTCATGGACAACAGACCAGCCCTCATCAATCCTTTTCGAATACGGCACAACATTATCCTATGGAAGCTCGATAACGGACTCAACCCAAACAACAAACCACACCATTACACTAACAGGCCTTGCCCCTGCGGCCACCTACCATTTCAGGATAACATCCACAAACAACTATGGCTCCTCCATAACCTCAGGAGACAATACCTTTACAACCCAGACCCCTCCATCCCCCATTACACTAACCATAACCTCTCCAATAGATGGCGCTGCGATATCAGGGATAGATGTGATGGTCACAGGCACAGTAACCAATACCACAGGTAGTGAGACAGGGATAACAGTAAACGGGATTATCGCAAATGTATATGGCAATGAATTTGTGGCAAATAATGTGCCTCTAACAGAAGGCGCAAACACCATCACTGCAACTGCAAAAGATGCAAACAAAAACACAGCAACAGCCTCATTAACAGTAAATGCAGCAACCACAGGCAATTACATAAAAATAACATCAAATACAGAATCAGGCATAGCGCCATTGGAGGCAACGCTTGTCATAAGCGGCTATGCAAGCGGCACAACCCCATCGCTTTCCTACCTGGGGCCGGCTTCCGTAGATTGGACGAATTGCACAAGCTACGATGCGTGCAAGGTAAAGATGACAATTGAGGGAATCTACTACTTTACCGCAACCGGCACAACAGGTGACGGAAACACCTCTACAGACACCATAGCCATCACAGCGCTCAATCAAGCAGAGATGGATAATCTCTTAAAAGGGAAGTGGGAGGGGATGCGGGCAGGACTTACTAACGCAGATGTTGAAAAGGCTGTCGGTTTCTTTGAAGAAAGTTCACAAGAAACCTATGGAACGCAATTTACAGCCTTAACATCATTACTGAGTACCATTGCAAACGATATGGGGAAGATAAATCTGGTGAAGGTTGAAGGCAACAGGGCAGAGTACGAGATAATCACAACGAGGAATGGTGTATCATATTCCTTCCATCTTTTTTTTGTAAAAGATAAAGATGGGCTATGGAAGATAAAGGTATTTTAGGACGGAACCTATGAAAAAGATATTTTTAGTAGCCATCTTTATTGTGATTGGCAATTTTAGTTATGCAAGGGCTACTGAATTTGGTCCATTTCAGGGAAAGATTCTTGATGCAGAGACAAAGGAACCAATTGAGGGAGTTGTGGTTTTAATTGAATGGTGTCAATATCGTCTATCTAGCCTCTTTGAAAACACAATCTTCTATGATGCACAGGAGACGCTGACTGATAAGAATGGAGAGTTTTATATATCTGGAATATGGATTGTTAATCCTTGGACGAGGTTAATGGTTGTAGCAGATGTAATTATCTACAAAAGCGGATATGGGACTGTTGATGGAATTGATCTTCATGGGCCATGGAAGTCGTTTTTAGAAAGGGAATGGGGGGCGCCAAAAGGGACTTATATTTTAAAGGTTGAAAATGGGAAGCCGGTTATAATTTTGGAAAAAGTGACAGATGTAGAAGAAAGAAGAAAAAATATTCCAAGTGAACCCTCTGTTCCAGATGGGAAATACCACCAATTAAAATGGAAATGGAAGTTATTAAGACTAGAAAAAAATAAGGAACGAAAGTTCCTTGGATTAGGTGAATTGATTGACAGTGATCAATTCGGAAGGTGAATATGTATAAAAAAATCACTCTATTACTATTCGCATTTCTTGGTTTTTACTCTGCAAACTCATGGGCATGGAATGCAGAAAAAACTCATAAAGACCTATCTGAAAAGGCTGCAGAGTATTCTGTTCTAAGTTTAACAGGTGGTGATTATCTAAAAAATTTCGGGTTTAGTAAAAATATTGAAGAGCCGCTGAGTCTTAATGGAGAATCAAAATCAGTGAAAGAGTGGATTGGAGAGGGTGGCATAAAAGAAGATGCTGGCAATATTTTTACCGCATACTATTACCACCATTTCCACAACCCCATTGCTACATCCTGGAATCAGGCAGGACTAAGCACATATTATCCCTGGATTAACGGCATGTCATCCCTACTCTGGGCGCAAAATACTACCAATCCCTGGAACTGGCAAGAGGCAAGGGATTATTACTACCTTGCGCTTACATCGACGACTGACACAGAAAGACAGGCAAACTTTGCAAAAACATTTCAGGGATTAGGCCATATCATTCATCTTATTGAAGATGCCGCTCAGCCTGCCCATGTGAGGGATGATGCCCATCCATTAGACGACATTGGTATTATCCCTCAATTTGAGAACTGGGCTAAAGATAATCGTACTACAGCCTCGTCTTTCATGTCTAACCCGATTTTTCCAGCAGTTTCTTTCAACTCTTCAGCAGAGGCTGGCTACATTCCTATTACTCAATTATGGGATACCAATCAATATAATGGTAGTAATCCACCGTCAGGCATTGCAATCGGTCTCTCCGAATATACCAACGCTAATTTCTTCAGCGAAGACACAATCAATGCAAGCAATTTCCCATATCCAGATATAACTCAAACAACCATTACAGAAAGAACACCGTATCCGAATGCACCCTATCAAAGACAGTATTACCTCAAAAACTGCTGTGGCGAGACCAACGGAGGTCAAGGTTATCTCCTTTCCGCAGTTGACTATCTTGATTACTACAGGAATTGGATTGGCTCAACCCTTCCCAAAATCCCTGTCCTTGATGACAATGTCTACCAAGACTACGGCTCCCTCCTCCCCCGCGCCGTGGGTTACTCCGCCGGGCTTTTAAACTACTTCTTCCGGGGGCAGATGGAGGCAACCCCTTCATCTGGCGGGTTAAAGGTAAAAAACACAAACACAGAGACAATGGAACCCTATACAGATTCTACTGGCCAGACCATTGGAAGCATAACCATCTACTACGATAACATCAATAGTGAGAGATACCTCCTTGCAGCATACGTCCTTTCAGCCCCATTGGACCCAGGGGAAGAAACCCCAGTTATCTCCTTTGCACCTCCATCTGACAACATAAAACAAGGCAGATACATTGTGGTCTTCTACGGTAAACTCGGAAACGAAGAAGGCGCTGTCATCGGAAGAGTCACCTCTCCATCAAAAATATACTATGTGTCAAAGAGGGATGGGATTTATAAAATCTACAGGATAGGGGCAGATGGAAGCAATCCTGCCATTATCTACGACAACCCAAATCCTAATCTTGGTATAGGCAAGCTCGCCCCATCCCCAGACGGAAACACCCTTGCCTTTACTGTGGATGGGCCTCGAATATACCTCTTAGACATC
>MGQA01000088.1:0-3191 GCA_001797665.1 Deltaproteobacteria bacterium GWF2_42_12 | reverse complement strand
CAAGCTGGTCTCCTGATGGGACAAAGACAGCATTTCACAGAGAGTCAGGGCAATATTCGCCGTATGCAGATGTAGAGATATTTACAATTGATCCACTAACAAGTATAGAAACTCAACTTACCAATGTGCCTGGTTCTTCCTATAGCGGCTTGCCAGCCTGGTCTCCAGACGGTCAGAAGATTGCCTATACAAAATTCAATTCACCCCAGGAGGCAAATTGTGTTAATCTGTATACCATCTATCTGATGGATTCTTCTGGGAATCCCATAGGCTCTTTAACCTGTGACAGTGGAATGGACTATATGGATTTTGCCCCTTCATGGAGTCCAGATGGCAAAGAAATAACATTTACCAGACGAAGGGTAAATCAATTCAACCAGCTCTATAAAGTCAATATAGATACCAAGGCGATCACAAAACTTACGGATTCTACAGGTGCTACTTATGACGAGCTAACCCCATCATGGTCTCCAGATGGGAATTCCATAGCCATTGGTTCAAAAAGAGACGGGGACTTTGACATATGGCTTGTAGACCCTAATGGAGGTGGATACAAAACCAACATTACTGATTCAAACCCTGATATTGATGGGTATCCGGCGTGTGGACGGTAATTTTTAGAACTGAATAATCATAAAAAAGTCTCTGAGTCTAAAGTATATGAGTTTGTAGCTCGTAGGCTATTCAACTTTTAGGCTGCTTTATCAATAACTCTCATACCTATTTGTAATCGGCATTCTTCTATCTTTCCCAAGGGCGCGAGGGGTAATCTTTACACCAGGTGGAGACTGACGGCGTTTATATTCCGATGAATCAACCATCCATATAACCTTTTTAACAATTTCTTTGCTGAAGCCCATATCTAAAATCTCTTCAAAACTTTTATCATCCTCAACATAGGCCTTCAGGATAGTATCCAGTATATCGTAAGGGGGAAGCGTATCCTGGTCAGTTTGATGAGGCTTTAATTCTGCGGTCGGGGCCTTTGTCAAAATCCTTTTAGGGATCGGGGCCTTTTTACCGGATTTTACCGACAGGCTATTTCTGTATTCAGACAGTTTGTATACAAGCATCTTTGGAACATCTTTTATAACAGCAAATCCTCCGGCCATATCACCGTAGAGGGTTGCATATCCAACGCTCATCTCGCTCTTATTGCCTGTTGTCAGCACAAGCCAGCCGAATTTATTGGAAATTGCCATGAGGATATTTCCCCGTATCCTTGCCTGGATATTTTCCTCCGTCACATCAGGCCTTTTCTTTTTAAAGGCCGGCGACAATGTTTTTAAATAGTCCTGAAAAATATTTTGTATCGGAACTGTCAACAATTCAATCCCAAGATTTTTGGCAAGCGCCTCTGCATCTTCCTTGCTTGCCTTTGAAGAATACTGCGACGGCATAAATACCCCTGTTACATTATTTTTACCAATGGCGTCCACTGCAATGGATGCAACAATAGATGAATCTATGCCGCCGCTCAAGCCTATTACCACATGCCGAAACCCGTTTTTCTTCACATAGTCCCTTGTGCCGAGCGTAAGGGCAGCGTAAACCTCTTTTAGAGGCTCCGGCGATACAATATTGCGCTTGGGTATGTTCTTTTTTCTCTTTGCCGCTTGAGTATCACGCTTGTCCCCGAAGGTTTTAATCGGGGAGAGGATTATTTCTTTTACCTTGATGCCGTTTTTTTCAAGTGAAAGTTTTTCCTTTCTCCTCCTTGGGTCATGGAGGCGGGCACCAAGGATACCATCCACATCCACATCAGCCACAATCAAATCCTCTTCAAATGCCCTGCCCCGCGCAACAACCTGCATCTTTTCATCTATAATCATGCCCTGGCCGTCAAATACAAGCTCATCCTGACCCCCGACCATATTATTATACGCAATAATAACCCCGTTGTCTGACGCCCGCGTGCTAATCATCTCTTCCCTGAATCTTGCCTTTCCCATATGGTATGGAGAGGCATTTATATTTACGATAATCTCTGCGCCAGCAATGGCCTGCGCCCTTGCCGGGCCTTCCGGATACCATATATCCTCGCAGATGCCTATGCCGATAGTAATGCCTTTCAATACGATATTCAGCGGCGCTGCGCCTGCCTGAAAATATCTGTCCTCATCGAATACTCCGTAATTAGGCAGAAACATTTTATGATAAACAGCCGCTACTTCGCCTCTATTAATAACTGCAGCCGCATTATATATATCCTCTTTGCTGTCAACAAATCCTACAATAGCAGTAATATCCTTTGTTTTATGCGCAATGTATTTAAGGTATTTTATATTGTCGGCCACGAATTGGGGTTTTAAGAGAAGGTCTTCAGGAGGATAGCCTGTAACAGCCAATTCAGGAAAGACCACAATATCTGCATCGGCATACTTCGCCTTATTTACAAACTTAAGAATCTTTTTTGCGTTGTTAGAAAGGTCGCCAACAGTGGGATTTATCTGCGCCATTGCAATCCTTATGCTTCGCATAGACTGAAGACTATCAAAATTATCCATAAGTTACAAGGTGCAAGTTGCAAGACAACTCCAGAGACAGTGTTCACATTACAGCCTTTGTAAAATTGTTTTCCATTGCATGTTGTGTTATAAATACGGCGTCAGGGAAGGGGAGATGGTAAATAAATCAGTTCCCGTTATTTCCATGTTGTTTTGTTGCAGTAAATTGAGAGAATAGGTTAAAAATGCCGATACTTGATTGGATAGGAAAGAAACAGGTAATAAATCATGACAAGGAAGTCCCTTTCAGGCTTTTAAAGAGGGTTCATTCTCTATCCGTTGGCGAGAGTGAAAACCTGATTATCAAGGGCGATAACCTTGAGGCATTGAAAGCCCTCCTGCCTTATTACTATAACAACGTGAAATGCATCTCCATTGATCCGCCTTACAATACTGGAAAAGAACATTGGGTATACAGCGATAGGGTAAATTCATCTGAAATGAGGAAATGGCTTGGTAACGTTGTAGGCGATATAAAGGAAGATTTGAGCCGCCATGATAAGTGGCTCTGTATGATGTACCCAAGATTAAGCCTTCTGAAACAACTACTATCTAACGATGGAATAATTTTTGTAAATATTGATGACAACGAAATTCAGAATTTGCTTAATTTAATAGCTCTTCGGGTAAATTCCCCGCAGCTTGCTGCGTAGAAAATGGTATATTGTATGTGTGAGTGAATAC
>MGQA01000087.1:9811-18129 GCA_001797665.1 Deltaproteobacteria bacterium GWF2_42_12 | reverse complement strand
GATGTCGCTATTAATCCCTATCGGGGTGAGCTATGATTCTGATCCGGACAGGGTGGAGAAAATCCTTGTTCAAGAGGCTCAAAAGGCTGCCGGCGAGATAGCAGGCTTTTTAAAAGAGCCGCCGCCATTTGTAAGATTTATACCCGGTTTTGGCGATTCATCGTTAAATTTCACTCTTATATGCCAGATAGCCGAATATGTTGACCAGTATCTTGTCCAGCACGAACTCCGAAAGAGGATATTTAAAAGATTTAAAGAAGAGGGCATAGAGATACCATTCCCCATAAGGACAGTATATCTCAAACAGGCAAAGGAGCAGATATGAAAATGTTTTTCTTAGGTGCAGGCATGGCAGTCTCTGTATTGATTAGCATCATTTCGATCACAGGAAGGCTTCAGGTTCCCCATGATACTGAGATAATCGAGGCCGCTTCAGAAGCAGCGGAAGGTGATGTCAAAAGAGAGATATACAGCGAGGTAGAAGGCATCATAAAATCAAATGACACCATCTATAACATATTTAAGAGGAACGGTCTTGATATACAAGACCTCTTCCGCATAAGAGAGGCATCTGCCGGTATCTACAGACTGAGGAATGTATCTGCTGGTCAGCATTATAAAATAGTGAGTGATGAGCAGAGCAGGGTGCAGTCTTTTGCATACAGGATAAATGATGATTCAGTGCTAAAGATTGTGCGGGCAGGGGATGGGTTTACCGCTGAAAAGGCTGCTGTAGAGTATGAAAAGAGGATAGCCCAGATAAGCGGCCTCATAGAGGATAATCTCATCTCATCCATTGGTGATGGTAGGGATAGGTTGAGGCTTGCGCTAACCCTTTCTGATATCTTTGCATGGGATATAGATTTTACAACAGACCTGAGAAACGGAGATATTTTCAAGGTTATCGTTGAAGAACTCTACGAGAACGGCGCGTTTAAAAAATACGGCAACATCCTTGCTGCGGAGTTTGTGAATAATGGAGAGGCATATCATGCCTTCAGATTTGAACATGGTGATATGCAGGGATACTATGATAGGGAAGGGAAATCGCTGCGCCGGGCATTTTTAAAGGCGCCATTGAACTACCGTCGGATAAGTTCAGGGTTTTCTCAAGGAAGATTTCATCCAATACTAAAAAAATACAGACCTCATCACGGGGTGGATTATTCAGCCCCTCATGGCACGCCTGTATCAGCAGTAGGAGATGGGACTGTTTCGTTTGCAGGATACAGAGCGGGTTATGGCAAGTTGATTATCATACGTCACCCCAATGGATATGAAACAAGATACGGGCACCTCTCCAGATTCGTCAGAGGTGCTGAGAAGGGGATAAAGATTAAGCAGGGAGATATTATTGGCTATGTAGGGTCTACAGGCCTTACCACTGGACCGCATCTCCATTATGAAATGAGGCTGAACAACAGATTTATCAATCCTTTGAAAACACGAATCCCTGCTGGACGGCCTTTGCCGGATGTTGCGCGAGAAGACTTTATTCAATTAACGAATGCCATGACTGTCATTCTTGTCTCCATGAATCCGGCGGTGACAACAGTGGCGGCAAAGGATGCTGTGGAGACTGTGGATGAAAAGATGTAGTTAGTTTACGCTGAAAAATACCCATCTGCTGTCTGCCTTAGGCGGATCGCTGGGGCTTCTGCGCTCAACATACTACAAAAATATGCCTCCCCCCGATAGATTCAATCGGGGGCTTGCTCCGCCCGCCTTAGACGGACATCTGGGCAATTTTTGAGCGTAAACTATGAGAAATGTATGTTTCAGTATCAACCAGTGTAGTGTTTAATGAACTGCCCTGCGGCAAGACCACAGGGAATTACGCGTTAAAGATTATGATGGGATAAATAATGTCTTTGCAAAGACATCTACTACCAGTTTTGATTCTGCCGTTATTCCTGCCTTTTATCTCAGGTTGCATTCAGGAGAAAGGCAGGCAGGAGGGTAAAGAGACTGTCATTATATTCAAGCACGGCAAGATAGCAGGAGATCCGGAGCCATTCAGACAGCTGCTGGACAGATTTGAAAAGGAAAACCCCGGTATAAAAGTTAATGATGAGACACTCCCTGCATCCACAGATGAGCAGCATCAGTTCTATGCAATTAATCTGGAAGGGAGGTCATCGGATTTTGATGTGCTGAGCATGGATGTGATATGGGTCCCTGAATTTGCAAGGGCCGGATGGCTCATGGATTTAGGCCACCTCATCCAGGAAGGAGAAAGGGATGAGTTTTTCCCTGGCCCCATGCATGCTGTAACTTATAACGAAAAGATATATGCAATCCCCTGGTATATAGATGCAGGGCTTCTCTACTACAGAAAAGATATTCTGGACAAATACGGTTTCCTGCCGCCGAAGATATGGGATGAACTCGTTCATCAGGCAAAGACGATTACAAAAAACGAATCTGACCTCTATGGCTTTATCTGGCAGGGAAAACAGTATGAGGGGCTGGTGTGCAATGTGCTTGAGTATTTCTGGAGCAACGGGGGCGATGTGATAAGGGGTAGGGAGATTGTCGTCAACAGTATAGAAAATGTCACGGCGCTGCGGCTCATGAGGGATTTAATAGTAACATACGCAGTTACGCCGCCCCTTGTAACTACTGCAATAGAGGAGCCGACACGGCATATATTTGGAAACGGCAGGGCAATATTTATGAGAAACTGGCCCTATGCCTGGAATATCTTTGAAAGAGAAGGTTCCCCTGTCAAAGGAAAGGTGGGGATTTCAACCCTGCCATCGTTTCCGGGCAAAGAATCCGCTTCAACACTTGGAGGATGGCAGCTCGGTATCAATAGATACTCAAGACATCCTGATGCAGCAGAGAGACTTATAAGATTCCTCACATCCTATGAGGCGCAGAAGACCTTTGCCCTAACTATAGGATATAAGCCGACAAGAAAGTCCTTATATAGAGATAGGGATTTAATGAAGGAGCAGCCATTCATCACAGGTCTCTACGATGTCTTTATGAAGGCAAGGCCGAGGCCTGTAACCCCGTATTACATGATGGTAACGCAGGTGATGCAGCCTGAATTCAGCGCTGCTCTGTCAGGCATCAAGACGCCGGAGGAGGCATTGAGTTCTGTTCAGAGGCAGATAGAGCATATCATGGGGGTGGCGAGATGACGATAAAGGACAGCGGATACAGATTTGTAATTTCCGCGCTTATTTTGCTTTCCCTTGTGAGCATATACCCCCTTGTGTATGTCCTTTATCTGAGTCTTCACAGGAGGCTGCTCATCTTTGACATCTCACGATTTGTTGGTCTTGAAAATTACCTGTTTCTTCTGAAGGACGACAGGTTCTGGAACGCACTTAAGAACACCGTCTATTTTACCGTAGTGTCTGTATCCATGGAACTCTTCCTCGGCCTTTCCATCGCGATGCTCCTGAACAGGACATTCATGTTTAAGGGCATAGTAAGGGCACTTGTCTTAATCCCCTGGGCAATCCCTACGGTTGTATCAGCAAGGATGTGGGAGTGGATGTACAATACAGACTTCGGCATACTGAACTATATGCTCGGAGCAAAGATAAACTGGCTCGGCAGCCCTTTCTGGGCGATGAACGCAGCCATATTCATGGATGTCTGGAAGACAACGCCGTTTGTCGCCATACTGCTTATGGCAGGGCTTCATGTAATCCCCCAGGATATTTACCATGCAGCAAGGGTTGACGGGGCCGAGAACCTTGCTATATTCAGAAAGATTACCTTGCCTCTGCTGAAACCGGTTATCCTCGTTGTGCTGATATTCAGGACCCTTGATGCGTTCAGGGTCTTTGATGCAGTCTATGTGCTTACCGGCGGTGGCCCTGCAAACACCACAGAGACATTATCCATATATGCATACAAGACATTATTCCAGACCCTCCAGTTCGGCTATGGCTCAGCGCTTTCCGTGGTTATATTCCTGTGCATAGGAAGTATCAGCATCTTTTATATAAGGCTTTTAAGCAGGGGGATAAAGCAGTGAACCCAAAGTTCAAAGTTGTTGGTCTTTACCTTTTACTGGCGCTGACAATCCTCTATTGTTCCGGTCCATTACTGTGGCAGTTTATAACAAGCCTCAAACCTGATGCAGAGATTGTAAGGATACCGCCCCTCTTGCCTCAAAATACGACTGTAGACCACTATGTCTCTATCTTCAAGGGGCATCCATTTTTAAGGATTATACTTAACAGCGCTGTTGTTGCAGCATCTACCACATTGCTTTCACTCATCATAGGCTCCCTTGCTGCCTTCGGCCTTGCAAGATTGAATATAAGATATAAGGCGCTGATACTCGGATTTGTCCTCTCTGTCTCCATGTTCCCGCCCATTGCAACTGTAAGCCCCCTCTACCTCATCATAAGGGCGCTGGGTTTAAGGGATACATGGTGGGCGCTTATCATTACCTATACAACCTTTTCCCTTCCCCTGGCCATCTGGATACTGACCAACTTCTTCAGGGAAATACCGGATGAGATATACCGCGCAGCAAGGGTAGACGGGTGCAGTCCGTTTCAGGCATTCTATAAAATCATTCTGCCCCTTTCAGCGCCAGGGGTCTTTGCAACAGCCGTTCTTGTATTTATCTTTTCATGGAATGAGTTCCTCTTTGCCCTGACATTTACCTCTACTACGGCTTCAAGGACAATACCTGTGGGCATTGCCCTCTTTCCCGGGCTTCACGAGGTTCCCTGGGGTGATATAGCTGCGGCATCAGTGGTTGTAACCATTCCCCTTATAGTCCTCATCTTTGCGTTCCAGAGAAGGATCATTGAGGGGCTGACAGCAGGGGCGGTAAAGGGGTAACGGCATGGCCAGGATAAGATTTGAAAATCTAAGAAAGGCATTTAAGGATGTTGTGGTCATTCCACGGCTTGAACTCACCATCCATGAGGGAGAGTTTTTCACCTTTGTAGGTCCGAGCGGATGCGGCAAATCCACAATCCTCAATATAATTGCAGGACTTGAGCCTGCAACAGAGGGTAAGATATATTTTGATGATAAGGTTGTAAACGACCTCTCACCGAAAGAAAGGGATGTGGCAATGGTCTTTCAGAGTTACGCCCTCTACCCGCACATGACTGTTTATGAAAATATGGCATTCCCTTTAAAGATGAAAAAGACCCCGAAAAAGATTATTGAAGGAGATGTGGAAAGGGTTGCTTCAATAATCGGGCTCAAAGAACTGCTCCAGAGAAGGCCAAAGGAACTTTCCGGGGGACAGAGACAACGGGTTGCCCTGGGAAGGGCAATTATCAGAAAACCAAAGGTGTTTTTGATGGACGAGCCCCTGTCAAACCTTGATGCCAGACTGCGGGTCGAGATGAGGGCGGAGCTTAAAAGGCTCCATCAGGGATTGAGGATAACAACTGTTTATGTCACCCATGATCAGGCGGAGGCAATGAGCCTTTCCGACAGATTGGCTATCCTCAATAGAGGCGAGATACAGCAGTGCGGCACCCCCATGGAGATTTATCAGAAACCGTTAAATATCTTTGTCGCAGGCTTCATAGGGAGCCCTCCCATGAATTTCTTCAGGTGCGCTGTGAAAAGACACCAGCCGCTGGAGATAGACCTTAATGGATTTAACCTTTCTCCATGCGTAGAATCTATGCCGCAGGGCGACAGCGTAGTCGCAGGGATAAGACCTGAAGATATAATTGTCTCTGAACAAAGGATTGAGAAGGATATTGAAGATACAGGAAATGTTGAACTTGTTGAACCTGTCGGCTCATTTAGCTGGGTTGATGTCAGGTGGGGCGGCATAAAGGCAAGAGGGATACTGGATGTTAAAGAAAAACCAGCGATAGGCGGGCATGTAATGATAAGGGTTAAGAAGGATAAGGTTTTCCTGTTTGACCCTGATTCAGGAAGAAGGCTATAATGCTTTTAATACGAACGCAATAAATGTCTTTATACTGCGTTGGACTCCTCTGAAAATCCTCGACGTACGGCAAAGAGTATGCCTGTCCCGCTAAGCGGGACATAGCCACGCTCAGCGTGGCTGCGGTTTTCCTCGCCGTCCGCCTTGTCTAAAGCCATTTCTTGTGTTCGTATGGCGTCACTTTATTTAATGCGTTTGTATTATCTCCAAAAGGACATGTGTGAATATGAATCCTGTTGAACCATTTGTGTTTTACTCCAGTCTTCATCTGGTGGAGCTGACGGGCATCAGGGCATCCACGCTGGCGGAACTGGCAAAGCATTTGCGCGAGGTCAGCGGCTCATGCATCTATCACCACACCCATCAGTTTGTTCAGCAGCACCAGTATCTTGTGCCTGAACCGGCCAATGATTTCGCCTGCTGGGTCTCTGATGCGCTCGGCGATGAGCGTCTCGGAGAGGCGCTGGCAGCCATTGATATTATGATTCACCCCAGCATCAGGTCCATCAGGGAGGCGCTGATAAAAACCATAGAGGATTCTCTGATAAGCCGCCCCCGTTTGAAAGGGCTCTCCGCGCCTGAGGGGATGGAGTTCAATTTTCTAAGATCAGTAAGTTTTGTATTCCCTGCCGGGTATCAGGCTGCAAATCTTGAGGAGTTTGCAGACTGTGTCAGCCAGATAAGCATCAGCTCCATCTATTTCCACATGTTTGAGGCAAGATTGCGGCTGGAACGGCCTACCAATGATTTTTCAAACTGGCTTGCGGCATCGCTCGGCGAAGAACAAGTGGCGATAAAACTGGCGCAGATAGACCCATATACGCAGACAGGTGAAGGGATACGGAGGGCGATTCTAACAATATTGAATAAAAGAATTTCATCTTTAAAGAGTGCAGGTAACGGCAATGCTTGATAGATACGAATCCATAGTCGGAAAAGGTGTGATTGATGAACTGCGCCTCCTATCGGACCGCCTGAGAAACAGGTCTGTCCAGCACATCAATTCCACTGCAGTAGGGGGAGGTGTGGCTGAGATATTGAACCGCATGGTCCCGCTTCTCAAGGAACTCGGCGTGAACACCAGATGGGATGTTATAAAGGGCGGTGAGCAATTCTTTGAGGTAACGAAGAAGATCCATAATGCCCTCCATGGAATGCGCGAGGCGATAACGCCGGAGATGTGGGACATCTTCTGGAAGACAGGCGAAGATAATGCCAGGGAGATAGAATGTTCGGCTGATATCATGTTCATCCACGACCCCCAGCCGATAGCCCTTATCAATCAGAAGGCTGCAAGGCAGAACAGATGGATTTGGCGATGTCACATTGACATATCCAATGCCCAGACGCGCGTCCTTGATGCGCTGCGCAGTTGTATCATACGATACGATGCAGCAATATTTTCAGCGCCGTCATTTGCAAAAGAGTTCCCGATCAGACAGTTCCTCATATCTCCTTCCATTGACCCTCTGAGCGACAAAAACAGAGAACTGCCGCAAGAGGTTATTGATGAGACCCTGTTGCACTATGATATAAAAAATGACAAGCCGATGATCACCCAGATTTCGAGATTTGATTACCTTAAGGATCCGATAGGGGTTATAGAGGTCTACAGAAAGGTGAAACGGTATGTGGATTGCCAATTGGCGCTGGCAGGTGGAGTTGCTGCCGATGACCCTGAATCTGCTGAGGTCCTGCAGACGGTAAAACGCTCTGCAGAAGGAGATCAGGATATCCATATCCTGCTGATGCCTCATAATGACATCCATGTCAATGCTCTCCAGCGCGCCTCTACGGTGATTATCCAGAAGTCCGTACGCGAGGGTTTTGGCCTTACTGTTTCAGAGGCCCTATGGAAGGGGAAGCCAGTGGTGGCATCTGCCGTGGGTGGCATCCCCCTTCAGATAAGGCATAAATACCACGGCCTTCTGTGCCACAGTATTGACGGCGCAGCCCTTGCCGTGAAGCAACTTCTCCAGAACCCTGAATATGCCAAAAGGCTCGGCGCCAACGGCAGGGAGCATGTGCGGCAGAACTTCCTGCTCACGCGCCACCTCAGGGAATACCTGTTATTGTTCCTGTCGTTGTACAGCATGGAGGATATAATATATCTATGAACCCCGTTAGACCTTATGAAAAAGGACTATCACCCTATCTTAAGAAGGTTTTTTGCAGATTGGGTCTACTGGGGCAACAAGGGGGGCTAACTGGGTGAAGATAACACTGAGACTTATTTTTGCCCTTGTCATTGCAGTTGCCTGCGTTGCCGGCATATCCGCATATCTTACGGTTCAATCTGAAAAGACAAGGCTTGCTTCTGAACTGGAGCATCGGGCATGGCTCGTGTCAGAAGGGCTCAAGGAATCGGTGGGGCATCTCATAGCAAAAGGGCCTTCCAAGAAACTGGACAGGATAATAGAAA
>MGQA01000087.1:0-9801 GCA_001797665.1 Deltaproteobacteria bacterium GWF2_42_12 | reverse complement strand
AGGCAAGCAGATATTCGGCATAGCAGTCTACAACACCGCAGGCGAGGTTGTTGCTGTGTCAAAAGGATTGGCAGACAAATTACCTCAGAAGGTGGATATTGTATTTGAAGAATTTAAGGATGAGACCGGCAGAGGCTCTTACGAAAAGATTGAATCAAGGACAGTTTACTTATTTGCAGCTCCGGCCTATGGCGATGAGGGCGTGAGGAGCGGCACAATAGTGGTTTTCAGCGACGCCTCTTATATCAGCGAATACCTCTACAGTGTCTGGCGCAGAAACTTTTTGAGGATTCTGGCCAATGCTGTTCTCATCTCTGTTATTACGCTTCTTGTCATCCGCTGGAGCATTATGGGACCTATTGCAAGGATGTCTGAATGGATGAAGAGGGTAAGCAGGGGAGAGGCGGAAGAGGCCTTTAAGATGCCGAAGGAGGATATCTTTGCCCCTATATCTAAGGAGATATCCACTCTTGCAAAGAGCCTGTCTATAGCTCGGGCATCTGCGGAAGAGGAGGCGAGGCTGCGGCAGCATGCGGAATCCATCTGGACTGCCGAACGCCTGAAGATTCATGTGCAGGCCAGATTGGGGGACAAGAAACTTATCGTTGTTTCGAACCGCGAGCCGTACATGCACATCCGGAGCGGAAAAAAGATTGAGTGCATCAGCCCTGCAAGCGGACTTGTGACTGCCATTGACCCACTGCTCAGGGCATGCGGAGGCCTCTGGATTGCGCACGGCTCAGGGGATGCAGACAGGGAGACTGTAGACAGGCATTGCGTGGTCCGCGTTCCACCGGACAATCCGCAGTATGATCTAAAGAGGGTTTGGCTCTCCCAGGAAGAAGAGGAAGGGTATTATTACGGATTTTCCAATGAGGGTATATGGCCACTCTGTCATATCGCCCACACCCGCCCTGTTTTTAGGGCCAATGACTGGGCGCGTTACAAAGAAGTGAATATGAAATTTGCAAAGGCGCTTGAAAGCGAGATTGACCGGGAGTCGTATATCTTTATCCATGATTACCACTTTTCCATACTACCGCGAATAATCAAAGACCGTCATCCGGACTCAAAGATAGTCCTCTTCTGGCATATCCCATGGCCAAACCCTGAGGCATTCGGGATATGCCCGTGGAAACGTGAGATACTCCACGGGATGCTGGGAGCGGACATCATAGGCTTTCACACGCAGTTTCACTGCAATAATTTTCTTGAAACAGTTGACAGAACCCTGGAGTGCCGCACGAACTGGGAGCATTTTTCCACGACAAGGATGGGGCATACGACCCTGGTCAAGCCTTTTCCCATAAGCGTTGATTTTACCCCTCAGCCGCTCCGCGCAGGAGTACCCGACAAACAGGAGTTGTTCCGGAACCTGGGGGTAAAGGCCGCCATTTTGGGCGTAGGTGTTGACCGCATGGATTATATAAAGGGGATCATTGAGCGGTTCAGGGCAATAGAACGATTTCTGGAAAAGAATCCTGAATACCTCGGCATCTTTACCTTTGTCCAGATTGGAGCTCCAAGTCGGGAGCATATCAAGCTGTATCATGACTTTCTCGGAGAGGTAACTGCTGAGGCAGACCGCATCAATTGGAGATTCAAATCAGGGAGCTGGACGCCGATCGTCCTATTGAAAAGGCATTTCTCCCATGCAGAGATTGAGCCTTATTATCGCAGTGCGGATTTCTGCATGATAACATCGCTCCATGATGGCATGAACCTGGTGGCAAAGGAATTTGTGGCATCCAGGGAAGATGAAGATGGCGCGCTAATACTCAGCACATTTGCCGGCGCATCGAGGGAATTGAGGGATGCCCTGCTTGTGAATCCGTATGATACAGAGCAGATGGCAGATATGATTAAGGCTGCAATTGAGATGGAGCCTGAAGAACGGCAGCTCAGGATGCAGAGGATGAGGGCAGTTGTCCGGGAAAATAATATCTATAAGTGGGCTGCAGATATCATCGCAGAGATCACACAGATTCGCACTGAGTAGTACTACTCAATTAAGTTGATACTGAAAATGCCCAACGCCAAAGGGTAAATGTTGTGGAGTATTGCTTCCGCTTCAGGTGTCTGTGGGCGTGTAGTTCTACTTATGGAGCGAGCCGACCGTGTCGGCGTAAAAACGGCAACATGGTTGCCTTGCTCCAAATTTTTCGCTCCAGCAATGCTCCGCAACATTTACGATAGTATTGCTTAATGGAGTGGTAATAGGAAGAAATGGAAAGGATTCGAGGGATAATATTATTCCTGGATTTTGACGGGACGCTCTCTCCGATAGTTGATGACCCGATGGGCGCTGCTATCCCGGATAAAATATACACATGGCTTAAAAAACTCTCCCGGAAAAGAGGGATTAAGATAGGGATTGTTACCGGGAGGTCAATGCAGGATATAAGGAAGAGGGTTGGCCTGAAGAATATTATATACGCTGCAAACCATGGCATGGAGGTCTATTATAAGGGCCGTTTTATCCTGAGAAAAGGCAGGACATATAGAAGGCCGCTTGCGCTCATCGCTCATAGATTGATTAAAGAGTTATCGGCAATTCCTGATATCTATATAGAAAACAAGGGTCTTTCTATTGCAGTGCACCTGAGGCGGGTCAAAGGTAATTACCATATAAGGGTTCAGAGTATTATTAGAGCAACAACCAGACCATTGCTCAAGAAATACGGCCTGCAGCTTACCGGTGGCAAGATGTTGATGGAGGTGCGACCTGCGCTCCACTGGAATAAAGGAAAGGCAGTCTTATGGATATGGCGCAGGATTGCCCCTGGATACGTGCCATTCTATATAGGCGATGATGCTACTGACGAAGATGCTTTTTCAGCACTGAGGCCCTGTGGGATAACTGTTCGTATTGGGCGCAAAATCGGCTCTCACGCAGAGTATTATATTCCCTCCCTCCGCACCTTGGCAGAATCATGTCTCTTTGATTCTGGGGCTGTTACCCAAATCCGCTTTCGTAGCGAAAATCGCAGATTTGAGTAGACGCGAGGAAAAGGGCGCAGGCAATTTTGGACCAAGGCAACCATGTTGCCGTTGCTTTTTACGCCGACACGGTCACGCTGAGCGTGACACGGTCGGCTTGCTCCATACCACTTTGACAAAGCCGCAGACCCAAAGATGCGATTTGCAGCAGAAATGGGATTTGGGCAACAGCTCCTTATATGCTATCATAAAAATCCCCTCACCCTCCCTCTCCCCCTTAAGGGGGAGAGGATAAAGGTGAGGGGGTGATTTTTACAGTCATCAATAACCTGCTTTAGGCAGAATAAAAAAGGAGGTAAACGTATGGGCTTTTGGGAAAATGTTAAAGAAGGATTAAAAAAGGCAGCTGAGGAAGGCTGGGTTATTGTGAAAGAAGGGGCAAAGGTGGCTGCGGAAAAGACCGAAAAGATGGCGAAGATAGCAAAACTCCGTTATCAGATATATACCCTTCACCGGGAGGCAGAAAAAAGATTTGCAGAGATAGGCGGCAGGGTCTATGATATGGCAAATCCTCCATGTGAAAACCCATTTTCCGATGCTGAAATAAAAAGGGTGATAGAGGAGATAAGACAGATAGAGGAGAAAGTTCAAAGGCTTCAGGAAAAATTACATGGAAAAGGTTGATATTATTATAGGCATAGCGAGCTACAATAATGCAAAAACCATCGGTCATGTGGTCAGGGCAGTAGATGCGGGGGTTGCAAAATATTTTCCGGATAAAAAGGCAGTTGTCGTCAATTCAGACGGAGGCTCTACGGACGGAACACCTGAGGTTGTAAGAAATACCGCATTTGACCATTCAGCTATTTTTCTCTCACATCCGGTATATCCCGCTCATCGGATAAGCATACCCTATAACGGGATACCGGGAAAGGGAAGCGCATTCAGGGCCATATTTGAGAGGGCAGTCGAAATGGGTGCAGAAGCCTGCTGCGTGGTAGATGCAGATTTGAGAAGTATAACACCGGAATGGATGGAACTGCTTCTCTCTCCTGTTATAAAAAGGGGGTTTGATTTTGTTGCGCCACTCTACAACAGGCATAAATATGACGGCACCATAACTAATTCCATTGTCTATCCCATGACCAGGGCATTATATGGCCACAGCATAAGACAGCCTATTGGAGGAGATTTCGGTTTTTCAGGACCGATGGCTGAGTTTTATCTAAAGCAGGATGTATGGGAAACCCATGTGGCCAGATTCGGTATAGACATTTGGATGACCACAGAGGCTATTGCCAATAATTTTAAGGTCTGTCAGACATTCCTCGGCGCAAAGATTCACGATCCGAAGGACCCTGGCGCAGATCTTGCCGATATGCTCCTCCAGGTGATTGTCAGCTTATTCAATCTTACTGAAAAGCATTTTGAGATATGGAAGAATATACGGGGCTTGCGGGATATCCCAACATTCGGATTCAGGTATCATGTGGGCCTTGAACCTGTAAGGGTTAATGTAGAGAGGATGCTGGATATATTTAGGACTGGCGTAAAAGACCTTAAACCTATTTTGATAGAGATACTCGGTCCAGGGGATTTCGGAGAGATAGATGCCCTTATCGGACATCCTGATAAAGACTTCAGATTTCCAATAGGCTTATGGGTCAGGGTAATATATGATTATGCCCTGACCTATCATAGAAAAAAGATGTCTTCTGAGCATCTTTTAAAATCCCTTGTCCCTTTATATCTTGGAAAGACTGCATCTTTTATCATGGAGGCGGCTGATATAGACCATGATGGGGCAGAGGCAGAGATAGAGAAACTATGTCGTGAGTTTGAGGAAAGGAAAGATTATCTTATAAATAACTGGATTTGAGGAGGTGCATTATGGAAAAGTTTAGTGAAATATTGTTTCAGCCGTTCAGGGACTTCTGGCAATGGTTTGTTAAGTTTGCGCCCAATCTTATGGCGATGCTTATTATCATTATAGCTGGATTAATATTAGCATGGCTGATAAGACTGGTAATGTTAAGAATTCTCAGGGTGATAAATTTTGATACATGGAGCGACAAGGTAGGATTGACCGCTCTCATTAGAAAGGGCGACGTATGGGCAAAGCCGTCAGACTTTTTTGGCTACGCAGTTTACCTATTGCTTGCTGTTGTGTTTGTGATGATAGGATTAGATGCCTTGCAGATAAAGGTAATAGATAACCTTTTATCACAATTTCTCCTTTACTTGCCGCGAGCGCTCTCTGCCATTCTTATTTTGATTATCGGATATATCATTGCAGGTTTTTTAAGCAGAGGGGTGTTGATAGCTGCTGTCAACAGCGGTTACCACCATGCAAAACTTATTGCTGAAGCAGTAAGACTCTTGTTCATTATCCTTGTCCTTGCAATGGCGCTTGTGGAGCTTACAATAGCAAGGGGTATTGTGATCGCAGCCTTTTCAATATTATTCGGCGGCGTCGTGTTAGCACTTGCAATAGCCTTTGGCGTGGGAGGAATAGATGCTGCTAAGAGGATAATAGAAAAGGCTCGCGAAGAGAAGAAGGAAGAGAAGGGAAGGGATATAGAGCATATTTAGGGAGATACTATGATTACGCAGATTACAAAATGGATTACACAGATTCGGATAAAGTAGACGCTTTAATCAGTGTAATCGCTCTTCAGAAATCTGTGTAATCAGTATTCATGGGAGGTCTATCATGGCAGATTTTTATCAGACAGGGATTATCGTTACACTCCACAGGCTTGGAAGGCCGAGCCTTGAGAGGATAGAATCAGAGATGGTGGAATTTTCAAAACATCGGCCTATTGCCCTCGTGCTTCCCGCACTTTACACAGAATTTCAGGCCCCTGCGCTACAGGGAATCATAGACGAACTGAAGAAAGTTAAATATGTGAATGAGGTTGTCCTTACCCTGGGCAGGGCTACTGATGAAGAGTTTAAAAAGGCAAAAGAGTTCATGGCGCAAATCCCTTACGAGGTCAAGATAATCCACAATGAGGGAGCGAGGATTAAAGAGATATACGCTACCCTCGAAAGAAATGGTTTATGGGCTGGAGAGGACGGCAAAGGCCGCTCTGCATGGATTGCCTATGGATATACCCTCGCCAATGCAAGGTCTGATGTTATTGCCTTGCACGACTGTGATATTGTCACCTACAGCAGGGAGATGCTTGCCAGGCTCTGCTATCCTGTAGTAAACCCGAATATAGATGTGGTCTTCTGCAAGGGATTTTACAGCAGGGTTACAGACAGGATGCACGGAAGGGTAACAAGACTGCTCATCACTCCGCTTACGAGGGCATTGCAAAAAGTCGTTGGATTCCATCCGTTTCTCGTATTCCTTGACAGCTTTAGATATCCTCTCGCAGGAGAGTTCTGTATGATTACAGACCTGGCAAGGGTCAACAGAATTCCATGGGACTGGGGCCTGGAGGTAGGCGTTCTTGCAGAGGTATTTAGAAACTATTCGCCGCAACGGGTCTGTCAGGTGGATATTGCAGATAACTATGAGCACAAACATCAACCCATTGCCGGTAATGGCGGGAAGGGGCTTGTGAAGATGTGCGTTGATATATCTAAGTCCATTTTCAGGACACTGGCTGCAGGTGGCATTGTTTTTTCAGATGGACTCTTTAAATCACTTGAGGTTACATATTTAAGACTTGCTGAGGATACTATTGTGAAATACGAGGCTGATGCTGCTATAAATGGACTTGTATTTGACAGACATGAAGAGGCAAAGGCAGTGGAGGCATTTGCAAATGCCATAAAAGAGGGCGCCAGCACATTTATGGAAAACCCTATGGGTACCCCACTTATACCGAACTGGAACAGGGTGACATCAGCTATACCAGGGATTCTTGCTATGTTGAAAAAGGCAGTTGATGAGGATAACAAATAAGATTATTCTCTTAAATTTGGATTGCGAATTTCTGTTATTAATTTACCCCGACACCAAAGATTTTGATGCAGGGTAAACTTGGGGAGAAAAAATGGATATCGCACATTTTTCCGGCAGGGAGATTTTGCAAATAGCGATTCAGATTGAAAAGAATGGTATTGAGTTCTATACTGCTGCTGGCAAGGCAGCAAAATCAGACAAGGTAAAGGACTTATTTTCATTCCTTGTTGATGAAGAAAAGAAACACATTGGAACATTTGAAGGAATGATGAAAGCCCTTACAGACGAGAGGCTTTCTGGAAAATATGACCCCTATCTGGAAGAAGAGGCAATGTACATAAAAGCCCTTTCAGATTCAAGGGTGTTTACGAAACCAGGCGGTGGTAAAAGACTATCATCGAGTGCACAGGCCGCAGAGGATGTATTAAGGGTTGCAATGGATATGGAAAAGGATTCCATCCTCTTTTATTATGAAATGCTAAAGGCAACAAAGGAACAGGATAAACATGCTGTGGAAGATGTCATATCAGAAGAGAAGAAACATTTTGTAAAACTTCAGACTTTATATAAAGAATTCACAAGTCAGGAGCAAGGGATTGAGTGAACGCCGTTACACCCCACCATCGAGGGATCTGTTCTGAGGACTTGATCTTAAACCCTGTAAGACCTTCGGTCTCTTACGGCGTAGACATACTACGGGGAGCATTAAATAGTTTGCATTTTTCATCTGCTAAATATCCCTATTCGTCATTCCCGCATGTATTTAGCGGGAATCCATTACGATTACTCTGGATGCCCGATAGAGGCATTCGGGCATGACAGAAATGGTGATGTTTCTTGGAATAACGCAAATGTAATCTGTATTATGCTCTCATTAGTAATTCCTCCCCAGCCTAAAGGCTAAGGAGTTCTATGTGTAAGTGATACGGTTTTTTTGTCTGCTGTTGCCATCTTTTACACCACCTTGGTTAGTTTCACAATCATACATACTCATCTGAAAACCTCTTCGCCATTTCATCTCTTATAAACTTCTCTACCTCTTGCGCAGTGGCAAATGTAAGCGCAGTCTCTGCTATCTTTTGAGCCTCTGCATATTTAATAGACCTTATTATCTTTTTTACCTTGAGTATCGAAAGTGCGTTCATACTCAACTGGTCTAATCCGAGCCCTAAAAGAATCAACGCATATTCAGGCTCTCCTGCCATCTCTCCGCAAACGCCAACAGCTATGCCAGCATTATGCGCTGCATCCACTATATTTTTTATAATCCTTAGCGCTGCTGGATGAAGTGGTTCATATAAATACGCCACATGCTCGTTTACCCTGTCTATCGCAAGGGAATACTGAAGAAGGTCATTTGTGCCTATCGAGAAGAAATCCACTTCTTTTGCCAACATATCCGCAATAATAGCAGCAGAAGGCACTTCTATCATTGCGCCTATAAATATCTTTGGATTAAATGCTACCCCATCTTTTCTAAGCTCCTCTTTGGCCTCTTCCATTATAGCCTTAGCCTTTCTCAGCTCTTCTACCCCAGATATCATAGGAAACATAATCTTAATATTCCCGAATACACTGGCCCTCAAAATGCCCTTCAGTTGTGTTTTAAATATTTCTGGTTCCTTAATACAGAATCTTATTGCCCTTAAACCCATTGCAGGATTCATCTCAGGGGCAAGCTCCATTTGAGAAAGGAATTTATCTCCGCCTATATCTAATGTACGGATAATTGTCGGATTCGGAGAAACCTTTTCAACCACATTCTTATAAACATTGAAATGTTCATCCTCTGTAGGCAGGTCTTTCCTGTTAAGGTAGAGAAATTCTGTCCTGTAAAGCCCTATCCCCTCTGCTCCATGGTCAATTATGGATGGGATCTCTTCTACCATCTCTATATTGCCCATAATTCTTATCCTTCTGCCATCCAGCATTTCTGCAGGCAGTTTTCTATAATGATGGAGTATCTTCCCATAATCCGCATACTGCTCTTTTTTCTTCTGATAGTCCTTTATGACCTTTTTAGATGGATTTATTATTACAAGGCCGCTTGTGCCGTCTATAATAAGGGTATCGCCTGCATTTACCTTCTGTGTGATGCTCTCCAATCCCACTACTGCAGGTATTTCTAAAGATCTGGCTACAATCGCTGTGTGAGATGTCCTACCTCCTATATCTGTAAGAAACCCCAGAACCTTGCCCCTTACCATTTGCGCAGTATCAGTAGGCGACAAATCATGTGCGATAATTATAACTTCTTCCTTTATCTCTGAAACAGATACATGCCTTTTACCCATAAGGTTTTTCAAGACACGGTCGCAGATGTGGTCTATATCAGTGCCTCTCTCCCTTATATACTCATCGTCAATGCTGTCAAAGAATTCTCTTACCTCCCGCATTACAATCCTGATAGCCCATTCAGCATTTACCCTTTCTTTTTTAATTGTCTTTATCGTATCATCTATCAGCATCTTGTCTTCCAGCATCATAAGATGGGCATCAACAATGCGGATATGTTCCTTGCCCCTGCCATCCTTTGAAAGCTTGTCTTTTACCCTCTGAAGCTGTTCCTTTGACTCCTTGACAGCATTCTCAAAGCGTTTAATTTCAAAAGGGACATAGGAAGAATCAAGATAACAATAGGCGGGCGTCTCCAAGGTCCCGCCATCCATAAGATACGCACGGCCTATGTTTATACCAGGCGAAACACCTATGCCCTTTAATACAATGTCTGCTCTGTTTTGTTCGGTCATAATTTAGATTTACGAATTACGATTTACGAATTACGATTTAAAATCGTAAATCTAAAATCGTAAATCGTAATTCAGCTTTACTCTTCTCCAAAATTCCCATCTATAAGTGTCTGCAATGCTGCAATTACACCCTTTGCATCCTCACCCTTTGCCTTGACAATGATTTGACTTCCGCACCCAGCAGCAAGCATC
>MGQA01000086.1:3627-20945 GCA_001797665.1 Deltaproteobacteria bacterium GWF2_42_12 | reverse complement strand
TGAAATAATATTTGCTAAAAAAGTTTATAAGGGATGACCTATATAAGCGGCTTATAAAATTTCTTTCTTCTGTCCACAAAAATATTGTTTAAAGATGTTATGTTTTTATCCCTTGCTACTTTAGGGTCTATTTCGATAATGCCGATTTCCTCTCTATTGCCGGATGCACGATAGAGTATCTTGCCGTTGGGCGCTACAATCTCGCTTTGGCCAATAAATCGCAACCTCTGCTTCTTTATCCTCTCTTCAATACCGATTCTATTAGCTGTTATAGCAAAGACCCTATTTTCAAGACACCTTGTTATCATTGCCTGCGGGCAATGAGGAAGCACGAGATTTGATGGATGGCATATGATGTCTGCGCCTTTTATTGCAAGGATTCGAGCAGCCTCAGGAAAAAGCCAGTCAAAGCATATCATCATGCCAATCTTGGCAGGCCCGATGTTATAAACCTCAAAGGGGGTGTTGCCTGGGCTGAAAAATCTTTTTTCATTCCAGAAAAGGTGCGCCTTTCTGTATATGCCGATAAAACCTTTAGGACCGACAAGGATAGATGAATTGTAAAATTTGCCTCTGTATTTTTCAGCGATGCCTGCAACGAGGAAGATTTTTTTCATTTTTGCCGCTTCTATAAGTCTTCTGGATGTGTATCCTTTCGGTATATCTTCTGCTAAGCGCGAAACCTCTTTTTCTGACTTAAACTGGTAGCCTGTGTTGAAGAGTTCAGGCAGGACAAGCAGGTGTGCATCTATAGAATAAATTTTTGCAATAACATTTTCTACATTAGTTTTTATGTTTCCAAAGATTGGGGTGGTCTGAAAAAACGCAACCCGTATTCCATGAGAAGCCTTCTCTCTTGATGATAAGCCTCTGTTGGCGATAAATGGTTTTTTTGCCATCTTACTTCTCTTTATGGTTATTGTTTCTCTGTCTCGTAAAGCGACTGCATTTCTTGAACATAAATTTTTTCATCTTCTGGATGAAGCTCGACCCTTCGTCTTGGGCTCCCAATAAGTCCTTGTGGTCTGAAGACCATCATTGCAACGAGGGCTGCGCCAAAGATAAGCATCCTATAGCTTGCAAATCCTCTCAAGGCCTCTGGTAGTATAATCAAAATTATGGCGCCAATTGCTGCGCCAGGAATACTCCCCATACCGCCAAGCACAACCATTGCCAAAACAAAAACTGACTCAAAAAATGTAAAACTCTCTGGCGATACAAATGCGAATTTTCCTGCAAAGAATACACCCGCAAGGCCAGCCCAGAATGCGCCAAGGGAAAAGGCCAAACACTTCATCCGTGTCGTATCAATGCCCATTGCCTCTGCTGCTATTTCATCCTCTCGCATGGCTATCCATGCCCTGCCTATCCTTGAGTTGTTGAGGCGGGTTATAACTATCATAGTTATAGTGGCAATTGTTAGTATAAGATAATAAAAATGGATTGGCTGGTTAAACTTGAATGACATAAGGGATGGACGTGCAATACCAAGGATTCCATTTGGTCCGCCTGTCAAGCTGTCCCAGTTATTCAATATAAGGTGCACAATATGGATAAACCCGAGTGTAACTATCGCAAGATAATCCCCCCTAAGCCTTAACGTAATTATCCCAAGTATAAAACCAACACAAGCTGCAAATAGACCGCCTATTGGCAGGGCAAGCCAGAAGGAAATGCCCACCTTTGTTGATAAAAGCGCATATGTGTATGCGCCGATTGCATAGAAGGCGATATAGCCTAAATCAAGAAGCCCAGCCAGACCTACAGAGATATTTAATCCAAGCGCGAGTACTGCATAGAGCCCTGCAAGCGTTAGCACATCTATATAGTAATTGTTGAGAAAGAAAGGCAGTATGATGAGAGAGGCAAGTATGGTGAGGTTTATAAATAGGTGATTGCGGCCTATTAACGCATCAGTTTTTTTAAGGGATGCTGAAACAGATTCAACCAGTTTTTTAAGGCAGCCTACAGCCTTTAATCTTGCCAACTTTAGAAATATGATTTTACCACATAGTATGACAAGGGCTAAGGATATCGCACCTTTAATTCCCATAAAGGGTAGCACTAAGAAGCCGAACCAAAGTGGGATAAAGATGAATTTTAGAAGAGCCTTATACATAGCGTATGGCACTCATTCTACTAAATCCTTATATGATGTCAATCCTTGACAAATTATTCCCTGCAAAGACCAGAGACTCAAAGCTTATAAGCCTCCTCTTTCAGAATGCACGGCTGTTTATAGTATTACAGACTTAACCGATTCTTTCATTCTTGGTGGGATATATTGTTTGTTGTGGTTAGCGGTATCATTGTATGGAGAGATTAAGGCATAAAATCAGAGGTAGATGGAAAAATCCCCCTATCCGTATTTTTCTCGAATAGGGGGATTTTTAAAGGGTAGTTATTGCTTGATTGATATAAGTTCTACCTCAAATAAGAGTGTCGCATTTGGCCCTATTTGTGGTCCAGCGCCTCTTTCGCCATATGCAAGATTCGAGGGAATAAATAGTTGCCATTTTGAACCGACTGGCATGAGTTGAAGCGCCTCTGTCCAGCCAGGAATCACTTCGTTAACAGGAAAGCTCGTTGGTTCTCCTCGTTTGTATGAACTATCAAATTCTGTTCCATCAATAGTGGTTCCACGGTAATGCACTGTTACCGTATCAGTTGACTTGGGCTTTTTTCCAGAGCCTTCTTTTATTATCTTGTATTGTAAGCCGTTGGCAGCAGTTTTTATGCCCTCTTTTTTCTTATTTTCTGTAAGGAATGTTTCTCCTTCTTTTTTATTCTTTTCAGCCATGGCCTTTGCGCGTTCAGCCTGTTTTGTTCTCATATCATTCTGAAATGCTGTTAAGGTTTCCTGAACTTCCTTTTCGCTCAGTAAGGTCTTATTGCCAGAGATGGCATCCTTTATGCCTTTGACAAGAGCATCAACATCGACATCTATTGACTGATTTTTAAAATTAGTGCCAATATTAATCCCAATGCTGTAACTAATCTTATCCTTTTCATTTTTTAATACTGTTTTGTCATCTGCACTGGTCTGACATGCCACAAGCGCAATGCCTACAAGTGCTATTAATAGCGCCTTCATTTTTTCTCCTTTTTTGGTATATTTTTGATTCAGCCGCTTAGTCTAACAGGGTAGAGCGGGTTTGTCAAAAGAAATTATTACACGAATTGCCTCATAAAAAATGTTACCCAAACACTTTTTAAAATGCATCGTTGACTCATAAAAGATGTTACCGGAATATCTTCCTTAAAGGAGGGGTGTCCGGTTATGAGTCCTGTATCCAAAAGAGAATATCTGGAGGCTGTATTCTTACGATATAAAAGAGCCTCCCGCCAGTTGAAAACAATTATTCTGAATGAGTTCTGCACTACATGTAAGTATCACAGAAAACACGCTATAAGGCTGCTTCGTAAGTTTAAACGCTTTATTAAGCCTAAGGTAAAGAAAAGAGGGAGAAAGCCTGTTTATGACAAAGAGGCTATACTTAAGCCGTTAAAACGCATCTGGCTGGCTGCCAATCTCCCTTGTTCAAAAAGGCTCAAGGTTATTCTGCCTCTATGGTTGCCCGGTTATCTCCAGATTTACGGCGAGCTTCCCAAAGAGGTAGTAAATGCCCTGATAGCAATATCTCCTGCAACTATTGACCGTCTTCTTAAACCGGTCAGGGTTCGGTATAAAGGCCGCGGCAGGGCTACAACTAAGCCCGGGACTCTATTAAGAAAACAGATACCGATTAAAACAAACCAATGGGATGAAGCCCGTCCAGGCTTTCTTGAAGCCGATACTGTAGCCCACTGCGGAGAATCCCTCATGGGTATGTTCGCCTACACCGTAGACTGTGTTGACATAGCCACAGGGTGGACTGAACAAAGGGCTGTATGGGGCAAGGGCGAACATGGTGTGATGGCACAGATACATGACATTGAAAAGAAGCTCCCTTTTCCCTTGCTCGGCTTTGATTCGGATAACGGCTCTGAGTTCTTAAATTATCACCTCCTGAGGCATTTTACTGAAAGAAAAAAGCCTGTTCAGTTTACCCGAAGCAGGGCTTACCATAAGGATGATAATGCTCATATAGAGCAGAAAAACTGGACACATGTCCGACAGTGGCTCGGTTATCATCGCCTTGATAATCCTGATGTCGTGCCTCTTCTGAATAAACTTTATACTCAGGAATGGAGGCTTTTTCATAATTTCTTCTGTCCCTCGGTTAAGCTCGTTGCAAAGCAAAGAATTGCTTCAAAGACGATAAAACGCTATGATAGCCCAAAAACACCTTTTCAGAGAATTATGGAATCTTCGCATATTGCCGATAGTGTTAAACAGAATCTCAAGGAACAATCCCTTTCTCTGAATCCTTTTCTTTTGAGAAAGGCTATGGAATTAAAACTTAAAAAGGTGTTTGAGCTTTGTTATAAACCTAAATTATGATAACTCTGCATCTCATGATCTCTCGGTAACATTTTCTAATGAGTCAACGGGTACCAAAGAATTATTACAAAAGAAAGTATTTAAGATTGTTGAGAAACTTTTGAAAGTATAGTAGTATTATTCAAGTATATGGATACCTCAAAAATTTCAACAGTATTGCAAATGGCGAGATTAGACGGTAGCGCTCTTAAGGCCCTTACTGTAGTGGATTATGCCTTTATGCTGCTAAGGGGCATGGTTATAACAGGTGGTTTTTTCTGGCTTATTCTCCATCCATATCCCCCTACCTTAAAGTTTTGGCTTGTAAGCCTTTTCTTGGTTTTTATTATCTATAGCCTAATTATACACGGTCTCATATTAACCTGGCCGGATAAGGTGGAAAATATTTACCTCGGATGTTTAGCTCTCGATTTGATTTTTACAGGAATATTCATAAATCTATCTGGTGGTTTCAATAGTATTGTATTTTTGGTTTTCTATCTTCTTGTTGCGCTCCACTCATTTTATTATGGACTTTTTAGAGGGATTGTCCTTTCTGTTATTGTTTCTGTTGTTTATTTGCTTGCAATGTATGGCCAGTGGGGAGTATTGCAATGGACAGATATTTTTTTAAGGATATCAATAATCTTTCTTCTTGCCGGCTTCCTGGGATTCATTGCCGAGAAGGAAAGACATGATAAAGAAGAACTTGTTAAGACCCAAGCAATGCTTGAATCTGTTCAGGGGGATTTGGAAAAGGCTTACAGAAATCTCCAGGATATAAAGGTTCAGGTGGAGCAGTCAGAGAAACTTGCATCTATAGGGAGATTGTCTGCAGAGCTTGCGCACAAAATAAATAATCCCTTAGATGGCATAAAGAATTGCCTTACAGTAATCAAAAACAAATCAGAGGACCCCGCCCTTAAGGCCAGATATCTTGAGTTAATAGATGAGGCTATTGTTGATATTGAAAATGCAGTTAGAAACCTCCTTGACTACGCGAAGAGGCATGAGCCAAAATTAGAGGAGGTAGATGTGGTCAATATCCTACAGAGGACGATTGCTATGGCTGATTATAAACTTCATAAGATGGGGATAAAGATTGAAACTCATTTTGACCCAGACCTGCCCCATATTGTCGGAGATCCTCATCAATTGCAGGAGGTCTTCTTTAATCTTATACTTAATGCAATAGATGCTATGCCGAATGGCGGTATGCTTACGATTGAGGTGGCAGTAATAGGTAATTATATAGATATAAAAATTATTGATACCGGTGTTGGTATACCGCAAGAGGAATTAAATAATATTTTTCAGCCATTTTTTACAACCAAACCATTGGGGGAGGGGACAGGCTTGGGATTGCCGATAAGTCTTGAGATTGTGAGGAAGCATCATGGAGCGGTAACTGTCCATAGTGAGGTAGGTGTAGGCACTGTATTTAGCGTAACATTGCCTTTGGCTATTAAGATTCAAAAAGGAAGAAATATAAAAGAGCTGAACGTAGGAGGGGTGACATATAATATATGAAAGTACTTATTGTTGAGGATGAAAAGATTAAAAGGATAACATTGGCTGATGCGCTTTTGAAGCAAGGTCATGAGGTCCTTGCGCTTGAAAATCCTGTTGAAGCCTTAAATGTTTTTAAGGATAGGGAGTTCGATGTGGTTGTTACTGACATAAGGCTTCCCCAGATGAATGGCCTGGACTTTTTAGAGAAATTAAAATCCATTAGAGCAAATGCTACAGTTATTGTGATGACAGCTTATGCCACAGTAGATACTGCCATAAAGGCGATGAAACTTGGGGCATACGACTATATAACAAAACCCTTTTCTTCTGAAGAGTTGATACTGATCCTCGAGCGGTTGAAGGATTTTAAGAATCTTATTGAAGAGAATATAAAGCTTAAAAGCAAAATAAGCGAGAGGTACAGTTTTGGCAGTATCGTTGGGAAGAGCAAACTGATGCGGGATGTCTATGAATTGATTGAGACTGTTGCGCCGAGAGATGCGACTGTGCTCATTGTTGGAGAAAGCGGGACTGGTAAGGAGCTTATTGCTAATGCAATCCATTATAACAGCCCGAGGAAAGACAAGTCTCTTATAAAATGCAGCTGCGCTGCCCTTGCAGAGACCCTGTTGGAGAGTGAGCTTTTTGGACACGAGAGAGGCGCATTTACGGGCGCTATAAAGGAGAGGAAAGGTAGATTTGAACTTGCAGACGGCGGCAGTATATTTCTTGATGATATAGATGATGTTCCTCTTTCAGTACAGACAAGGCTTCTGAGGGTTCTTCAGGAAAAGGAGATAGAGCGGGTAGGCGGGACGAAGACTATAAAGGTAGATATTCGTATTATATGCGCTACCAAGATTGACTTGCTAAAGCTTGTGAAACAGGGCAAGTTCAGAGAAGATCTGTATTATCGGCTTAATATAGTCCCCATAAATCTTCCTCCCTTGAGAGAGAGGAAAGAGGATATTCCGCTTATTGTTGATAATTTACTCAACAAATATTGCTCAAAGGGAGAGAAGAAGATTTTTTGTCCAGAAGCCATGAAACTTTTGATAAATTACGATTGGCCGGGAAATGTAAGAGAGCTGGAAAATGTTGTAGAGAGGGTTGTTACGCTCACCAGGAATCAGGAGATCAGGCCAGAAGAACTTCCTGATTTTCTTGTTGCATCGCCTGAAAAGATATGTGACAGGCATCTGATTGATATTATGGGAGAAGCAGGTTCATTTGATGAGATTATAAAGGATATGGAGAAAAGGCTAATCGTATTAGCGCTCGAAAAGGCAGGAGGAAATAAAAGCGAGGCTGCAAGGTTTCTTAAAATGAAACGAGAGACATTAAGGGATAAGATTGAGAAGTATGGTCTTGTATCAGAATCGCCGCAGTTTGCGGATGCCAAACTATAAACATTGGACGAATAGAATTTGCAAAAAGTGGTGGTTTACAATTTTTATCAATGTCTAAGACAAAACAACTCATTATTCCGATTTTTATACCTCAGCAAGGCTGTCCGCACCAGTGTGTATTCTGCAATCAGTTAAAGATTACGGGTAAGGAAAGAATTCCAGATGCGCGAGATGTGGCAGAAACTATTGAGCTGTATCTCAGTACATGGAAGGGCAGCGGCAAAAGAGAGGTGGCGTTTTATGGCGGCAGTTTTACAGGGTTAGACAGGAGCGCACAGGATGTCTACTTGAATACAGCCTACAAATTTATTGACGCTGGTTTAATAGATTCTATCAGGGTTTCTACACGGCCAAATTATATTACAGATGAAATTCTGGCGCTCTTAAAACAATATAATGTTGAAGCAGTAGAGCTCGGCGCTCAGTCAATGGATGATGAAGTGCTAAGGCTTTCAGGCAGGGGGCATACAGCAGAGGATACAGCCAATGCAGTGGGGCTGCTAAAGAAATACAGTTTTAAGATCGGTCTTCAATTCATGCCTGGGTTGCCTGGGGATACAGAAGACACCATCCTCTCTACAGCTCATAAAATTATTGAACTTCAGCCTGATTTTGTAAGAATTTATCCAACTCTTGTGGTGCGGGACACCCCTCTTGAAGATATGTATTTAAGGGGTTTGTATACCCCATGGTCTCTTGCAGATATGTTGCGTTTATGTAAGAGGCTTGTCTCTTTATTCAATAGTAAAGGAATCCCAATCATAAGGCTCGGCCTTCAAGCAGCTGATTGTTTTGAGAAGTCTGTTGTTGCTGGCCCATATCATCAGTCATTTAGAGATTTGGTAGAAAAATCCCTTTCCCAAAAATAGACATTGATTTTTTACCCCGTTAGAGAAAGCCGCCGACTCCTCCGCCTTAGGCGGACGGCGGTTGAGAAAAATTTCTTAACAGATGGCGGTATAAACCCCGTTAGAAGTGTCTCGCCGAAAGGATATAATCTTCATTCTAAAGTAATAACTGTATCACTGGAAACTTCTAACGGGGTTTACAGTCTTTAATTCGCTTAGGGAATCTGAACAGAGGTCTGCCTCCACAAAAAATTTGGTTTGGGGGTTTTATGGCCTTATCAGTTGCCTAACTCGATTTTCCCTTATATAATTATGTTATCAAGTTTATTCATGGGGGGTTGGGTATGCACAAGTTCCTATTTATCGGGTTGCTGAGTATAACTCAACTCGCATTAATTAGCCCGGTCTTATCAGAGACAGGGCCATATGTGGAGGTTGCTGTCATTGCTACAGGTATGGAAAACCTTACTCCAATGGGGGTCGCTGAAAAATTTTCTGCTCAGGCAGGAAGACTTTATTGTTACTCCAAGATAATCGGGGCAGAGGGCAGCTCTATAAAGCATATCTGGTATTATGGAGATAAAAAGGTTTCAGAGATAGTGCTCGAGATAAAATATCCAAACTTTCGTACCTATAGCTATAAGACAATCCCGCCTGATTGGATAGGAAAGTGGAGAGTGGAAATAGTGGCTAATGATGGTGCAGTTTTAAAAACAGTGGAATTTAATATTGAGTAACAAAGTCCAATTACGTGTCTTTGTAAAAGACGAGGGGAGACGCAATACATATGAAAGAGATAGTTGAGTGGCTTGTCGGAGTTGAGGACAGGGCGTTAAAGATTTATAAAAAGGCTGCAAAATATTTCTCAGATGATAAGGATATAGCTGCCTTATTAACCCATTTAGCAATGGATGAGGAGGTGCATTACAATTTCTTGTGTAAGGCCGTTGAATTGGCTCAAAATGCTCCTCCTTTTATTGTATATTTAACCAATGATATCAAGCAGAAGGTAGAGGATAATTTTGCGTTATGTGAGAAAAGATTAGAGAAGAATAGGCTTTCAAAAGAAGATTTAATAGATTGTATAGTTTCTAATGAATATTCAGAATGGAATAATCTTTCTTTGTATGTAATTAATACCTTGAAGCATCACCATAGAGAATTCATCCCTGTTGTAGCAAATTTGTACCAGCATAAACGTCATATAGAGAGGTTTTTAGAACAGCGTCCTGAATTTACAAAATTTCTTGAAAGGGTAAGGCTACTGCCTTCTGTATGGCGCGAGAAATTGCTCGTAGTGGATGATGATGTAATGATAGTTGATTTGCTTTTATCCATTCTTTCAGATGAGGGTGGTGTAGAAAGCGCTGGCAATGGCAAGGAAGGGCTTAGAAAGATGGGTGAAAAGTATTATGCGGCCATTATAACGGATGTGGATATGCCTGTTATGAATGGGATTGAATTTTACAAGAGGGCAGTTGAGATATTTCCTAACATTCATAAGCGTTTTCTATTCTTTACAGGCTCTGATGGGAAGGTTATCTCCTTTTTTAAGGAAAACAACCTTAGATATTTGACAAAACCTTCAACAATAGGCGATGTGAAAAAGGCTGTTATAGAGACCCTAAGCGGATAAAATTAAAATATCTTATTGATATTCTTAATAATTCCCTTGACAGTTCAAGTTCCTATGATAAAATATTTCAAATTTTTTTGTTATACGCTGCTACAAAAATAGACTGATAATTAATTTTTAGGCGCGTAGCTCAGGGGTTAGAGCGCTACCTTGACACGGTAGAGGTCGGCGGTTCGAGACCGCCCGTGCCTACCATAAAAATCAATGGGTTAGCCGTTTCGGAAAAATCCTCTCCCTCAAAATTGTATAGTTTTTGTATAGTAGACACCCCGCCGATTGACTTTTTGTTCAAGGTTTCGTCCAAAATCCCCATTGCTTTAACCTTATGGGAAGGCGCAAGGTGGGCATATCTCAGGGTCATTGTCAGGGTCTTATGGCCCAGGAGTTCCCTAACTGTGGTTATGTCCACTCCGGCCATGACAAGATGACTTGCAAAGGTATGTCTTAAATCGTGGAAATGAAAATCCCTTATCCCTGCCTTTTTTAATGCTGTGTGGAAGCTCCTCTTTAAGTCTTTGGTGTAAGGCTTATTCGTTGAGGGATTGAAAAACACATAAGGGACATCTAACCGTCTTGTAATGCCTTGCAGGGTTTCTTTCAAGGTCTGGTTAATCGGTATCTCCCTACGCTCTCCGTTCTTTGTTGTGTCCAGCAGGATAAAGCCGTGCCTCAAGTCTACATTATCCCACTTGAGATTGAAGATTTCGGACTTCCTCATGCCGGTATTAAGGGCTGTTATAACCAGGGGCTTAATGTGCAGGTCACATGCTGCTATAAGCCTCTCGCATTCTTCCCTTGAGAGATACCTCAGGCGTTTGCTGTCATCTGGCAATAGCTTAACTCTGCGGACCTGCTTTAAGGTTTCAGATTCTACGAACTCCCAGTCAACCGCCTTGCTGAACATGTGCTTGATAACAGAGAGCGCCTTATTGATAGTGGAGTTCCGTAAACCTCTATTCAAAAGGCCTGTCTGGAATTGCTCTACAAAGGCGGTGGAGAATTTCCGCAAGGGGATATTGCCCAGCGCATTAAGCATCCGCCCTATGATGTAGTGCTTAACTTCTTCTGATTTCTGCCTGCCGTGGATCCATGAGAGGTATTCTTCTGCAAGTTCCTTGAAGGTGTGATTTTCGATTCTTTTCTTTTCTGGCTGCCTGCCTTCCCGGATAGCCTGCTTTCTTTCCATCAGCAGGGCTTCTGCATCCTTAAACTTATCGCTCTTTGATGATTCATAAACAACCCTGCCGTCAAGCCCTGCATAGCGTATCCAATAATATTTGTCCCGCTTATAGATACCCTTTGCCATGCTTTGTTTTCACCCCCTTTCCTTTTTCGTTTTCTGTTTCTCCTGTCCTTCAAGTAAGTCGAGCAAAATCTTTAATGTCTTGCCCGGCGTTCTGGCCCCCCTTTCCAGAAGATAGATATAGTTTTGCACAACACCTAATGACTCCCCAAAGGCACGCTGTGAAAGTTCTCTTTTTTTCCTGTATGCTCTAATCTCTTTAGGTGTCCATTTCTTCATGGTATGTTTATACTCACTATGTTAGGGCTTGTCAAGCATAAAATTTATTATGCCGTTATGGGAGGACTGCGCCTTTACCGGACAGCCTTTAAAATCCTTTCAGTTTTGGGAACAGAAGGGACGCTGAATGTCTTTAGCCATTTATCAATCTTGCTTTTTTCAAACCGCAACTGTCCATCGATTTTAAGGTGTGGAATCTCTTTTAGGTGGGTTCTCTCGTAGAGCCATTGCTTTGAAACTTTCAGATACTCCCTTAAACCTTCCACATCAAGGATAACATCCTCTGCCTCATGCCTGCTGCTGCTTCCTGACAGCAGAGGCTTTATGAGTTCTGCAACCCTCATGGCTATTGCCTCTATGTCTGTATGTTCAAATTCTGCTTTCATTCTTATAATACCCTCAAGCGCTGATAAAAGATAAAAAGAAAAATAGTAGCAACGAAGGTCATAAAGGTCATAAGGTCATATCTGTTTAATATTATAATGGTTTCTTGCTCTGACCATTGTTTATTGAAGGTCATGAAAATGAGATTTAACAGTCATATCATCTAATCCCTCAAATGCCTTAAACTTAAATTCCCATAACCTGACTGTCTCCGTATGAATTTTCAGCATCCTTGCTATCTCCTTTCTTTCAATTTTGAGGGCAAGGAATACAGCAAGGAGATAAAGGGTTCTGAGGTCTATCTGCATCCCGTTAAGCACTGTGCCGGTCAATGCTGTAAAGATTTTCTTGCAATGCTTACAGAAGACCCGCTTTAACTCATAGAAGTTTACAATTCCCCTTTCGCTGGTTATGGCCTTGTCACACCGAGGACAGCGCGGGCCTTCCTTGTGAATCATTTTTAAAACCGCCATACGGCAAGCCTTCTCATCAAAGAAGTCAACGGAGAGATCATCCTTTGCTTTTTTGGTAAAGTCCAATGGTGTTTGCATACTCTTTGCCTCCCCTCACAAATCATTAAACCTGTTATCTCTTTCCGTTTTTCCAAGCCTAAAAAATATTGAATCATAATCGTTTGGTGCGGTCGTTCCGAGCCGCATATCATATGGCTCTGGAAGGACCCACGAATTCTGCCAGCCCTGTAATGCAAGGGATAGATAATTATCAATGCTCATGCGTTGTCCTGTACTCAGGAAGGGGAGAGGGGAAGGGGCGTCAAATCCTCTGTCCGTATTGAGTTTATAAATTGCCATTACTATTTCCAATGCTTCCATCCTTCCTCGATTTCATGCTTGATATTCTTTTGCCATGCCTCTTTAACTTTATCTATCACCTTGTTTATAATGCGTGAACCCCCAAACATTGAAGGGCTGCCTATGGTAGAGAGTTTCTTAATCGGCAGTCTTGCCTTGCCCTCCCGCTTGAAAATCGCCTCATGTCCTGTCTTCAACTTCACAAGAAACCCGCCCCTTACCAATTTCCTTTGCCCTCTCACAATCTGAACGGATACACCGGCGGCCCGCCTCCCTGCCTTTGCCTTACCCAGCCTTGAATACAATGCCTTGCTCTTTCCGTGTATCTTTTCAATAACCACCTTTGGAGAGAATTTGAATAGAGAAATGGGTCTGCCTTTTGCTGTAATCACTGCCTCAAGTTTTGAAGGGTGAATGTCTGTTTTAATTTCCCGCCTCAAATCACCCTCCTTGATATTATACCTATCACGGATAAGATTCAGGGCTTCCTGCCTTTGCAGCCCGGTCAAGGCTCCGGATAACTGCCTTTTGAAAATTCTTTGGGTCAAGTTTTTTAAGCACATTATCAACTCCCTTTAGTTGTATGCTGACTCTCATCACTGCCCCCTCCGTATGTGTTACTGCTGTGTTGTTTTAATGTCAAATACAATATTTCTATTAGAAGCTTTCTCCATTGCAGGCTTAATATTGTCTTCAATAATTTTGTCCCACATGACAGAAGATGGATCGAGCGTATAGACGTTTACCGCTATGTTTTGTGTCTGTTGTGTCTGCTCCTGAGACGAAAGCGGCTGAGGCATTGCAGTTTGAAACGCTGAAACACCGGATGCGCCGATTGTGCCTGCCGGTGTTGTTGCCATTGCGCCCCCGAACTGCATGTTTTTTATAGTTTGTATTTGCAATGCGGTCTGCATTATGGCAAGTGCACCAAGCGCAAGACCGAGTGGGAAAAACGGCGGGGTTGCAAACGCATTGGTGATTGCCTGCGCTCCGCTTACAACTGCGCCTGCGAGCGCAAGTTTTTTCCCAATTTCAAACTGGCTTTTTGAGCCCTGCATCATCATTGCGCCTGTTCGGGCAAGCGAACTTCCCATCATGGCAATGCCTGCCTGCCATTTCATCTCGTCCATCTTGAGGGAGTGGTTTACTTCTGTATCTTTATAGTTCATCATATTTTCAGCGTTTATTGCGGCAATTTCATTTTCAGACGCTCCCCGCGCCAGTGCGAGCTGTATTTTTGCGGTGTTATGCGCAAGAATAAGGTCCATTTCCTGCTGCTGGAACTGCTGTAGCGCCTCTATACTCTGCTGATATTTGAAGACCTCTGCTGCTGCCGGCGAAGATTCAGCGACTATACCTGTAGTAAATTCCTCATAGGGACTTTTCCTTTGCTGAAATTCTTCTTGTCTTGCTGCTGTGGCCACATAGGCAGCATACCGCTCTTGCATTATTTTCTGTTCTTCTTTGAATTGTTCTATGGCAGTCTGCATGATGAGCTTGCGCGTTTCATTTTCTCTTATCATCTGCATTTCAAATGCCTCAGACTGGCGGATGGCTTCCATGATTAAAGCTGTGCGGTCTGCCAATATTTGATTCTCCCCGCCTATTGTTAATCCTTCTGCGGCGAGTTCTTTCGCCTTTTTTCTCAACTCATCAAGATTTTTATATAGGTTTTCCGAATCACTTACTGCCTGTGCAAAGGCGCTCTCAAGCTGTGCTGGATAGAGAGCTCCATAAACCGCGGCTGTGGCCTCTAAGATAAGCTGTCCCGCAGAGATTTTTGCGTCTTTCATTTTTGCAGACAATCTCTCCATCTTATCTGCGGCAGTGTCTATGTTCGCCCCCATCTGCGCAAAGGTCATGTTTAATGCTTGGCTAACAGTCTCAAAATTTATTGCCTGTTTTTCTGCAAGACTCAGCTCGCGGCCGTATTTTTCATATTCAGCCTCAAGGTCAACAATAATCCCAAGCTGTCTCAATAGTCTCTGCTGGCCTGTAGCAACTGCCTGCGTGAGGGTTTCAAATGCCTGAGCTGTATCGCCTCCTACGGCGCCGGAGAGCCTTTCTGCCGCATTTGTAAAAAACTCAAGCTGTTGAGGATTCAACCCCATGAGCAGGCCCTTATTTGCAATGCTAATAGCATCAACCTGCGCTATCGTGCCAGAAGCAACTTTTTGAATGGCAGTTAACATGGCGCCGGCGCTTGTGCCATATTGCTGTGCGAGATTATTAAGGGCGATGGTTTGTTCTTCAAACCGAGCTGCTGGCGCTGCCAAGTCCCACGCTTGTTTTATCGCCATAGCCGCTGTTGCAACCACAGCCCCAGCTTTAAGCCATGCGGCATTCATGCCCATTATTGCGTTTTCGGTGGACTGAATATCGCCGCTCAATCTTTCCATGCCCTGCTTTGCAGACAGGAATGCTGCCTTTGTCTCATCAGCTGCGCTAATTACTACCTGCATGTTTTCTCGCATAGCTTTAACCCTCCCTTTTTACATATCCATTTTTCAAATGGTAGAGGTCTATTTCCGCTCTTATAAGCTCAAATATCAGCTGCATGATTACTTCATGCTTATACTGATTGACTCGCATAAATATCCCTGAAACCAATTCAAGAGGGACTCCTGCCGGCACTTGCAGTTCAATATAATCTTCACAGCGTTCGTAGACAATGTGTCTCACTTTTTCTATTATGTATCTCGCCGCATCTGCATTGTGATAGCCGTATTTGGTAAAACATCGGCGCATAATATCTTCAATTTCTTCCCATGTTTTCCCGGCCGTAAATTTAACAATATTCGGTTTGTCTTCCATTGTTTTAAGCCCCCCTCTCAAAGCGTGAACGCTTGGCTAATGCCCTTTACTTTTGAAATTGATAGGCTACCTTCCATTATCGGTTTTGTGCTTTTCTACAAAGGCCTTGAGTTCCTCAATCCTTGCCTCCTGTTCAGCCTCTTGCCTTTCCAAATTCTTCCTCATATTTCTTGTCGCCTGAAGACCACCGGTTAAAAGAAGCAATTGTTTTAAAACGTCCGCCCTACTCATAGTTTTATCCTCCTTCTTTTGAATCGCTGAGACTTTCCCCATCAAGCCCCTTCCTCACCAATTCTATCAAAGAAATAATTTTCGCAAGCATTCCCACATAGCATCTATCAGGGACCTTCCCATTCGAACAGGTCAGAATGCAATCTCGCTCCAAAATGATTAACTCACTCTCCATACGTTTCAATGAAAATAAATCTAACATACGATTACACCTCCTTAATTATATTCCTTGCCTAAAACGGAAGTTCAGAATCACCCTCCGGTGAAACTCCATCATCCGTTGCCGGAGCCGCATCAGCCTTTACGAATTCAATCAAGCGTCCCTTGCAGGTCTTCCCTTTAACTCTATAATTAATACCCATTTCGCTGAGCGGAACCCGAAGCCTTTCCAAATGCGCCCGGAAGGCTCGCGGAGAAGAAGGAAAACTTTTATCCCCAGTAGCCGGAGAGGCAATCTCCCGGAGTTTATCGAGGATTTCCTTAACAGTGCCTTCTAAATACCCACGAACTTCCATGCAACTCACAATAGCAGCACACAGAGAATTTCCTTCTATCATCTCCTCAATTTCTAAATTCGCATTTTCATTATACGCCTGTATGAATTCGTTGCCCCTACCTCCAAGAGCCTCACCAATGCTGAAACCGAACCTGCAAAAATCAGCAAGACGGGGTAGACTTTTCAATTTTACTGTAGGATATATCTCAAGAGCCTTTGACAATGTGTCAAAAATACCGCCCCTTATGGAAGGAAGGGCTTCATGAAATTGCCGCCAAAACACACTCTCTTCCCTCCTTCCCGTAGGTGTTATCCGTTCAAGGTTGACAGTAATTGTTCTATCCAGCAGGTCAGCACGATGAATAAAAGGGACAATCCCATTTAGCACAATTACCGGGTTGCAGCGGAGCAGTATAATATCTGTATCCGTGTGTAACTGCCGTTTTTCAAGAACAGCCCCTGTGATTACGGCGGATAGCCGGTCAGACAAAGAACCGGAAAGTTCACTCAAATTATCGAGGGCTAAAAGATGGTGGCGATAAAGCAAAAGGTCTGCATCCTCCTCCTTCCTCGGCATACTTAGGAGTGTGGAGGCGCTGGGGTCAACGATTGTTTTAAGTGCGCCGCAAAAAAAAGATTTGCCGGCTCCATGCGACCCGATTACACCCAAAACGGGATGGGTGATTTTCGGAATGAAACTGGCAATGATGGTAACCAATACGAGAAGCCTTTTTTCTTCAGGTATATTATTAAAGAACTCAAAAAACTGCCAAGAGTTGCCGCCTTTTAGCGGGTCGGGTTGTGGGCGCTGATGATTGAAAGTAAGGAAGAAAACAGGCGCGCTATCTATCAATTCCCACTTACCGGCGGAAATGGCTACGCATCTACCCCCCATGTGGTAGTAGATTATTCCGTCCTTTTCTCCTACCCTATTAAAAATTTCAATGAGAGTTCCCTCGCACAGAGCCTTACCTTCTAATACTTGAACGGCCTGCCCGATAGATTCTCGCCGGGGGGCCTTGCCCGTAAGCGTGTAATAAGTGTAACTTAAATACGCTAATAGTGACCGACTCCGACTGTCCAACCGTTCCAGTCTTGAATTGATTTGAATATATGCGGCGCCAGTGTCATCCCTATATAGAGGGCAGGAAGAAAGCATTCCAAGAATGCGTTCCGCCCCACGCCCCTCTTGGGACTGTTGAGCCTCTGTGCCATCTGCCGCTGATTCGGC
>MGQA01000086.1:0-3616 GCA_001797665.1 Deltaproteobacteria bacterium GWF2_42_12 | reverse complement strand
TTAAAAAAAGAGCTTTACAATCTTGCGAAGTTTCAGGCATGGCCGCCTCTCTTTACCCAGTCTATTATGTCTTCCTTTTCCTTCAATCCCGGCAGGCGTAAGACCTTCAGACTCTTTACTTTGCCACGCAGACCGGTTGCTATGGTGTTTAGGTAGCCTTCGCCTGGTAGGTCATTATCAGGGACAATAACAATTTCTTTGCCCTCAAAACATTGGTCATAGCGGGGATGCCATTTAGAATTTGACCCGCTGTCAAGGCAGGTTGCAACCAAGCCCCATGATGCAAGAATGTCCGCCTTTGCCTCACCTTCCAGGATAAAGATTTTATCAGCCTTAATAATTTCATGCAGGCGATAGGGGACAGGTTCACAACCTCTGCCTTTCTCTTTATCCCCGTGGAAAAAAAAGAACTCTTTTTTGCGGCCATTTCGTCCAGGTTCATACCTCACCTTGCGGTAAAGGCGCTTGCCTTCTGCATCTGTGTAATGGAAAACAGCAACGGCACGGGATTTGTTTGCGGTCTTTTCGCTGCCGGTGGTCTTGATGCCTGCACGTTCTGCAAGGCGGTGAAGGGTTGTTTTAAAATCAGTCCCCCAAACTTTTATACACAAGTCAATAGCGTTGCCCTTGGCGCCGCAGGCAAAACAATTAAAAACTCCAGATTTTAGATTGAGGGATAAAGAAGGGTGCGTATCATCATGGAAGGGGCAAAGCCCGATTGCTTGTTGCCCGGGTTTGGTCTCTTTGAACTTCGGAATAAGCTCTCTGTAGAGGGCTGGAATATCAGTGCGGGAGAGGATCTGCTTTTTGTCCATTGAGACGAAACTCCTCTTTATACTTTTTATTCATAAACATTGTTCGTCCTTGAAAACACAAGCGCCTTGAGCGTTTTCCAGCTCTCAAAAAGTTTTTGAGGCTCTATCTGTAACTCTCGGTTGTAAAAACTGGCAATCAATCCATCTGTTTTTTGAGAGACAGCGAAGACGAAAATTCCTCTGCCATTCCCGTTGACCTCACATCGCAAAAACGGAACGCCAAGGACTTTCAGAACTGTTGAGAGATATAGGTCGCGGGTTTTAAACTCCTGCATTGTTTCGGTAGGATTTGTTGCTGGTCTTCTTATAATGGTATTCATATTCACTTCTCCTGATAAAAAATGAAAAAGGCATACAGCTCAAATAACTGTATGCCTCCATTTAACACCTTCTTTATTACTTGCAAAAGTGGGGCGGTGCACCCTGGGTGCAACTCCCCACCCTACGGCTTATTTATAATGCCCCGGGAACATACCATTTTCTACATTTTTAAAAATGGTCTCACAATACTTACGCACTCTTTTAAATTCCCTTATCGTATTTTCCTTGAGATTGCCCTTTTTAGAATTATCCAATCTTCCATCAATCTTCTTGTAAATTTCTTCCCACTTAAATTTTTCCTCACGCAACTTGTAGATACTCAGATATTCTTTCAATGCTACTATCTCATTATGAGAAAGAATTTTGGTGGGTTTTTTATAAGCCCTCCTTATCTCAAAAGAATCCTTTTCAAAGTCGTAATCCCTCAAGGAAGTTTCCCTCCGTTTTCTTAAAAGTTCTTTAAGTTCTTTCTGTAAATTCTCCACTGTTTTGCCGTGTGGAGAAATGCAAATAAGTATGGTCCCTATACCTTTATAATTTTCGTTTGTAAAACCATTTGATAAGCGGCTCAGTAATTTTAAAAATTCTGTGTCTACTTCTTTTATTCCTGCACCGCTGTTTTCTCTTTCCAGATACCGCTTCCGATATTTCCACCATTTATCAAATGTTGTAGTTTTGGCTGCCTTCGGTAATTTGTCGTATGATATCTCAAGGCCATGCTTGGTTTTCTTTGTTATACAATTAGTAAAATACTGGTGTATATCGTATCTCTCCATTTTAAATTTACCTTTGAGAAGTTCTTTATAATTATCATTTGCAATTATATACTGCCACCACAAACGATAAGTTTCTTTTTCGGCATCAAATTCTTTCATACTGTTTATTCCCACCATGTCTTAAAGTTGCGTATGCGTAAATCTCAATACCCTGTCTGCGTGCTACGCACAGGCAGCACGGCGGCAGGAGAGTCGCCGCCAGGCTTAAGCGCTACTCAAACAAATCCGCATGGCTGCCGGTCCTTACAAATGTAATAATCCTATCCTTTAAACCTATCTTATAAATCAGCAGCCAGTCTGGTTCTATATGACATTCTCTGTGTTCTGTATAATTGCCTTTCAACTTATGGTCTCTGTGTCTTAAGTCAAGAGGCTTTTGATGTGCGAGCGTGTCCATAAGGGCTGTAAGTTTATTTATATCTTTGCCCTGTTTTTCAATCCGCTTATAATCCCTTTCAAACTGGTTTGTAGTTTCAATCTTTAGCACTATGCCCTCATCTTTTTTACAAAGTCATCAACGCTGGAATAGGCGCTAAGGTTCCTCCCTTCATCTGCGTCCTTCATTGCCTTCAGGGTTGTCTTGTTCGGTATCTTCACATCAAAGGGCAAGCCCTTCTGTAGCCTTACCTGTGAGAGAAAGAGATTGATAGCCTCTGTTACGGATATGCCCAGCCTCTTTAATACCTTTGCTGAATCCTTCTTGAGTTCAGGCTCTATCCTTGCTATTACCATTGCAGTCTTTGCCATAAAAACACCTCCGAAATAATTTAGCAGTAATGTATCACATTTAAAATACGAAGGCAAAGAGATAATTGCCATGCCTTTAAACTGCTATCTCCAAATCAATCTTATCATAGTCAGGCCTTACGCTACCTTTGCCTTCTTAGGCTCAATCCTTACCACAAGCCTTGAATTAAGCGCATCTGCTATCCTCTTTAGGGTCTCTACTGTGGCCTTGCTGATACCTCCCCTTTCAAGCTGTGAAAGCATGGGTTGTTTTACTCCCATTTTCCTTGCAAGCTCTGTCTGTGTAATGCCTGCCTTCTCTCTTGCCTTTAACATGCTCTCCAAGAGTTCAAACTCAGGGTCAAGGTCATGCCATGCCTTCTTGAATGCAGGGTCTTTCATTTGCCCTGCAATGTATTCCTTTAATGTGCCTCCTCTTACATATTTTTTAATCTTCATGTGTTCTCTCCTCTCTATTGATAAAATCTTTCATTCTTTTTTCTGCAAGTTCAATCTCTCTTACAGGTGTCTTCTCTGTTTTCTTTATAAAGCCGTGCAAGAGAATAAACCTCTTTCCTGTGCAGGTGAAGTATAAAACCCTTATAGCCCCGTGGCTGTCTTTAATTCTTAACTCTCTAATCTTGCCTCTTATCTGCCTTGTGTATGGCTCTTTAAGCAACACACCATAATCAGACAGCATATTTATCACCTTAACAACCTTTGCCCTTGCATCCGTTGAAAGAGAGTTTAAAAAAACCTTTACCGGCTCCCTCTCGTTGACCTCTTTATAAAATTCAACTATCCAATCCACAAAGCCTTTATAACATATGGCTTATAGCATTGCAAGAGAAATAAAAAAGCCCCGGAGGTTGTCAAAACCTCCGAGGCTCTTTGAGTTCTACCTATGCTCGTTAGTGAAGGTCACTGGCGCCGGCGCTGACGTTGTGGTCAGGATGCTCTCCTATCTCTTTTAACTCA
>MGQA01000085.1 GCA_001797665.1 Deltaproteobacteria bacterium GWF2_42_12 | reverse complement strand
CGCCTGCGCTGCTGCCATGCCGTAGCCAGGGACTATGATGACTGATTTGGCGTCCCTGATAGTGAGCGCAACCTCATCAGGAGTAATCTTCCTGACAGCAGGCTTAGCATCTTCTATTGAGGCTGTGTTTGCAGCAGCATGTGCCGGCGCTGTATGAACTGCAACCCGCTTTAGAGCTGAAGCAGCAGAAACAGTCTTGCCGAAACCGCCAAAGAAGACATTGGCAGCAGAGCGGTTCATTGCCTTGCACATGATGATTGACAATAAGAGACCTGAGGCGCCATCAAGCGCGCCGGCAATGATGAGGACATTATTGGATATCACAAAACCTGTGGCAGAACCGGCAAGGCCCGCATATGCGTTAAGGATGGATATAACAACCGGCATATCCGCAGCGCCTATAGGCATGACCATCTGAATGCCAAAGGCCATGGATAAGGCTATCATGATATAGAAGAGTATGATAGTGCTTGGCGAAAATACGAGATAGATGACCATGCCTATAATTGCGCTGAGCATGGATATAGTGACAATGTGCTGGCCTCTATAGCCCCATGAGCCCTTTATTGCCTCATGCAGCTTGCCTGAGGCAATCAGGCTTCCGGTAAAGGTCAGTGAGCCAAGCATAACCTCAAATCCAATGGCTATCATCTTTGCTGCGTTAATGTCATCAATGTGCCGATAATACTCAGAAACACCCACCAGCGCAGACGCCAGGGCGCCAAATGCATGAGACAGCGCTATCCGCTGAGGCATAGCTGTCATCTTCACCATACCAAGGGGAATACCTATGATAGTTCCAATCACAAGTCCGGCTATAATCCATTCATAGCTGATAACCTCATAGTGGAAGAGCGTTCCTACAATTGCGACGAGCATGCCTATTTCGGCAAAGAACATGCCGCGGCGCGCCTTCTCAGGGTCGCTCAGATATTTTAATCCAAAGATAAAGAGGATAGAGGCAAGGAGATAGGAAAATTCAAGCAAATGGTTGGTCATTTTTTAACTTCCTTTCCTCTCTTGAACATCTTGAGCATGCGGTCAGTTATATAAAAACCACCCACAATATTGGCGGTAGCGCATATTACTGCAATAAAACCAAGGATGGTGCTTACCTGATTATAGTGCGCGCCTGCTGCCACGAGAGAACCAACAAGTGAAATGCCAGATATTGCGTTGGTAGCTGCCATAAGAGGCGTGTGGAGCAGCGGTGGGACCTGCCTGATAACCATATACCCCACAAACGCTGCCAGCATGAATACATATAAACCAGTGATTAATGTAGAACCTTCCATAAGACCTCCCTTTATAGATGATTATACAGATTAGAAAAGATTAGTAAACAGTAGGCGGTAAGCAGAAAATAAGAAGAAAACAAAAACTGCCTACTGCTTTCTACCAGTGACTTCTGGTAACGCTGCCTGTTGGATACGATATATTTCCCTTTTCGACTGCCTCCTTGACCTTATCATTGGTAATTGCGCCGCCATGCGTAATCATGGAGCCTTTGATGATTTCGTCATCGAGATTCAGGTTAATCGTTTTCTTGTCAGGGGCCAGGAGATATAAAAAATTCAGTACATTCCTCGCATATAACTGGCTTGCATGCACAGACATAGCGCTTGGCAGATTTGATGTGCCGATTATGGTTACACCATGTTTGACGACCTCCTTGCCCTGCTCTGAGAGCATGCAGTTGCCGCCCTGCTCGATCGCAAGGTCAACGATAGCTGAACCCTTCTTCATCTCCTTCACCATCTCCTCTGTAATAAGCGTTGGGGCCGGCTTACCAGGAATAAGGGCTGTAGTAATTACGATATCCGCATCCTTTGTCTGCTTTCGTATGATTTCCTGTTCTTGTTTATAAAACTCAACCGACTGCTCCTTTGCATAGCCGCCGGTATCCTCTGCCTGTTCGTGCGTAACATTGAGCGGTATAAACTCTCCACCGACGCTTTTTACCTGCTCTCCCACTGCAGGCCTTGTGTCAAAGGCAGTTACAACAGCCCCAAGGCGTTTTGCCGTAGCAATGGCCTGCAGACCAGCAACGCCAGCGCCTATGACTATAACCTTTGCTGGCTGCACTGTACCTGCAGCCGTGGAAAGCATGGGGAGAAACTTTCTAAGGCTGTTGGCAGCCATGAGCACCGCCTTGTATCCTGCTATCGTGCTCATAGAGCTCAATGCATCCATCATCTGCGCCCTTGAAATCCTCGGCACTGCGTCCATAGAAAAGGAGGTAATCTTTCTATTCGCCAGCTTAAGTACAATATCAAGATTGGCCAAAGGCTGCATGAAGGTAATCAATACAGCCCCTTCCTTCATCATATCAACTTCATGCTTCTTAACCTTATTGTTCATGAGCGGCTTCTGCACCTTAAGAATCACATCTGACTCAGCAAAAAGCGTCTCCGCCTCAGGTACAACCGCTGCCCCTGCCCTGACATATTCGGCATCATCTATATACGACGCCAATCCCGCCCCTGTCTCCACCAGAACTTCCATCCCTCCCTTGACCATTTTATTTACTGCATCAGGAACAGCCGCAACCCTATTTTCATTGCTAAGTATCTCTTTTGGTATCCCGACCTTCATATTTCCTCCCTGAGTCGCACTGAAAGTTTTCTCCAAAGAATGTCTCTCTGCTCAGCCATTGTCAAAAACAAAAAAACCGCATGGACATAAAAATAAGAATGGTGTTTTCATTCTATTTTTATGCCCAGACGGTCGGCTTGTTGGCTCTTAATTACATAACTTCCGCTCCCCAGTGGTAACCCACCTTAGTTCCGTCAGTTGCGGAAACGGTTATATACTATAGAAAAACATGTTTGTCAAGAAGTTGCATGAGTCGGTCGCATGAGTTATAAGGGAGTCCATAATTGTATAGACATATTTTATTAAGGGTCTCATAATAGAATTTACATTGTAACAGGTCTGGTCTGAGGTTAAGGTTACGGAGCATTGCTTCCGCTCCAGGTGTCTGTGTGCTTGCAGTCCTTTAGCTTCGCTCACGTTGCGTGTAAAGTGGAGCGTTTGCCACTTACGGTTATCGTGCAGTTGCACACATCCACAATTCCGCTCCAGCAATACTCCGTAACCTTAGCGAGGGTCTACAATGTCTATACTATTATGGACTGATTAGTATGTATATATCAATGATGCTCTCACGGTGATGCTCTCACGGTGTAATTGCACTCAGTACACATGAGACAAATAGAGGAATCTGTTTCTGTCTCTTTTATATCAGGGTTTATTTATTTTTTTCGCATAATAATCTATTTCTTCTCTTTCTGCAGAACAATCTTTTTAGCTGCTGCTGATAGGGCGCTCGAGACATTTTTACTTTTTGCAAGACGCTGAACATCTTTTTCATTAAGCTGGTTTAAAAGCCTCATGGCAATTGGCAAAGGCGTCTTTGGGTTATTAATCATACCAAGCTTTATTGAATATTTCTTAAGCCACTCTTTGTTGTTCGCAACCTGTCTCAGTATGTCGTCTGCAATATTTCTTGAATATACTATCTTAACTATCTCTTCTTCTGTTATCCTTGGATTCTTTAATACGGTCGAAGAAACGAGTTTGTTGGAGTCTTTCAGGAGGATATCCCTCGCCTCTTTGTTGCCAAGTAGGGCCAGCTTTATCCTCTCCGCAACATTCAGATGGTGCACCCTCTTATAAAAATTTTCCTTCTCTGCATCTGTTACTGTCTCCTTTTCTTTTCTCAATTCAGCATCTACAGCTAATGATTCCTGGTCAATTGGAGCTGCCTCTTCTGCGATTTTTATCATGAGGGGCTGTATTTCTGCACCTGCAGGAACAGCTTCTGGTTTTGGAGCCAGCTTTCCAACAGATATGAGAAATACCCCAATCCTCTCTACAACTGATTTGCCGACACAAGGATTGGTTTTAAGGCTCTCCAGAAGGGACGGATTTTTCATGAGCCGTATCTGATTTTCAGCTATGACATTAGCCACATTTTCAGGACCGCTTGCAGCTAAAGACGCCAGGGTTTCATCATCGGTATTACGATTGAGAGCCACCATAAGAAGCAGGGCCTCGTTATTTTTGTGTATAGCTACAATGGCCTTTATTACAACAGGGTCTAAATTACCATCAAGAACTGTCAGCAATATATGGGAAGGAAATCCCTCAAGGCTTTTCCTCGCTGTCTCTCTAATTTCATTATCGTTGTCACCAATGAGTACGGATAGGATAGTAACCAAATCCTCTGGCCCCATAGGAAGTATGGCCTTTGCAGCCATAAGCCTTGTTTCCCTGGGGGTCTGGAGAGAGACAAACTTTTCAAGATGGGATGGTATCTTCATCAGACAGCGCTCCTTTTTCGAGCATAAGCCCTATTCTTTATCCAAATCTTCATCCTTTATCTGGCGATGTCTTATCATATCAATAAAATCTGGTATGGTCTTTCTAATGAACGCGCCTAAAAATCTATTAACGGGGTTAGACCTGTTCAGGAATGGTATGATAGGCCTTTTTCTTACTCCAAGTTTTACCAGCTCTTCATGGATGACATCATTTTCCGGATCAATCCTGAGACCTTTTTTTAAAACAATTATAGCCCCTTTTTTGTTGCCAGCCCTCATGTATACCCTTGCGAGGTTTATATAGTGCTCAGGCACATAAAATTCCTTTTTAACTGCCTTTGTGCAAAGGTCTATGCCAAAACCTATCTCCCCCCATCTGAGTGCTGAACACATGCCATAGAAAGACATATACTTGGCATTTTCTTTATCTTCGTTATATGCGCTTTCAAATGCCTTTACAGCCCTTTCCAGCTCATTATTGTTAAAATAAGCCATTCCTTTGCCAAACTGTTCTTCAGAAGCCCCTGTTGTCATTAGATACCCCTCATATTCCTTTCATAAATAATCTTAAGCCCCTCAAGCGTGAGGAACTCATTAACATCTTCAATAGTTTTGCTCTCTTCTGCAATAAGCCGGGCAAATCCTCCGGTAGCTATCACCTTCAGTTTCAAACCAAGCTCTTTTTTCATCCTTTCCACAATCCCGTCTACAAGACCGATATACCCATAAAATATCCCTGCCTGCATACTGTCAATTGTGTTCTTGCCTACAATCTTTTGAGGTTTTAATAGCTCTATCCTCGGCAGTTTTGAGGCCCGCTGGAATAGAGCATCCGATGATATGCCTATGCCTGGTGCGATGGCACCACCCATGTATTCGCCTTTTTGAGAAATGTAATCAAATGTTGTTGCAGTGCCAAAATCAACAACGATAACTGCATTTTTATAAATCTCATAAGCAGCAACTGCATTCACAATCCTGTCGGCGCCGACCTCTTTCGGGTTATCTGTCATAATAGGCATGCCTGTTTTAATGCCGGGGCCGACAATAAATGGTTTAATGCCAAAATATCTTTCTGACATCTCAATAAAAGTATCAGTAAGCGGCGGCACAACGCAGGAGATGATGACGCCATCAACCCCCCCTCCCCCCCTTTTAGAAAGGG
>MGQA01000084.1 GCA_001797665.1 Deltaproteobacteria bacterium GWF2_42_12 | reverse complement strand
CAAGTTCTGATGGCCTTGCGTCTTCAACCCTGAAACTTGGCAGTCTGCCCGGAGATTACACAGTCAATGCCACATGCAGTGCATGCACAGAGGGCAGCCCTCAGACCTTTACAGCAATGGCAAAATGTCCTGATGTGCCGCAGTATTATCAGGATGATTACAGCGATGATTATGACGGGATATGTGCAATCGGCATAGACCCAAACACTAAGAAGAAGTATGGAGTGAAACCATGCGAGAAAGATGCGCAGGGCAATGTGCTGTCAACAGAAATACCATATACAATTGCAGATAAAGGATGCGCATTGACGAGTATGGGAATGGTGCTTGATAGGTACGATAAGAATCCAATTAATTTACCGTCATTGTTAAATACCACATTAAAGTATTCATATCTGTTTAAGTTTAAAGGATACAAAGAAGATGGCGCCGTTTACTGGGATGCTGTTAATTACATTACTGGTGGTCAGGTTAAATTTAAAGACGAAGAAGCATTAGATGGACATTGGATTAACAATGTACAACAAAGTCTATCAAAATCAGAAATAGATCAATATCTTGACAAATGTTCCCCTGTAGTTGTTAAAGTGAAAAGAATTAGAAAAGATGGAAGCTGGGGTTGGCACTGGGTGGTTGTAACAGGCAAAAGTGAAACTGATTACAAAATAAATGATCCGGCAGGTGATTATAACTTTTTATCACAGTATGGGGATATATACTCAATTCGAGCTTATGAAAACCAAGGTGGAGGTTGCAAATGAAGATGAAAATAATGGCTTTACTTGCTTTGTTAATCCTTATTCTTTTCAGTCAGATTGATATTGTAAACGCTGGAATTCAAATTAATTCTAATGCACGAAAAGGGGAAACTTTTTTAAGCAATACAATTGTTCACTATATTATTACTGACCCAGCCGGGCGTAAGTTAGGCTATGACCCGCTCTCTGACAAGAATTATAACGATTTTCCTAAAGGTGGAGGAAGTTATGGGGATGGTGGTATAGATGATACATGGAGTGCAGAAGCAATTATTAGTCCAGCGGATGGCAACTATACAATTGAAATAATTGGAGATTCGCTGATGGAGTTTAGTATAGAGGTAGCTATATCGTGGAGTATTATAAGTGAAGGTATGATAAATTTTAACTTTCGCGGCCTCACCGACAAAGGCCTCACAAGCAAATTTGAGATGACCTACAACTCAGACCCTTCAAAACCAGCAGGGAGTGTAGTAAGAGTAGCATCACTCTCCAGCCTCAAGCAGGACATAGCCCTGTCCAGAAAGATAGGATGGATTGATAACGACGGCATCATGATGAGTCTGTATAAAAAAGCTGAGGCAATTGAAAAGTCGCTTGCTCGGGATGATAAGAATACAGCAAAAAACCAATTAGATGCCCTTATTAACGAAGTCAACGCCCAGAAAGGAAAACATATAAAAGACGAGGCAATCAAGATATTATTAGAAGATGCACAATACCTTATGGAGCATTTATAGGTAAAATCATTCCAGAAAAAAGATACAACCTATCCCATTTATCTTATGGCTTTTGCCACATCAGCACCCCTTAAAAGTTGCCCACATAGGAAACATCTACATTTCGTCTAAAGGTATGACCAGAGTTGGAGTCAAAACCTATCTTGACCTAACAGAAGCATCTATTCTATAATAAAATCTCTATGAAACTATCCAGTCTCTTCATAGCCACGATAGCCATAGTCGGCGCATTTGCGCTTGGTGTTGTAACACAGGTAATCAATCCATCAGAACATGTGAATGCCCTGTGGTTTGTTATTGCAGCGGCCTGTTTTTTTATCATCTCATACCGCCTCTATGGCGCCTTTATTACTGCAAAGGTGTTAAGCATTGATGAGAGAAGGATCACTCCTGCCACGAGGCTTGCAGACGGAAGAGACTATCACCCTACGCATAAATGGGTCCTCTTTGGCCACCACTTTGCGGCCATTGCAGGCGCAGGGCCGCTCATAGGTCCGGTGCTGGCCGCGCAGTTCGGCTATCTACCTGGTTTTCTCTGGATACTTATTGGCGCTGCGTTGGGCGGCGCTGTTCATGATACAGTCATCCTTGCCGCATCTGTAAGAAGAAACGGACGCTCCCTTGCCCAGATTGCAAAGGATGAGATTGGCCCTGTTGCAGGCATTGCAGCAGCGCTCGCCATATTATTCATTATCATAGTTGCTTTGGCAGGTCTTGGACTTGCTGTTGTGAATGCACTTTCGCATAGCGCATGGGGGACATTTACTATCGCAACAACAATTCCGATAGCCCTTTTTATGGGCGTTTACCTGTATAAAATAAGGCATGGCAAAGTTGCTGAAGTAAGTGTAATTGGTGTTGTGCTACTCCTTCTTGCAGTAATATTTGGGAGATATATCCCGGGTTCAGGTCTTGAACCGTATTTTAATATCAATAAAAACACGCTTGTGCTTCTCATGGCAATCTACGGTTTTGTGGCATCAGTACTCCCTGTATGGCTGCTCCTGTGTCCGAGGGATTATCTCTCAACATATATGAAGATTGGCACTGTCCTTCTCCTTGCGGCAGGGGTGATGTTCATTGCTCCTGATATCCAGATGCCTATGGTGACTAAATTTGTTGGCGGAGGCGGCCCAATAATACCGGGAAGCGTGTTTCCTTTTATGTTTATAACCATTGCGTGCGGGGCTGTGTCAGGATTTCATTCCCTCATATCATCAGGCACAACACCGAAGATGATACAGAGCGAGTCTGAGATACGGATGATCGGTTTCGGCGCCATGCTTGCAGAGGGTTTTGTTGCCGTCATTGCAATAATTGCAGCAACGATACTTATTCCTGGCGACTACTTTGCAATAAACACAAAGCTGTCATTTGAACAACTTGCTCAACTTGGTTTTCCTGTAAGCAAGATTCAGGAACTCTCACAAATTGTAGGGGTTGATGTATCAGGAAGGCCAGGCGGAGCTGTTTCTCTTGCTGTTGGCATGGCATATATATTTTCAAATCTGCCGGGAATGAAAGGCCTTATGCCCTATTGGTATAACTTTGCCCTTATGTTTGAGGCGCTCTTTATATTGACCACTGTTGATACAGGCACAAGGGTTGCCAGATTTATATTGCAGGAGCTTGGCGGATATGCGTTCAAGCCATTGGCAAGAACCAACTGGATGCCGGGCACTGTATTTACAAGTCTTCTTGTTGTAGGCGCATGGGGTTATCTTATTTATTCAGGAAGCGTTTCAACAATCTGGCCTATGTTCGGCGTAGCCAATCAGCTGCTTGCTGCCCTTGCCTTTTGCGTTGGAACAACAATCATCATAAAGATGGGGCGGCTTAAATATGCATGGGTAACATTTATTCCAATGCTTTTTATGTTTATAATGACTATTACTGCTTCGTGGCAGCTCTTCTGGATATTCTTAGACAAGGCTAAAAAGGCAATAAACCCTGCTGATATATTTACATTTAAATTAGATGCGACACTCGTTGCAATGATGGCCGTGCTTGCCATAGTCACAGTAACAGATTCTGTTTACAAATGGTATGGCTATCTCATGGGCAAGCGGGAGATTGTAACTAGTGAAGTGGTTGAGTGGGCGACTGATATGGAAGTAAGATAATTATTTACCAACCTCTATTATTACCTGCGCGACACAATAATCGCCATCATGGGAAAGGGTCAAATGAGTTCGGAGTTCTTGAAAACCAGAGGTTGAGAGGCTGAGGGGTTGAGAGGTTGCGTGTTTTTTCTCATCTTCTAAACTTCTCATCTTCTTATTTTCTGTTTTTTCCCCAACCCCCAATCCCCAATCCGAAATTTTCATGTAGGGTTTCCCCTCCTGATTATTTAGCACTTCAATATTGGTAAGCTTTATTCCCCTTCCAAGCGCCTTGATAAATGCCTCTTTTGCTGCAAAACGCGCTGCAAGGTGTTGTTCAGTAAACTTCCTTCCATTGCAATATTCGAGCTCCTTTTTAGTGAAGACCCGCTTTTTAAACCTATCTCCCCATCTTTCAATCGCTGTTCTGAATTGAGGGATATTAACAATGTCTATGCCAATGCCATAAATCATAGTGATTTTAGATTTTAGATTGTAGATTTGAGATTTTTAAAATCTAAAATCGTAAATCCCAAATCGTAAATCTATTTTATCAGCTCCTTCATCTCCCTTACTGCCCTCTCTATGCCAACAAATACGCTTCTTGATATTATGCTAAAGCCAATAGCAAACTCCTCAATCTCTTTTATTTCCGCCACTTTTTTTACATTGTAATAATCAAGGCCGTGTCCTGCATGAACAGCCATTCCAAGCTTTGATGCAAGGAGGACTGAATTATATATCCGTTCTAATTCCTTATTTCTCGTTGTCTCATCCTTTGCATCACAATACCTGCCAGTATGTATCTCAACGCCATTTGTATCTATCCTGTGGCCAGCCTTTACCTGCTCTGGTTCTGGGTCAATAAAAAGATTCACCCTTATATTGGCCTCTTTAAGCGCTGCCACAATCTTCTTGAGCGGCTCTCTATGAGTCCGCACATCCAATCCTCCCTCTGTTGTCAGCTCCTGACGCCTCTCTGGCACAAGCGTAACCATGTCTGGTTTTAATTCAAGGGCAATCTTTAACATATCTTGTGTTGCAGCCATCTCCAGATTAAGCTTTGTTTTAACGAGCTTCCTCACGAGAATCGCATCCCTGTCCTGAATGTGTCGCCTGTCTTCCCTGAGATGGATAGTTATGCCATCAGCGCCGCCAAGCTCCGCCAAACTTGCTGCTGTTACAGGGTCAGGCTCTTTAGCGCGCCGCGCCTGCCTTATTGTAGCAACATGGTCAACATTTACAGATAATCTTGCCATAGTCATTTCACTCCATTGAAAAACAGCAGTTGAGGGGTTAAGAGTCTTTTCTCATCTTCTAAACTTCTTACCTTCTCAACTTCTGCCTTTTCTCATCCCAGTTCCTTCTCTATCGCCTCTGCAATATACTTTGCCATCTTCTTTATCTCTTTTCCATTTTTTCCTTCAATCATTACCCTGGCAAGTGGTTCTGTGCCTGAATATCTGACTGAAAGTCTTCCGCTTCCATTCAGTTTCTTCTCTACTTCCCGAATCCGCTTAGCTACCTGAGGCACTGCGGTAAATTCCTTCTTCTCCTTTACCTTTATATTCATTAAAATTTGTGGATATGTCTGCATAACTGTAGAAAGCTCAGAAAGCCTTTTCCCTTCCTTAACCATTATCGCCAGCACCTGCAACGCAGAAATAATGCCATCTCCTGTTGTTGTGTGCTCCATAAAAACGATATGTCCTGACTGCTCGCCGCCAAGATTGTATCCACCCTTCAGCATTTCATCAACTACATATCTATCCCCAACCTTTGTCCTGATTATTTTGCCGCCCACCCTTTTTATAGCGTCTTCAAGTCCCATATTGCTCATGATGGTTGTAACAAGGGTCTTTTTTTTCAAAGCATTCTGCTTCAACATCCTGGTCGCCACGATCGCCATGAGATAATCTCCATCCAGAACCTGCCCCTTTTCATCTACCAGTATTACTCTGTCTCCGTCTCCATCCAGTGAAATTCCTATATCTGCCTTTTTTTCTTTAACAAGTTTGGCAACAACCTCTGGATACAGTGAACCGCACTTATAATTTATATTTTCACCATCTGGTTCTACACCGATTGGAAAAACCTCTGCGCCAAGCTCATAAAACACCTCTGGCGCAACTTTATAAGTAGCGCCATGAGCACAATCAACCGCTATTTTTAAACCAGATAGGGTCAATTCCTTGGGAAAGGTGTTCTTTGAAAAGACTACATACCTGCCAATTGCGTCATCAATCCTGTATGCCTTTCCAATGTCGCTGGCAGTAGGTCTATAAGATTGCTCGCCTTTATTAAATATAAAATCTTCTATTTCTGCCTCAAGCCTATCCGGCAATTTAAACCCATCCCTTGAAAAAAATTTTATGCCATTATCCTGATATGGATTGTGGGATGCTGAAATCACAACGCCCGCATCCGCCCTCATACTTGATGTGATAAATGCAATACCTGGCGTTGGAAGCGGTCCAACCAGCATTACATCAACACCCATTGAACAAATGCCAGCAACCATTGCATTCTCCAGCATATATCCAGAAAGCCTTGTGTCTTTTCCAATTACAATCTTATGCCTGTGGGGTTCCTTTTTGAATACATATGCTATTGCCCTGCCAAGCTGTATAGCCATCTCAGCGGTCATTGGATAGACATTTGCAACTCCCCGAACACCATCTGTGCCAAAAAGTTTTCTCATAATCTTTTCCTCACAATTGGCATATTATTCTATTTTCCTGTTTCCTGTTCCTTAGCAGTGGGCTCCAAATGAACAAGTATAGAAGATGGATTTACATTTATAATTTCCAGCGCCTTTGGCGCTTTTATGTCACTATGCGCAATCCTAAGATTATTGATGCCTACGTGTGTGTCTGAAAGGTCAACCGATGCCATTAGCTGCGCAGGAGATAATTTTTGCAACAGTTTTTTTGAGCCGAGAATAGTTACTTCTATCTCTCGCACCGACTCGCCAATTATCATCATATCTTTAGGCAGATTTTTAAGTTCCAGAGGTATCCTGAAACTTACCTCTACCTTCTTTTCACCAATAACTAAAAACCATAAGGCAATTGCAAATGCAAGGGCTATTATCTTTAATATTGTGTTTTCAAAAAAAAGGCTTTTCAATACATTATCTTTCACTTGAAAATTCCCCTTATCATTGAAACAAGAGCGGCCACCCGTGCGCAGGGGAGACCCTTGTGGTCTCCCATCGGGAGGGGACAAGCCCCTCCCCTACGGAAAAATATTTTCATCCCCCTTTGGCACGCTTAGCGTGGCTTTGTGAGCCGAAGGCTTATAAGTGTTTCATAATAATTTTCAAAACCTCTTACGGATTAGCCTCCAAAAAGCTGCTTTTTAACCTCTGCCTAAAGGCCTCTGCATTCATATTTCTATCTATCTTACCATCGCTTACCAGAGAAACCTCTCCAGTTTCCTCTGATACAACAATAACTGCTGCATCTGTTTCTTCTGTAAGGCCAAGCGCAGCCCTGTGCCTTGTCCCCAATGTTTTGCTTATCTCAGGGTCTTTGGTTAATGGGAGAAAGCACCCGACTCTGCTTATCCTTCCTTTTCTGATTATTGCTGCTCCATCATGGGTTGGCGAAGTTGGATTAAAGATAGAAACAAGCATCTCTGAGCTTACCTTGGCATCTACATCTATTCCCATTTCAAGATAGTCTCCCAATCCTACATTTCTTTCCAGGACTATCAAAGCGCCAATCTTTTTTTCAGACATCTGGAAGGTTGCCCGAGCCAGCTCTTCAAAAAGCTCCTCTCTTAACCTCTCACCCCTTCCAAACAAAGAAGTTTTGCCAACCTGCACCAGAACACGCCTTATGTCACGCTGAAAAACTACAATAACTATTATTACTATCGAACTAAGAAAATTGCTCAGAATCCAGTGGAGGGTAAACAATTCCATCCTCTGGGATATAAAATATACAAGGACGATTATGGCCAACCCCCAGAGCATCTTCTCAGCCCTTGTCCCTTTTACAAGAAGCATGAGCCTGTAAATGATAAAAGCAACTATTAAGACATCAACTAAATCTATCCAGCGTATATCAAAAATAGCCTGTGGCATAAGTCGCTTCACTCCATTGAAAAATGCAAACTGCAAATTTTAAATTGAAAAATATTAAATCTTCATTTTGCATTTTGCATTTTACAATTTACAATTTCATTTCTAATCGCATCCGCCATTGTAGCAGCCATTCTCGCTTCTTTAACATCATGAACCCTGACAATATGGGCGCCATTTAATATGCCCGCTACAACAGTCGCAATAGTCCCCTCAAGCCTGTCCTTTACATCAAGACCAAGCGTCTTTCCAATAAGTGACTTTCTTGAAGCACCAAGGGCAATGGGTCTACCTATAGTCTTAAATTCAGATAGCCTGTTTATTATCCTGAGATTGCCTTCTGGACTTTTACCAAAACCTATACCAGGGTCTATAGCAATCCTCTCTCTCTTGATACCTGCCTTAACTGCAAAGCTAACTCTCTCTGATAGATGATTAAATATATCTGATATGACATCGTCATATTTAACATCCATTTGCATGGTTGCAGGTGTTCCCCTCATATGCATAAGGATAACCCCGATTTTACTTTTGGCGCATACCGCAGCCATTCCCGGGTCGAATCTCATGGCGCTAATATCATTTATTATATCAGCGCCTGCATCAATTGCCTGCTGCGCCACTGCTGCCTTGGTTGTATCAACAGATATTAACGCATCGCTCTTTTTTGCCACCTCTTTTACAACAGGTACCACCCTTTTAAGCTCTTCTTTTAAAGGAACTGGCTTTGACCCCGGACGAGAAGATTCGCCTCCCACATCTATAATATGAGCGCCATCCTCTGCCATCTGTAACGCCCTTTTTACTGCATTGACTTTTTTAAAATACCGTCCGCCATCATAAAACGAATCAGGGGTAATGTTCAAGACACCCATAATCAGAGTCCGTTTTCCTAAAACCAGTCTCTGTTTTCTGACCTCAAGTATTACCTCTTTTCTATAGATATTGTCAATGGCGGTCTTTATGGCGCTGGCAACCTTCTTTAAATTAAACGGCTGCATATTCAATTTTTTAATAACGTTACTTAACTGCTTTTCTGTTCCGAAGACGATAACATCTGTAGTATCAGTGCCGCCGATAATAACATCCTTTGATACTGCGGCGTCTCCACCTGCAGAAAGCATTTCCTGCTTGAGGATATTTGCCTGAGGACAGATAAGCCCTTCGATCTTAAGGTTTAGATGTCTCATTTTAGGGGCCATTAATTTAATACCCACAGGGTCAACCCCTATATTGGCCATTTCAACAAACGATTCTTCTTCAGAGACAATGTTCAGGCGTCTTGGTGGTTTCAAAAGGACCTCACAAATTCAGGGTTATCATTGACAGGATTGACAAAGAGGCAAGGGACAAAGATTAAAAAACTTTCGTTTTAAAAAATCTGAGAGGCCACTTCATACAGCAGCCTCTTTTTAAATCAAGATAAAAAGATTAAACGACAACAGCTCCAGCTGAAGAATCTTCTTTCACAGGTTCGATACTGTCTTTACCTTCACGGATTATCCTATCTATCTCCTCACCGTCCAGCACCTCTTTCTCTAATAGGGCATAGGCAATCTTATGCAGAACATCAATATTTTCCTCAAGTATCTTCTTTGCTTTATTGTAGCCTTCCATGATAATTGTCTTTATCTCAGCATCTATCTCCCTGGCGGTCTGTTCGCTATAATCCTTATGCGTGGATATTTCTTTCCCAAGAAACACCATCTCCTCTTTCTTTCCAAATGTTAAAGGCCCAAGTTTCTCGCTCATACCCCATTCACATACCATCTTTCTCGCCATCTCTGTTGCCATTTCAATATCGTTGCCGGCGCCGGTTGTCATATGTTTAAGCACCAATTCCTCTGCCCCCCTTCCACCCATCATTATGGCAATCTTTCCAGCAATATATTCCTTGGGCCATGTATGTTTTTCATCCAACGGCAGATACTGTGTGAGACCAAGGGCAAACCCTCGCGGAATAATCGTTACTTTATGAACAGGGTCAGAGCCTGGGATAAACTTCCCAACAAGCGTATGACCTGCCTCATGGTATGCTGTATTCCTTTTTTCATTTTCACTTATTACCAGACTCTTTCGTTCCTTACCCATAAGAACCTTATCCTTTGCCTCATCAAAATCGCTCATCTCAACTTTATTTTTGCCCTTTCGAGCAGCAAGTAAAGCAGCCTCATTCACTAAATTAGCCAGGTCTGCCCCTGACATACCAGGAGTTCCTCTCGCAACTATCGCGAGATTCACATCCTCTGCAAGGGGTGTCTTATTTGCATGAACGCCTAATATCTCTGCCCTTCCTTTTAAATCAGGTTTTGGAACAACAACAGTCCTGTCAAATCTTCCCGGCCGCAGAAGCGCAGGATCAAGAACGTCTGGTCGGTTAGTCGCAGCTATGAGAATTACACCCTCATTTGACTCAAAACCATCCATCTCGACAAGAAGCTGGTTCAATGTCTGTTCCCTCTCGTCATGGCCTCCGCCAAGACCAGCGCCCCTATGTCTGCCAACAGCATCTATCTCATCTATAAAGATTATACATGGCGCATTTTTCTTGCCCTGCATAAACAGGTCTCTTACCCTTGACGCTCCCACACCAACAAACATTTCAACAAAATCAGAACCAGATATGCTGAAGAACGGAACGCCTGCCTCGCCTGCTATTGCCTTTGCAAGAAGGGTCTTTCCTGTGCCAGGCGAGCCCACAAGAAGCACACCCTTTGGTATGCGGCCACCAAGCTTGGTAAATTTCTTTGGGTCCTTAAGAAAATCAATTATCTCCACCACCTCTTCTTTGGCTTCCTGCACACCTGCAACATCCTTAAATGTTACCTTCTGCTGGCTCTCTGTAAGAAGCCTTGCACGGCTCTTGCCAAATGCCATTGCCTTGCCGCCGCCCACCTGCATCTGCCGCATAAAGAATATCCATACACCTATGAGCAGGAGCATCGGAAACCATGATATGAGTATTGCCCACCACTGGGATTGATCTACCGGTTTTGCAGATATCCTTACGCCCTTGTTTCTTAAGGTCTTTACAAGTTCAGGGTCGTTAGGCGCAAATGTCCTAAACTTCTTGCCATCATTAAATTTTCCGTAAATGTCATCTCCCTGAATAGTAACCTCTTCAACGGCTCCACTCTCTACCGCCTCTATAAAATCGCTGAATACAACCTCGTCAGAAGACGGTTTTGTATGGCTGAACATATTGTATAAAAATATCATTGTGGCTATTATGATAAGCCACAATGCAAGATTTTTATGTATAGATTGTTTCATTCTTAAACTACCCTCCTCATAACATTACCCCAAAAACTAAAAGTTTTATAGGCGTTAGATATTTATATTGTCATAAATCATATAACATTACAATAGAAAATTCATTTTGAAAAGGACAATTCTTTCATTAGTTATTCTATACCCCAAGAACCGCTTTTACCAGTCTTCGCATGAATGTCTTTAAAAATCTTCTTGAGCAATTTATTTGTTGTCATAAGCTCTTTCTTCATATTATTCCTCAGTATCATAAGACTCATAAGACTATTGAAATCATCTATATCATACCACTTTGGTAAAATAGCTAATTCTAAACCAATATTCTTTGCCTTTCTTTTCGTCTCCTCAAGAACCTTATTTGTACTCCATGGAATGTCTTGGAATATTTGTCCCGAAAATATCTCAAATCTCCCCTTACCCCTCTTTGCCAAAGAGGGGAACTTTAAACCTCCCCCTTTGAAAAAGGGGGATTGAGGGGGATTTTCATCCCCTCCGCCAATGGCGGATGAGCCAAAGCTCGTGCGGGTTTGTCCCGAAAATCCTCCTTCACCCACTTTGGGGACAAATTTCAAATCTGTCCCTAGGCGCGAGAGGGGATTAGACATGGCAATAAGATAGTAGCCGCCGTCTTCAGAAGGCCCTAACACAAGTTCTTTTTTCCCATCTAACAATAAAAAAGATTTTTCAATATATTCAATCGGCAGGTCAGGACTGTCGCTACCGATGATTGCCACCTTCTCATAACCAACAAAGAAAAGCCTTGAGAAAACATTGTGAAGCCTTTCGCCAAGGTCTTTGCCTTTTTGGGGGATGAGGGGTATCTGCGGCGGCACTACCTTTCTTACCCTGTGCGCCAGCTTTTGAGGAGTAAATGCTGCAATGATGTCAATATCAGGCAGTGTGTTCATGCGATGAAATGTGTCGAGTATAAAACATGTGTAAAGCCTTGCCGCATCCTTTGGGCTAAGCGGCGGCACAAGCCTTGTCTTTACCTGACCAGCAACAGGCGCTTTGAGCATTACAACCAGCGCATGGGAAGATTTTTTTTGAATGGATTGCATTAAAGAAAAGGCTAACACAAAATGGCTGACTGAACAAGGGGTAGGCTGATGCGGTTGTTCAACCAAAAAAAATGCAGTATTTAATTCACTTCTTTAAATGTAATCTTATATTTCAGTTCCTTCTGGCCCGCAAGCCAGTCTATTGCCTTACCGTCAATTTCAGCGTATGGATACATGAAACCATACGGTATTGGCCCCTCTTTTGCCGCAGGGACAAGATTATAACCCTTTGCGCCTCTTGTGAGTGCAATCCTGTATTCATCCACTGCGCCAAAGTAATAGTCGCGGTACTCTTTTGTCTTAGGGTCAACGAGTTCAAGCTTTTCTGTAAGCATAACCTTTCGCACATCTGCAGGATCAACAGGAATCCAGCCGTAACCGGGAAGATAAAACTCTGCCCAGCAATGATGGCCTCCGGTTATATCATCCACCTGCTTTTTGCCGAGCCTTAAACCCCAGACCTCCCGCGCTGGAACGCCTGCTGCCCTTGCGAGGGCAACATATACGCCGCTTATGTCAGCGCATTTGCCGCTCTTTTCAGATAAAATCCTTTCCACATCGCCCGTACCGCATCCTTTGACATTAGGATCTCTGAATGTATTTGCAATAACCCAATCATACACAGCGACCGCCTTTTGAAGGATATTTTTTTTACCTTTAGTAATTCCTAACGCTATCTCTTTAATCTTTCCATCGGTTGGAATAAACTGGTTGCCTTTGAGATATTCTTGAATCTCCACCGGGATGTTAGATTCCTTTGAAGAAAAACCCTTTCCCTGCTTAAAACTTGCAGAGCCTGCCCCGTTCTTTATACGGGGGATAAGTTTCACCCTCTCCATTGCCTTTGCCTTAAATGTCAGCGTAAGAAATCTTGTCTTTTCAGGTTTCGTCCATTCTGCATAAAGAGCAGTATCACCGGGATATTGTTTCTGTCCATATACGCCGCTGTAGGTAAAATTTCCTTCAATCTTTATATCTTCTATAGCCTGCTCAGCATCAGATACGGGATAGGGAACCCATAGCCGCACATCCTGAGAATTTTCAGGTGCCTCGATATTGACCTCAAAAGCTACCTCCCCTGCCCTCTCTTTTGCATAGGAAATGCTAAAAATAAAAGGTATTATTGCAATGGCAAGAATAATTTTTTTTAACATAAATACCCCCTCCTCATAGGGTCATTGAGTATTACACAGCAAGAATAGTATAGACAATACGAATATGTCAAATTGATTTTTTGAATATAAAGGAGGTTTGCTATAAAGGGGCAGAAAGGTCTTTTATGAATGCCTGACAGATAGGCGACAATGCCCTTGTATTATTAGTAACTATGTAAAAATGTCTTGAAATATCAAGGTGTTTAATTGATATTTCGACCAATGTCTTATTTGGTATTTCATCCTTGACAGCGATTCTCGATAAAAATGAGACACCGATACCAGCCCTTACTGATTGTTTAACCGCCTCTGTAGAGCCTACCTCTGCTGCAATATTCAGGTCTTCTACATTTATACCAACATCTTTCAAAGTTTCCTCTAATGTCTTTCTTGAGCCAGAACCCTTTTCCCTGATTATAAAAGGCAATTTCCTTAAATCTTTTATGTCCATCTGTTTTTTGTAATTTTTAAGATGTTTCGGTGACGCAACAAGAATAAGTTCGTCATTGAGAAATTCTCTGCGATCTATTCTCTTATCGTCTGTCCTTGAGCCGACAATGCCCATTTCAATATTACCATCAATTAACAAATTTATTATGTCCTGAGTGTCACCGAGTCTTAGCGTTACTGCAATATTTGGATACCCTTTTTTAAATCTTGCAATATATTCAGGTAAAATATATTCACCAGGAATTGTGCTGCCGCCGATAATGAGGCTGCCTTTTACATTTCCCATGAATTCGTTTAATTCCTGAATTGCATTGCTTTTTAATCTTACAATCTCTCGTGCATATTTATATAATACCTCGCCAGCCTTTGTTGGAAGCACATTTCTGCCAAGACGGTCAAGCAGTTGAATACCGACCTCATCCTCAAGCGCCTTTATGTGGTTGCTTATCGTTGGCTGCGTCAAAAACAGCTCATCAGCAGCCTTTGAAAAGCTCTTCAACTCAACGACCTTGCAGAAGATTTCGAGATATCTGAGTTCCATGGTCCTTCATTTTGACTTTTGCAATTTGCAATCTTCATTTTGCAATTGCAGTAATTACCCTCTCGGATGACTCTTTTTATGAATTGATTTAAGTTGCTCTGTCTTCACATGGGTATAAATCTGCGTGGTTGATATATCAGCATGGCCGAGCATGGTCTGAATAGCCCGCAAATCCGCCCCTCTTTCCAAAAGGTGAGTTGCAAAGGAGTGGCGGAGGGCGTGAGGTTTTACCTTGTTTTTTGAAATCCCTGCAAGCAAGGCATATCTTTTTATAAGCGCCCAGAATGCCTGCCTTGTAAGTTTTTTGCTTCTATTCGTTACAAAGAGATATTCGCTTTTCCTGTGTTTTAGAAGCATTGGCCTTGATGAATCAATATATTTCCTTATATATGATATTGCAGTTTCTCCGAGAGGCACAATCCTTTCTTTAGAACCTTTGCCGTAGGCAACAATGTATCCTGTTTGCAGGTTTAAATCATTCAATTTTATGGAAACCAACTCGGAGACACGCATACCTGTTGCATAAAGCGTTTCAAGCATTGTCTTGTCTCTTAAGCCTATATTGTTTTCTGCCTTTGGCGCCTCTATCAGCCTGTCAACCTCATCAATGCTTAACACCTCCGGAAGTCTTGCCGCAAGTTTCGGCATGTCAATATTTGCGGTGGGCGCATTGGATATATGGCCATTCTTCATGAGAAATTTATAAAACATCCGGACGGCAATAAGATTCCTCGTATAAGACCTTGTTGAAATGCCGTTTTCTTTGAGCTTAGAAAGAAATGAAACAATGTGGGAAGGCGTGGCATGCAGCAGCGTCACGCCCTTATCTTCCAGATATGAAAGGTATTTGATAATATCCCGGCTGTATGCCTCAATGGTATTTTTAGAGAGGCCTTTTTCAACGGTTAAGTGGTTGAGAAATTCGTCCAGAAGTATGTCTGATTCTTCCATGAGTAAAGGTTAAGGTCAAGGTTAAGGTTAAGGCTAAGGTTAAAGATAATTTTTATCAACCTTAACCTCAGCCTCAACCTGCTTTAAAATACACCATGCTTTCCTTTTTAAACTCCTGTGAGCTGAACAGAAGCCGATACTCCTTTATTCCTGTAGCCTCAGAAATTTTCTTAGCTACCTCAAAGCATTCTTCTTTTGTCCTACCATGTATCATGGTAAAGAGATTATACGGCCAGCCTTCAAAGGTCGGCCTTTCATAACAGTGGCTGACCTCTTTAAAAGTCGCCATAATTTTCCCAACCCTTTCCCTATCAGCCTCGGGCACAATCCATATACCCATGCCATTGGCAGTTATACCTGCCTTTCTGTGGCGGATTGCAGCGCCAAACCGCCTGATGTAGCCTTTTTCCAAAAAATCATTAGCCTTTTTTATAAATTCATCCTCGGATATACCGATTTTTTTGGCGAGCTTTTCAAACGGTCTTGGTTCTAACGGAATATCATCCTGAATTGCCGCGCATATTCCTTTTTCTGCTTCGGTCATTATCTTTTTGCTCATGAATTATAACCTCCGGAAGTGTAATCGCATTTACCATATCATAAAGACAGATATGTGGCAAGACCGGCTGGCAGGTTTTTGTGCTTTTAGATAATGTCCCCACCCCTTACCTGTGAAGACAAAGAGAACCTTCTCCCTTAGCAATTGTCCAATTGATTAAAATTCCGTTCAATGGAAATAGGGAGATGTTAAATTGTATCTGACCCTCTTTTCCTCAGTGTTCTTTGAAGCGTTTTATTATCTCCTCAATATAATAATCAGTAATCCAGTAGCCTTTTTCTCTGAGATTTAGAAGTTCCTTCCGTATATCAGCCAACAAACCATTCTTGTACGCGATTCCTATAATAGTAGTGGTTCTAAGTGGTTCAAGCCCCATTTTCTTGGCAAGATTTACCCCTTTTCTGTCGTCCATTAAAACCTGTTTTATATTCATCTCTTTTGCAAGGATTATTGTCTCTGCCTCACCTTTATCAACTACAGCATATAGAGCATCAACTGCCATACGGTCTTTAACTTTTGCAATCTTTATCCATTGTGGACAACGTTCTTTCTTAATTTCATAAACTTCTCTGTAAACCTCCTCAGAAATATAAATAGAAGTGAATAGATGTTTTAAAAGGTCTATGCGGTTGATTTTGGTAAGTACAATGAACTACCCCGCAGCAAGCTGACGGGGTATCAGAAAAACGTTAATTGTTGTTGATGAATTCTTTGATATTCTTTCTCTTTCCCTTGAGCCTGAA
>MGQA01000083.1:16917-17094 GCA_001797665.1 Deltaproteobacteria bacterium GWF2_42_12 | reverse complement strand
GGCAGCAGCCGGTGGAGGCGGCAGGGGTATGAAGCTTGTTCATACAGCGGCAAGTTTTGGGAATGCATTTCATACTGCAAAGAACGAGGCGCAGGCTGCGTTTGGGAACGGCGAAGTGTATATCGAGAAATATTGCGAGGCGCCAAGACATATAGAGATTCAGATTATGGCTGATAA
>MGQA01000083.1:0-16815 GCA_001797665.1 Deltaproteobacteria bacterium GWF2_42_12 | reverse complement strand
AAGATAGTGCGGGCAATTGGCTACACAAATGTTGGGACAGTGGAGTTTCTGCTTGATAAAAATATGAGATATTATTTTATGGAAATGAATACAAGGGTTCAGGTTGAGCATCCAGTAACAGAGATGATAACTGGCATTGATATTATTAAAGAGCAGATAAAGATAGCAGCCGGCGAGAAGCTCAGATTCAAACAAAAACACATAAGACTTAGAGGCCATTCAATAGAGTGCAGAATAAACGCTGAGGACCCTGACACATTTGTTCCATGCCCTGGAAAGATTACAGGCCTCCATATGCCTGGCGGACCAGGTGTAAGGATTGATTCAGCGATTTCATGCAACTGTACTGTACCTCCTTACTATGATTCACTCCTTGCAAAACTTATAGTGCATGGAGAAAGCAGAGGCGAGGCAATAGCGAGAATGGCAATGGCACTCGATGAGTTAGAGATAGAAGGGGTTAAGACAAACATTCCGCTACATAGAAAAATAATGCAGGATCATGATTTTATAAGAGGCAAGGTTGATATAAATTATTTGAGTAAGTTTGGCTAACACAATGTAATGAGAACCTGGAGATTACTTATAGATGGCCCCAAGAGTGGCAAAGAGAATATGGCAACGGATGAGGCAATCCTTATTGCATGCAGAGAAGGACGTTCCGCATCAACGCTTCGTCTCTATGAATGGAATTCAGCCACACTCTCAATAGGTTGCTTTCAAAAGGCTTCCACGATTATTGAACGTAGTTCTGAAGTTAATATACCGATTGTCCGGCGCATTAGCGGCGGCAGGGCTGTTCTGCACTTTGATGAAATTACATACTCGATAGTTTGCGCTGAAAATGAGCCTTTGTTTGATGAAGGTATATCAGGCGCATACAAAACAATCACCGTATCTTTGCTATCGGCGCTTAGAGAAGTAGGCGTTAATGCCGATATGCACACTTCGTATACAAAAGACCATACTTCTAAGAAGCTCTCCTGCTTCCATTCTCCTTCACGATATGAGATTATAATAGAGAATCGAAAATTGGTTGGAAGCGCTCAACGACGATTCAAAAGAGTGTTCTTGCAGCACGGTTCTATTTTATTTGGTATAGACAAAGAACTAATTTCTAAATTATTTGGAAATGATGCCATTTTCAGGATGGCTTGGCTCAATCTTTTTAGCGCTGTAGAAAAATGCGATTTCAAAGCAGTCTTAGCTGATAAGATTCAAGAAGGGCTAAACATACAACTAATAAAGGATAATATAAGCAATGATGAGATATTTTTAAGAGACAAACTTATAAAAGAGAGATATAATAATGACGCATGGAATATTTATAATATTTATACGGGATTAGAAAATGCTGACACAGCCAGATTGCTATAGAGGGATATTTTAATGGATGAAAAAAGTAAAATAATTGATAGGGCGCAAAAGCTGGTTCAGAAGGGTTATCTCGACAAGGCGATTACTGAATATAGAAGGGTGATTGAAAAAGACCCAAAGGATGCGACTATTCGTTTAAGGATAGGCGACCTATATGTAAAGCTAAATAAGAGGGATGAGGCAATAAAGGAGTATGGAGAGGTTGCCAAGATACATGCCCAGAAAGGATTCTATTTAAAGGCCATTGCTGTTTATAAACAGATTCTCAAGTTGGACGAAGGGTTAATTGATATTCATTTTAGGCTTGCTGACCTGTATGTTAAGCAGAGGTTGGCAGCGGATGCTATAGCAGAGTATGGTATCCTGGTTAATTATTTTGATAAAAAAGGGAAATATGATGATGCTATCGACATCCTGAAAAAGATGATAGCAACGGATCCTCAAAATATAGGTGTGAGACTCAAGCTTGCGGATTATTACAGGAAACGTGGATCAGCAGCTGCTGCAATCGGCGAATATGTAGTGGCGTTTGATGGCCTTCTGAAAGAGGGTAAACTTGATAGCGCAGAGAAGTTGTATCAGGGTCTGTACTTAGACAGCAGGAAAGATATAAGAATAATCGAGGGGTTTGTTGAGTTATATAAACGCAAAGGCGATAATAATCAGACTGTAAAATATTATAAAGAATTAGCTGACCTTTATAAAGAAAAGGGAGATTTTGAGAAACAGAAATGGGTATATGAACAAATACTTACGATATTTCCTAACGATAGCGAGGCTGTCGAAATACTTGGGAAAAGGGTTCCTGCAGAGGTCTCTGGCGCAAGACGTGCGCCAGCAATTGCAGTATCCGATGGAAAGACTCCGCAGGAATCTCTCATATCGTGGCCGGAAGTGACAATTGATTTAAGCGCCGAAACCAGGAAGATAAAAGAGCATATTGCCATTCAAACTGAAGAGGAGCCGCTTATCCCCTGGAAGGAAATGATCGAGATAATTCAGGAGCCCAAGCCATCCGAAAAGGCCATGCCTGCTGAAGAAAAGAAATCAGATGAAGAACTTCCGCCTGTCGAAACGCCTGAACTTATTATCCCTGAACCAAAAACAGAGGAAGAAAAGATTGAAGAAGTATCCCTGACCAGCGAGGAAGAGGTTGAGAAGCCTCTTCCAGTGGAAGAAATCCCTGTTGAAACAATTGAAGAAAAATTTATACCAGAAGAAAGCCCGCTGTCGCTGGAAGAGCAAGTTGCGCCTGAGCCTGGCAAAACTGTCGAGCAGCCAACCGAAACTTACGAGATAGAAGATTTAGGCATAAAAGAATTTTTGCCTGAAGGCGCTCGTATAGTTAAAGAAATTGAGTTGCCGCTTGAAGAAGGTTATATAGACCTTTCAACCGAATTAGGCTTAGATGATGTTTTGGATTCACTTACTGAGTCGTGGGCATCTGGTGTTCAGGGAAAGGAGACGTTTACTGAGTTTAAACAGGGTGTTGAAAAACAGTTGAGTCGGGAGGATACTGAGACCCATTATAATCTCGGTATTGCATATATGGAGATGGAACTCTATGATGACGCGATGAGGGAATTTAAAATAGCAATGAAAGATCCGGTATTTGAATTTGATTGTTATAATCGTCTTGGTTTGAGTTTTATGGCAAAAGGGAACTATGATGAAGCTATTAGTAGTTTTCTTAAAGGACTAAAAGTTGGCAGACTGGCAGAGGAAGAGCGAAAGGGCTTAATGTATGAGCTTGGTTTGGCATATGAGGCAGCTGCCAAAAGCGACAATGCCCTGGAAGTTTTTAAGTCTATATATGAGATGGATAAGACATTCAGAGAGGTTTCGTCAAAGGTGAATGGATTGACAAAAAAGTTGAGGAAGGATACAAAAAAAGTGGAAACCATTCCATTAAAAGACAACATATTAGAGGTTGAGATTTTGTGACAGATAGTCTTTATATATTTTTTACGAAGGCCGACTAAAGTCGGCCTTTTATTTTTGAGAGAGTTATTAATGGTCTCATAATTGTCTGGACATAAAACCAACCGTCATCCCAGAATGCTTTAATCGGGGAGCCAGTAATAACATAAAAAACGCCTGGATTCCCGCTCAGAATCGCTGCGGGAATGACGTTCTAAACAAGAAGCGTAATGTCGTTTCTATTATGAGACCATTAATAAATGCAATGAGAATGGAAAAAATTACTAAGTTAAAGGATGACCCTGTTTTAAGGACTGTCTTTGAAGCTGTGAATGCCTTAGGTGTTGAGGGATATCTTGTAGGTGGAGTATTGCGAAACCTCTTTTTATCAAGCCCATTGGGCTTTGATTATGATATAGCGCTGAGTGGGAAGGCAAAAAATGTCGCCGATATCCTCGCGGACAGACTTAATGGAAGCGCTTTCCTGCTTGATAAAGAGCTTGGTTTCTATCGTATAAATGTAAAAAAGGATTCAGGTATTTTTGAGATTGATTTGTCTCCATACAAAGGCGACAGCATAATTGATGACGTAAAAAATAGGGATTTCACAATAAATGCCGTTGCAGTTAACATAAAAGCCCTTTTTAAAGATGGGAAGGTTGCTATAATTGATATGTTTGATGGGCGAGGTGATGCTTTAAAAAAAATTATAAGGGCAGTCAAAGAAGATGTATTCGATGACGACCCATTACGGCTATTGCGGGCAGTAAGGCTTTCTGCGCAATATAATCTAACTATCGAAAATAATACGGATGGACTTATTAAAAAAAAGGCCGAACTTCTTGCACAATCTTCGTGGGAGAGGATAAGAGATGAATTTTTCGCAATATTATCGTGTGCTCGTTCATATCAGCACTTAGAAAGACTTCATGAACTTTCTCTACTCAGAATAATTATACCAGAGAGTAATTCTTGGAAAGTTTTGTATGATTATGATCTTATGTCACATACACTTAAGACATTAAGGGAAGGGGAGGAGCTTCTTACTAATTTGAGTAAATTTACACCTGAATTTGTCGACAATATTAAAGCCTATCTTAAAATACCTCTCGGGAATATCTCTATTGAGAGCCTGTTTAAATTTGCTTTATTTCTACACGATGCTGGAAAGCCGTTAACAATGAAAAGAGACGAGGAAAGGATACGATTTATAGGCCATGAGCTTGAGGGTGAAACAATCTGTAAAGGCATTGGGAAACGTTTGAAATTAAGCAGGTCAGCTATCGGTTTTATTGCAAGACTTGTAAGGAATCACCATAGGGTTTTTAATCTTGCCTCACTTGATAAGCCAACTAATAGGTCTAAGGCTCATCTTTTTCGAGTAATGGGCGACGGTTATGGATTACTGCTTGTATTATTAGCGCTCGCAGACGCAAGGGCGACCCGAAATGGCGATGATCCAGAACTTGCGTCTTTAGTAAAAGGGCTCATTGAATTTTATTATAAGGTGTATACAGTAGTTAAACCGAGACCAGTATTGAACGGAAGCGAGATTATGGAGATTTTTGACATTCCTGAGGGTGTTATGATAGGAAAGATATTAAAGATATTAGCAGAGGCAGAGGGTGAGGGAACAATAAAGACCAGACCTGACGCAATCAAATTTATAGAAGGATGGTTGAAGGCTAAACAGAATAAATAGGTCTTTTATTATCAAGACTGCGATGTTATTTGACTTTTGTGATTCTGTATAGTATAGAAATAATAAGTTGTTTATGCGGGCGTAATTCAATGGTAGAATGGAAGCTTCCCAAGCTTCATACGAGGGTTCGATTCCCTTCGCCCGCTCCAGAAATGCATATACCAGTCTATAACTTATTAATTTTTTTGAGATTTATTATAGTTATGGACTGGTTTTTTTATCTTAATTACAAGCCGACTTTATGAGTGAAACATATGTCTTATATGGATTGCTTGCAGGAATTGTTACGCTCATTGCAGGCCTACTGCCACTCTTTATTGATTTTAAGGGCATCCGTTATATCATTGCCATTTCAGCCGGCGTTGTCATTGCAACTGTTTTTTTAGATCTTCTTCCAGAAACGAATCCTAAAGAAGACGGATGGATATTTGTCCTTGGTTTCCTTATATTTTATTTAATAGAAAAACTTACCGTACTTCATTCGTGCGGAGAGATGGAATGCGAACAGCATAGCATCAATATGGTTTCCATAGTTGGCATGTCACTGGATAATATTATAGATGGCATTGCTATCACTATTGGATACCTAACGGATCCACATATCGGATTAGTAATCACCATCGCGGTTATTATCCATGAAATACCGCAGGATATTACAGCAACTATTTTAATGAAGGGTCTTAACTATAACAACCGAAAAATACTTTTCCCTATACTGTTGGCAGCTATCGCCTATCCCATCGGTTCGTATATAGCAGTCTTTATTCCTTATACACTCCATCAGCCTGTCATTGCCTTTGTTGTTGGGGCGTTTATTTATATTGGTGTGGGCGATTTACTGCTTGAGGCGCACAAAAAATTTAATCTGAAGGTGATATTGTCTGTTTTATTGGGGTTTGTGTTTATATTTGCTATCGAAAGATTTATCCATTAAAATGCTAAATTGAACGTTTAATCTGTGTAATCGTAGTTAAAAGTCTGTGCAATCAATTATTAAGAGGATTCTATGATCGAACGATACGCAAGAAAAGAGATGGCCAGAATATGGGAGCCGGAAAATCGGTTGAGCAAGTGGCTCGAAGTTGAGATAGCCGCGTGCGAAGCATGGTCAAAGCTGGGCAAGATTCCAAAAAAGGCGTTGCAAAATATAAAGGCAAGCGCTGATTTTGATATTCACAGGATAGATGAAATTGAAAAGACAGTAAAACACGATGTCATTTCATTCCTTACATCTGTAGCAGAGTTTATCGGGCCTGATTCCCGATATATTCATATGGGGCTTACATCTTCAGATGTCCTTGATACATCCGTTGCTCTCCTCCTAAGAGAGGCTTCGGATTTGATTATTGCGGATATAAAAGGCCTGATGGCGGTTATAAAAAAGCGGGCATTTGAGCATAAAGACACGGTAATGATTGGCCGTTCACACGGCATTCATGCTGAGCCAATAACCTTTGGCCTTAAGATGGCGCTCTGGTATGAGGAGATGAAGAGAAATCATGCAAGAATGCAGAGGGCCAAAGAGATTATAAGCTATGGAAAGTTATCAGGCGCTGTTGGAACATTTGCAAATATTCCTCCTTTTGTTGAGGAATATGTATGCAAAAAACATGGCCTCAAACCAGCACCTATTTCAACGCAGGTTATCCAGAGGGACAGACACGCAGAATACTTTACAACACTGGCAATTATAGCTACATCTATTGAAAAATTCGCAGTAGAGATACGGCATCTCCAGAGGACAGAGGTATTAGAGGCAGAAGAACCGTTTACCATTGGCCAGAAAGGCTCATCAGCTATGCCGCATAAGAGAAATCCTGTTCTATCTGAAAATCTTACTGGTCTTGCAAGGCTTGTCAGGGGATATGCAAATGCAGCTATGGAAAATATCCCTCTATGGCATGAAAGAGACATAAGCCACTCTTCTGTTGAAAGGGTAATTGCTCCAGATGCAACAATCCTTATTGATTTTATGCTAACGAGAGTGACAGGGCTTATAAGAGATTTGGTTGTCTATCCTGAAAATATGAAAGAGAATCTGAATAAACTCAAAGGCCTTATATTCTCTCAGAGCGTTCTGCTTGCACTTACAAAGAAAGGCAAAACAAGGGAAGATGCCTATCAGATAGTCCAAAGGAATGCCATGAAGGTATGGAAGGAAATACAGGGGCAAGGGCCTGCCCCTGCAGGCTTTAAGCAGGGGGCGAGGGTTAAGGGGCTAAAAGACGCCTTGCTCAAAGATAAAGATGTTACAACAAAACTTTCAAAAAAGGAGATTGAGGCATGTTTCGACATCTCGAAATATCTTAAGCATGTGGATTATATATTCAATAGGGTTTTCAGATAGAGAATTTAAACGCTATGCAAATTGACATCAGCCCCAAAACCGAACTCTGGCTAAAAGAAGGCCTCATATCATTGGCAATACTTGCCGGTTTCTTTATAATTGCTAAATTGGTTAAATATTTCCTTGCCAAATGGGTTTATAGGATTACCAAACACACTGAGACAGAGCTTGATGATAAGATAGTGGAGACCGCACGAGGGCCTGTTTATTATATAATCCTTTTATCTGGTTTATATCTTGGCTTGGACAACCTGCCTCTTACGTTGAAGATAAAGACAATTGGCGATGGAATTATTTATATTTTTGGTGTAGGTGTTGGTCTGCTTTTGGCTTACAGGGTGGTAAATGTCTTCCTTGAATGGTACACCCAGAGTGTTACAAAAAAGACAGAGAGCCAACTGGAAAAGAATTTTTGCCTTTAATAGAAAAGATTGTTTTCATTTTTATATTCCTTACTGGCTTAATAATTGTTCTCAAACATTTTAATTATGATATACTGTCGCTTGTAACTGCGCTCGGCGTTACCTCTCTTGCCATAGGTCTTGCTGCAAAGGACACCCTGGCGAACATGATTTCCGGATTTACACTTATGCTGGACAGGCCCTTCAGGGTCGGGGATAGGGTGCAACTCGCATCAGGAGAGATTGGTGATGTGGTCGAAATAGGCTTGAGGAGCACAAGAATTAAGACTCTTGACAGTAATGTTTTAGTTGTTCCAAATACAGAGCTTGTGAATACAAAGGTAATTAATCAATGCTATCCTGATAAGACAATACGAGGGAGAATAAAAATAGGAATTGCGTATCGAAGTGACATAGATAAGGCAAAACAGGTCATGCTCGATATTGCCCGCTTCCATAAGCAGGTGCTGAAAGAGCCTGTCCCCTTTGTCCAATTTACGGAATTTGGCGACTCTGCATTAATCTTGCTAATGTTTTATTGGGTTTATAATTGTTTTGATCTATTTGTGATACAGGATGAGATAAACAGTCAAATAAAGAAGAGATTTGAACAAGAAGGTATTGAGATACCGTATCCAGTAAGGACAGTATATGTGTAAGAAGATAGATTGAAAGTCAAGGGTTAAAGGTCAAAAGATTTCCTTTTTTTAACCTTAAACTGTTTATCTGTTATTGACGGAGATTTTGAATGAAGAAACAAAATAAAAAGGCTATACTTGTGTTAGCAGACGGAACTATATTTGAAGGCAGCTCATTTGGCGCTGAAGGCGAGGCAATAGGTGAGGTGGTCTTTAATACCTCAATGAGCGGTTATCAGGAGGTCCTCACTGACCCATCCTATAAAGGCCAAATTGTTGCAATGACCTATACCCAGATTGGGAACTACGGCATAGATGAAGAGGATATAGAGTCAAATAAGCTCTGGCTTTCAGGATTTATTGTTAAAGAAAATTGTAATTACCCGAGCAATTGGCGGTCAGTGGGAACGCTTGATGAATATCTAAAGAGGAATAATATTGTTAGCATTGAAGGCATAGATACAAGGGTCCTTACAAAACATTTAAGGGACAATGGAGCTATGAATGGCATAATATCAAGCGTGGATTTAAACCCTGCAAGTCTAATTAAAAAGGCGCAAAAGTTTCCATCTATGACAGGACTTGATCTGGCAAAAGAAGTTACATGCAAAGAGCCTTATAAATGGAATCAAGGGCTATGGGATATAGAAAGCGGTTACGCCCCTGATAGAAACATTCAAGGTCAGGCATTACACATCAATCCCCCTTTTTCAAAGGGGGGTAAAGGGGGATTTAAAGTTATTGCCTATGATTTTGGCATAAAATTCAATATATTACGCAACCTTATTAATGTTGGTTGTGATGTTAGTATTGTGCCTGCTTCCACACCTGCTGAAGATGTATTGAGAATGAATCCTGATGGCGTATTTCTCTCGAATGGTCCAGGCGACCCGGATGCTGTTACCTATGCAATTGAAAATGTGAGAAAACTTATTGGAAAAAAACCAATATTCGGCATTTGCCTCGGACATCAGATACTGGGTCTGGCGCTGGGCGGTAAAACATATAAGCTAAAATTCGGACACCACGGCGGAAACCAGCCGGTAATGGATTTAACTACAAAAAAGGTTGAGATAACATGTCAGAATCATGGTTTTGCTGTAGATATGGGTTCATTGAAGGGGATTGCGGAATTAACCCATATTAATTTGAATGACCAGACCGTTGAGGGCTTAGCGCATACAAAGCTGCCGCTCTTTTCTGTTCAGTATCATCCTGAGGCATCCCCTGGTCCGCATGATTCTTCGTATCTCTTTCAACGCTTTGTAGATATGATGGAGCACGCGTAGCGAGATGTATCCCGCTGGGCGGGATGGAGGGAAAGTGGAGTTTCAAAACCACATAGATAGGCTTAAAAAGATATTTATTTCTGAGTCGTGTGCTGATGAAATAAAAAAGGCTAAGCAGGAATTTATTGCTTTGGGGGGGGATCTGAGCAAAGAGATAGAAGGGGATAGCGAACTTCTGGAAATCTTTTTTGATTGGTATTTATTCGAGAGGCCTCTATCTCTGGAGGGATTAACACCTGTTGAGTTATTCTTGAAAACCGCCGAGATTTCAGAAGATGACAGACAGGTGTATTTAGATTTTACAAAGCCGATTCATTCCATATTTATAGTGAAGAAGGCATCAGCTGAAATTAAGCTGCAGGATATATTCACTAAGAATAAGTATGCTCTATTGAATATATCTTCAACCTTACTGGAAAAAGGTGATGTGGCTGAAACGAGAATTTTATCTTTTAAACAGGAATATAGGTTTTCGGGCGCCTTCTTTTTTTATCCCCATAACATTTATCCAATAATTAAGGCAAAGGCAAAAGAGGCGAGAAAAAAACGTATGAAAGATTTTTCGCCATTGATATGCAAATTCAGGCAGCTCAAGACAATGTGGAGTAGATGCTCGAATATGGATATTGAAAAGGTATATAAACTTATGGAGGAGGGGCTCCTTGTCTAAGAGAAGAGATATAGAAAAAATACTCATAGTCGGAGCCGGACCTATTGTGATTGGGCAGGCATGTGAATTTGATTATTCTGGAACGCAGGCCTGCAAGGCATTAAAGGAAGAGGGTTACGAGGTTGTTCTTATAAACTCAAATCCAGCAACAATTATGACAGACCCTGGTTTGGCTGACAGGACATATATTGAGCCAATTACCATAGAAATAGTTGAGAAGATAATTGAGAAGGAAAGACCCAATGCCTTGCTGCCTACCATGGGCGGCCAGACTGCGCTCAACACAGCAGTAGCCCTTGCAGAGACAGGTGTTCTCGATAAATACGGTGTTGAGCTTATAGGCGCAAAGCTCCCTGCTATAAAAAAGGCAGAGGATAGAGAACTTTTTAAAGAGGCGATGCGGAGAATAGGCCTTGACGTGCCACGGAGCGGCTATGCAAAGACATTGACTGATGCAATAAGTATTGTGGAAACAATGAGTTATCCAATAATTATAAGACCTTCCTTTACATTGGGCGGTACTGGCGGCGGTATTGCGTATAATGCTGAAGAGTTTAAGGAGATGGTTCAATTTGGCCTTGATGCAAGTCCCTATAGTGAGCTCCTTCTTGAAGAGTCAGTTATAGGCTGGAAGGAATATGAGCTTGAGGTGATGAGGGATAGTAAAGATAATGTAGTAATCATATGTTCTATTGAAAACTTTGACCCCATGGGTGTCCATACCGGAGATTCAATTACTGTTGCGCCTGCCCAGACCCTGACTGACAAGGAATACCAGATAATGAGGGATGCTGCCTTAAAGATTATTCGGGAGATTGGCGTTGATACTGGTGGCTCAAATATTCAGTTTTCTGTAAATCCGCAGAATGGCAAGATGTATGTGATTGAGATGAATCCAAGGGTGTCCAGGTCTTCTGCCCTTGCCAGCAAGGCAACTGGTTTTCCCATTGCGAAGATTGCAGCGAAATTGGCTGTAGGCTATACCCTCGATGAGATACCGAATGATATAACAAGGAAAACACCTGCCTGTTTTGAGCCCACTATTGATTATGTTGTTACAAAGATTCCAAGGTTTACTTTTGAAAAATTCCCTGAGGCTGATGCCACTTTAACAACACAGATGAAGTCAGTTGGTGAGGTCATGGCAATAGGGAGGACATTTAAAGAGTCTCTGCAAAAGGCTATGAGGTCGCTCGAGATTGGCAGTTTTGGATTCGAGATAAAAAAGACAATGAGGTACGAGAAACCTGATGAATACCTGGAGGTGATTAAGAATAAACTCAGGGTGCCAAACTGGGAGAGGCTCTGGTATATCGGGGATGCATTCAGATGCGGTATGACTGTTGACGAGATATATGAACCATCAAAAATAGATAGATGGTTTTTGAACAATATAAAGGAGATTATAGAGGCTGAGGAGGTCATCAGAAACTGTGAAGAGCTTTCACCCGAATTATTAAGAAAGGCAAAAGAGTTTGGATTTTCTGATAGACGTATTGCAAATCTCTGGGCGACAAGAAAGAGCACAGGAGACAGACGATGCCAAATTCGTGCGGGCAAGGACATAGAAAAGCAGGAGAATGAAATTAGAAAAAGAAGAATTGAGACTGGTATAGCGCCTGTTTACAAGACAGTAGATACCTGCGGAGCGGAGTTTGAGGCATTTACGCCGTATTTGTATTCCACGTATGAAAAACCCTATTATAAGATTAACCCCCCTTCACCCCCCTTTACTAAAGGGGGGCAGGGGGGGGTAGCTGACTGCGAAGCAAACCCCACTGCCCGCAAGAAGGTTATAATCCTTGGCTCCGGACCTAATCGAATCGGTCAGGGTATTGAGTTTGATTACTGTTGTGTGCATGCATCGTTTGCATTAAGGGAAGAAGGGATTGAGACGATAATGGTTAACTGCAACCCGGAAACAGTCTCAACCGACTATGACACATCTGATAGATTGTATTTTGAACCGCTTACTTTTGAAGATGTGATGAATATCATTGAAAAGGAAAAACCTTATGGGGTCATTGTTCAGTTCGGCGGACAGACTCCACTAAAACTCGCTGTGCCTCTTGAAAAGGCAGGGGTCAATATCCTCGGCACATCGCCTGATTCAATTGATATAGCAGAGGACAGAGAAAGATTTGATAAACTTCTTACAAAACTTAATCTCAAAAGACCAGAAAGCGGTATTGCGCGTTCAATAGATGAGGCGATTCGTGTTGCAGAAAAAATCGGTTATCCTGTAATGGTCAGGCCATCCTACGTCCTTGGCGGAAGGGCGATGGAAATAGTTTACACAGAAGAAAATCTCAAGAGATATATGATGAAGGCTGTTGCGGCATCACCTGAGCACCCGGTGCTCATCGATAAATTCTTGAATAATGCAATCGAGGTTGATGTAGATTGTATCTCGGACGGAAAGGATGTGGTCATCGGTGGTATCATGGAACATATTGAAGAGGCAGGTATTCACTCTGGAGATTCAGCCTGTTCAATACCCCCATATTCACTTCAGGCAAATGTAATTGACAACATTAGAAGGCAGACAATATCCCTTTCTAAAGAATTGGATGTAATTGGCCTTATGAATGTGCAATTTGCTGTTAAGGATAATACAGTTTATATCCTTGAGGTCAATCCTAGGGCTTCCAGAACAGTGCCGTTTGTCAGTAAGGCTATAGGCAGGCCATTGGCAAAGTTGGCTTCCAAGGTAATGATTGGCAAGTCTCTCAAGGAACTTGGATTTACAGAAGAGGTTATGCCTCAGTATACCTCAGTAAAAGAGGCAGTTTTTCCGTTCATAAAATTTCCTGGTGTTGACACTATCCTTGGACCAGAAATGAAATCCACAGGCGAAGTCATGGGAATAGACGAAGATTTTGGAAAGGCATTTGCAAAGGCACAGATTGCTGCAGGGACAAAGCTTCCAGTCACTTCCTTACCTTCACCCTTGGGGGGAGAGGGAAGGTCTGGAGGAAATGTATTTATCAGTGTAAAGGATGATGACAAGAAAGATATTGTAGAAGTAGCAAGACAGTTAAGCGATATTGGCTTTAAGATAATTGCTACTGGTGGCACGGCTGATTATCTAAAGGGCCATGGGGTTAACACTGAGCTTATCTATAAAGTCGGAGAAGGTAGACCAAATATAGTAGACCGAATAAAGAGCGGTGAGATAGCGATGGTAGTCAATACATCCTTTGGTGCAAAGTCTGTAGCAGAGTCTTATTCCATTCGACGTTCGGCCCTTGTGTATAATGTTCCTTATTTTACAACAGTGCCTGCTGCCAAGGCTGCTACCCAGGGAATCATCTCATTGATAGAAGAAGGACTTAGTGTAAGGTCAATACAGGAATACCATAAAACAAGTCAAGAGTCATCCTCCGCCTTAGGCGGATCAGGCGGAGTCAAGAGTCAAAGAGATTTTTTACCCCGTTAGAGAACTTTGTTCTCTAACGGGGTTTACTTCTAACTAATGACTTACCACTTGCTATTGTCCTATGGAATCAACTGCCACTGACCCATTTTCTAAAATTATTTCAACTCTTTTAAAACCTCTTATATTCGCATCTAAAGATAATTTTGCGCATCTCTCCGCGATAAAGAATATTGAACTGTTGACGCAAAATCTTTGTCACCAGGCCCTAAGACTTTCTATCTCAGACAGCAATATTGGAAGGGTCAGAGAACTTCAAGGAATATTTGTGGGTTTTGATTCCCTGACCGTAGAGGGAAAGAGGGATAAGATAACAAAGGCCATGGATATTATAAAAGAGATAGGAGTCAGGGGCCTGCTCCAGAATGCATCCCCGGTTAAAACCTTCGGGGACAGGTCTATTGGGGGTCTGGCTTCAAAAGCCGGAAGTTCGTCACCCATAGAGGAAATAAAAGCCAGGTTCTCCAGACTTTTAACTCCGCTAAGAGCTGCTAAAGGCATCGGTCCAAAGCTTGCTGAGGTGTTCAGAAAAAAGGGGTTGGAGACCGCAGAGGATATCCTATATTGGCTGCCGATTAGATATGAGGACAGGCGGAAAATAAAGAAGATATCTCAATTGAGATTTGGAGCAAAAGAAGTAGCGTCAGGTGAAATAATGGTTATGGGAGAGGCCTTTTATGGAAGACGCAAGATTTTCGAGATGAGCATAGGCGATGGAAGCGGCTTCTTACGACTAAAATGGTTTAATTATAAACTACCTTTCATGAAGAGAAGATATAAGATAGGACAAAGATTGATTGTCTATGGCGAAATAGGTATTTTTGGCGGACAGAAAGATATTATACATCCTGACATAGAGATTTTTGAAGAAGGAGATGAACTGGACTCAATCCATTTCAATGCTATTGTCCCCATATATTCACAAATTGGGAATATACATCAAAAGACACTCAGGAAAATTATACGAAACATTGTTCACGAATATGCTTCTCGATCTATTGGTTCAGTCCCTTTAAATATCTTAAAGCACTATGACCTACTTGAATTATCAGATGCCCTTGCAGAGGTTCATATGCCCAGCCAAATCCCCCCTCACCCCCCTTTGGAAAAAGGGGGAGGGGGGGATTTTAATTTACGAAACTGGCTGCCGCATAAGAGTCTTGTCTTTGATGAACTTTTTTGCCTTGAAATGGGTCTTGCCTTAAAAAAGGGAAACACTGAAAAACAGAAGGGGATTGCATTTAATACGGTTTCGAAGATGGCAGATAATTTTGCAAAGATGCTGCCATTCAAATTAACTGCTGCGCAGGATAGGGCTCTATCTGAAATAAAGAGAGACATGGCAATGCCCCATCCTATGAACCGTCTTATTCAGGGCGATGTTGGTTCTGGAAAGACAGTTGTTGCATTCATTGCAAGCCTGATTGCCATTGAAAATAATTGTCAATCTGCAATCATGGCACCGACAGAAATACTTGCCGAACAACACTACCTTAATATTCATGGATACGCTGAATCACTCGGTATAAAGGTTGCCCTTCTCACGAGCAATCTTACAAAAGCTGAACGAACAGCAATTTTAGATGGTATAAAAAATGGAAAGATAAATCTCGCTATCGGCACCCATGCCCTCATTCAGGAGGATGTAGAGTTTAATAAACTTGGACTCGTAATTGTGGACGAACAGCATAGATTTGGCGTTGTGCAGAGGGCATTGCTGAAAAAAAAGGGGACAGGGGGGCAAGGGGTCGAGGGGAAAGACACTCGCTTGAGCCCTGGGATCCTTGAACCCTTGACCCCAGATGTATTGGTCATGACAGCCACACCTATACCAAGGACGTTGGCCATGACAGTTTATGGCGACCTTGATGTCTCGGTTATTGATGAGCTGCCTCCTGGAAGAAAACCGGTGAAAACAAAGGTCTATCGGGAAAGGGGTAGAAATGAGGTTTATAAAATTATCAAAGATGAGTTAGCACAAGGGAGGCAGGTGTACATTGTTTACCCAATTATAGAAGAATCAGAGGAGCTTGATTTAAGGGATGCTACAAAGATGTCAGAGCATTTGCAGAAAGATATATTTCCTAATTACAAGGTAAACCTCCTGCATGGAAGAATGAAGTCAGAAGAAAAAGAAGCCATTATGAAGGCCTTTAAATCGCAACAGATAAATATCCTTGTATCAACTACGGTTATCGAGGTTGGTATAGATGTGCCAAATGCAACTGTTATGGTAATAGAACATGCGGAGAGGTTTGGCCTTTCACAGCTTCACCAATTAAGGGGGAGGGTTGGGAGGGGAGGCCATATTTCATACTGTATTCTCCTTGCTGGAAGGATAGGTTCAGAGGATACATACAGGAGGCTCAAGGTAATGGAGAGTACCAACGATGGCTTTAAGATAGCTGAAGAGGACCTAAAGCTCCGCGGGCCAGGGGATTTTCTTGGCACTAGACAATCCGGGTTGCCTGACTTCAGGGTTGTAAATCTTTTAACAGACACCTCCCTGCTTCAAAAGGCACGGGAAGAGGCATTTCGTATATTAAAAAATGACCCGAACCTTACACTAAAAGAACACGCAGGGCTTAAAGAGATAGTTAAGATACGCTGGAAGGGAAGAATGGAGCTGGCAGAAATTGGGTAGATTTTCCAAGGAGATAAATAGTTTTTTTCATACAGTGGCCGAAGATGATAAAAAGGGGTTTTTATTCTATCTTTTTTTCCTGCCTTTATACATCCTTTCTACCCTCTATGGCATTGTCATTAAGTCCAGACTTTTTCTCTATCATGTCGGCATATTTAAGATCCGAAAACTGGATTGCAGGGTCATTTCTGTTGGCAATATAACGGTTGGTGGCAGCGGCAAGACCCCCTTAGCAATGTACCTGGCGCAAAAGTTTATTGAGGAGGGGAAAAGACCGGCTATTCTCAGCAGAGGGTACAAGGGAAAGATAAGAGATATGGGGATTGTTTCAGATGGGGAAAATGTCTTGTTAACCCCTGAAGAGGCAGGGGATGAGCCGTATCTCATGGCG
>MGQA01000082.1 GCA_001797665.1 Deltaproteobacteria bacterium GWF2_42_12 | reverse complement strand
GAAGACCAATATCCCAACCTATCAGGCTATTCTCTATAAAGACATCTACAAAAACATAGACATGAAGTTCTATGGAAATAACTCGCAGATGGAATATGACATCATAGTAAAACCCGGGGCAGACCCAAAGATGGTAAAACTTTCCTATGAAGGCATAGAGGGGTTAAAGGTAACTGATGATGGCGACCTTCTCATTAGCTTAAAAGAAGGAAAACTCATCCAGAAAAAACCAATAGTCTATCAGGAGATAAACGGAAAGAGAATAGAGGTGGATGGGAGGTTTAAGATTCTCAACCAGTCCCAAGACCCAAGTCTCCAGTCCCCTGTTGCCTACGGCTTTCAAGTCTCCTCCTACAACAAAAACCATCCACTTATTATAGACCCGGTGCTGGCGTATTCTACGTATCTGGGGGGAAGTGGTGATGATGCCGACTGGGGGCATGGTGGCATTGCAGTAGATATCTCAGGGAATGCTTATATGACAGGGTATACACAATCAACTGATTTTCCATTAGCCTCACCACTACAGGGGAGCAACGCTGGAGTTCATGATGTCTTTGTAACAAAGCTAAACTCCTCAGGCAGCAGCCTTGTATACTCAACATACCTTGGGGGAAGCTATGGCGATTACGGCTACGGCATTGCAGTAGACCCCTCAGGAAATGCATATATAACAGGGTATACAGGCTCAACCAATTTTCCTACAGCCTCAGCAATACAGGGGAGTAATGCTGGAGGTTATGATGTCTTTGTAACAAAGATAAATTCCTCTGGTAGCGCCCTCATCTACTCAACTTACCTCGGCGGAAGTGGTTCTGATGACGGACAAGACATAGTAGTAGACACGTCAGGGAATGCATATATAATAGGGCAAACATGGTCAACCAATTTTCCTATAGTTTCAGCATATCAGGGGAGTAATGCTGGAGCTCCGGATGCTTTTGTAACAAAGATAAATTCCTCAGGTAACGCCCTTGTATACTCTACATACCTTGGCGGAGGACATTGGGATTACGGCAAAGGTATTGCGGTAGACAACTCGGGGAACGCATATATGACAGGACATACATACTCAACTGATTTCCCGCTATCCTCGCCAATACAGGGGAGTAATGCTGGAGGCGATGATGTCTATGTTACAAAGATTAGCCCTGCTGTTTCAGGCTGCATTCAATTAAACGGCTCGTCAGTGACTGGCGCATCGGTTCTTCTAAAACAAAAGAGAGAGGCAGACCAGTCTACAACTACCAATACAAGCGGATGCTATCATTTTGACAACGCTGTTTCTGGTAAAACTTTTCAGGTGATTATAAATGGTCCTACTGTGCCGTAAGTTCGCGATTGATTTTTTTGTTTTGCGCATATTTTCCAGCAATGCGGGGTCTTTAGACCCCGCATTGCTGTTTTGATTAAGGAGTTTGGAATTTCCTACGAAGGGATTCAATGGCCTCATGGGCTGGAGAGAAATCTGGCCTCAATTTTAAGGCCAACTCAAATTCCCGTATAGCTTCTTCATTTAAGTCCTGCCTTTTGTAGGCATTTCCCATGTTATAATGGAGCGCTGCATTATTAAGCCCCAGCTTTAATGCAGTTAAGAATTCCTTTATAGCCTCATCCATCTGGCCTTGATTCGCATAAACATTTCCAAGGTTATTATGGGCATCTGGATGATCTGGCTTAAGCCTTAATGCTGAGATATATTCTTTTTTAGCTTCCTCTATTTGACCCTGGTTGTAATATACATTTCCAAGGTTATTATGGGCATCTGGATAGTCGGGTTTTAGTTGCAACACTATTCTGTATTCCTCTATTGCCTTATAAAGCTTGCCCTGTTCCTGATAAAAAAGTCCCAGATTATAATGTACGTGGGGAATATCAGGTTTCAGTCTTAATGCGGTCATGTATGCTTTAAAGGCCTCGTTTGATTGCCCTTGTTCATAATATGTCATTCCAAGGTTGTTATATCCCCTTGCCTTATTCAGACTTTTTCCTATCACATCCCCCCACAATTGCAAATCATCCTTCCATGCCGCATTTCTTTTATAGGCTACAAACGAAAGAGAGATGACAACAAAAATGATAAAGAGAATAAGGTAAGAAGATTTGAAGCCAGACGAGATGCTTTCAGTTTTTTCTAAGAGGGTTTCTTTCTTATCAGTCTTTTTATTTTCTGCTTTCACCACAAGATTTTTTTAACATATTAGAGCAAAGTTTGTAAAGCCATTAATCAGCGATTTTGATCGTCAATATCGTCAAGGCGCCAGGCATTGACAATTGACTTTTGCTGAGTATGTTTATAATTGCTGGAAGACATTGGGTCTCGGCAAATAGGTTGTAAAAATTTTCTTGACATAGTTTCAATATTTCGCAATAATGCAATCATGAAAAAATCGAGGATTGCACGGATTGCAAAGACAGATTACACAGATTCATACAAAAACAAAAGGGTTGCTAAGTTTTTAATCGGTGTAATTTGTTTTCAAAATCTGTGTAATCAGGTGACATAACCGTGAAACAGGTTTTTACTATGCACGCAGAGGTATGCAAGACCCTCGCGAATCCTAAGAGGCTGGAAATTATCTATGCCTTGAAAGAGGGGGAGCTTTCAGTTGGGGAGTTGGTGAAAAGGCTTGGCATCTCAAAGGCCAATGTCTCCCAACATCTTGCAGTTCTTCGGCAGAGGCGCGTAGTTACTGCCAGGAGAGAAGGCGTGAACATCTACTATCGTATCTCCAATCCAAAAATAGTAAAGGCGTGCGCCCTCATGAGAGAGGTGCTTGTTGAGCAGCTTACGGAAGAGGGGAAGGCTGTAAAAAAGGCAAAAGGGCTATAGCAAAGAGTATAGGGCATAGAGTAAAAAACTCTTTGCTCCGTGCTCTATGCCAAATAACAGGGAGGTTTATATGGATAAGGTAACAATCGTTTTGCAGGATGCGCCATACGGAAATGAAAAGGTCTGGAATGCCCTGAGATTGAGCGAGGCATTGCTATCTGTAGGAATGAGTGTAAGGATTTTTCTCTATGGGGATAGTGTTATCTCTGCCAAGAAGGGGCAGGCCACACCAACAGGTTTCTACAATATCGCTGATATGATGGAAGGACTTATTAAAAGGGGCGCTGAGATCAGGGCGTGTCTCACCTGCGCAAAGGCAAGGGGCGTTAAGCAAGAGGATTTTATCGAAGGGGCTGTGATTGGAAAAACTCTGGATTTAGCCCATTGGATAAAAGAGGGTGGGCAGGTAATGGTGTTTTAATTCAAACGTAATCTTTGGCCAAATACTGCGTCCCGCTCAGCGGGACATAGCCACGCTAAGCGTGGCGTCAAATCAGGTTGTCCAAATACTCACATACCCAAAAGAGTATGCTCCGTTTTGTCCAACCTGCTTTTCCTTGTCTTTGGCTCAAATCTTGCGTTTGTATAAATTAACAAGTGGTAAGGACATTCTTTTCTATGACCAAATTTTCTCCCGAAGAATATGATGCTTGGTATAAAACTCCACTCGGAAGTCTGTGCGATAGGCTGGAGAAAGAGGCGATTTTTGCGCTCTTTAAGCCAAAAGGCTTAGTTCTGGATGTTGGCTGCGGGACAGGGAATTACACATTGGAGTTGGCGCGACAAGGCGTAAAATCTGTCGGCGTGGATTCGTCCTTTGAAATGACAGCATTTGCAAAGAGAAAGGCTGAAAGAGAAAATCTAAACTCAAAGTTTGTTGTAGGAAATATTGAGGATATGCCTTTTAAAAGCGGGGTATTTGATAGTGTTTTGGGCGTTACAGTTCTGTGCTTTGCATCACATGCGGCCGATGCAATGAGTGAGATAAAAAGGGTCTTGAAAGCAGAAGGGGAAATTGCGTTGGGAGAGTTGAATAAAATGAGCTACTGGGCTGGGTTAAGGAGAATAAAGGCTTCATTCAAGAAATCAAGCTACCGAGGTGCAAGGTTTTTTGGATTGAATGGATTGCAGAGGTTCTTACAAGAGGCTGGTTTTAAAGATTTGAAATGGTCATCCTGTTTGTATTTCCCTCCGGTAAATTCAGAAAAGCTTTTAAGGTGGGGGAGGTTTTTTGAGAATATGGGTAAAAGATTGTTCCCAAAGTATGGCGCATTTATTGTTATATCAGGAACGAAATAAGGGAGGATAGATAGAATATGATTAAGAAAATATTTCTGGTGTTTTTTGCGGTAATCAGTATCTCAACAGGCGTTTTGGCTGAGGAGACTGATGGTAAAAAGTCAAAGGCTGTAGCGATAACTGACGAGATAATCAATATGCGGAGCAGTTTAGCGCAGGCATTTATAAAACCTGATATGGAGATTACAGAAGAGACTTTTAAAAATGTGTGTGGCGCGGTTGCAAAACGTGCTAAAGAGATAGCAGAGAAAGAAGGGGTTAAGATAAGGCATGCCGCGACAAAGTATAGAAACCCTCTGAATGCTGCAACACCGGAAGAGGCAGAAGCGCTGGCGCAATTTAGCAAGGACAAAAAACTTAAAGAAACAGCCGACACTGTTGAGAAAGAAGGTAAGAAATATTACCGCTATACAAAGCCTATCTTCGTGGAAGAGGCGTGCCTTGCCTGTCATGGGGCAAAGGATAAGAGGCCGAAGTTTATAATAGAAAAATATTCTGATGATAAGGCATATGATTTTAAGGTCGGGGAGCTACGAGGGGTGATTTCTGTTATGATACCGATTGAGGGAGGCGAGAAATAATGGACTGGAGAGATATTGTAATTATCGTAGCGGCTATCATTGCAGTTATCTGGTTTTTCAGGCATCCAGGCGGAACATGAGGGACTTCGCAAAAGTAGCCGGTCCGGCTGCTAAAAAAACAGTGTTAGAGAGTCAACGGGTCAAAGAGTTAGAGTAAAAAACTTTGACGCTATGACCCTGTGACTCTTTGACTCTTAACTAAGGAGGTGTTTACCAATGCACATAGAAAGATACTTAAGACTAATTGCAGGGATATTTGTCCTCACATCTCTTGTTCTTGCCAGGGTTCATTCTGAATACTGGCTCTTATTCACAGCATTCGTTGGGCTTAATCTCTTCCAGTCATTTTTTACAAACTGGTGTCCCATGATGATGTTTTTAAAGTGGTTCGGGGTTAAGGGGTGCAAGGAAATGCCTGCAAATTAAAAGGGGGTAATAATGCCGCAGATTGATGCAAATCAGATAATTGAAACACAACGGCAAGATTGGAACCGCGTTGCGCCGGCGTGGGAAAAATGGGATCAGCTTCTAGAGCGAAATCTGGCATTCGTTAATTATCGGCTGATTGGAGATGCGCGGCTCCGCTTCGGGCAGAATGTTTTAGACATCGGCTGTGGAACAGGCTATCCGGCGCTTCTGGCAGCTCAGGTTGTAGGCTCTACAGGTAAAGTTCTTGGCCTGGATTTGGCTGAGGAGATGCTGGTGGTTGCCCGGCGCAAGGCACATTCGCTTGGCGTTGCCAATGTTACATTCCAAACAGCAGATGCGACAACCCTCCAAGTCGCAACAGATTCCTATGATGCGGTCATCAGCAGATTCTGCCTGATGTTCCTTCCTGATATTCACAAAGCAATGAATGAGATTGCGCGGCTTCTGAAGCCCAAGGGTTATTTTGCCGCTGCCGTATGGTCGTCAGCCGATAAAAACCCGTTTCTCAGGATTCCTATGGATGTTCTCAAAAGATTCATAGCCTTGCCTCCTCCTGAGCCGGAACAGCCGGGGCTTTTCCGGCTTGCCAAACCGGGGGAATTGGCTGGAATTGCCGAGAGGATAGGGCTTCAAGATATAACTGACGAAGAAGTGAGAGGGGAGGCTCCTTTTGAATCCGCCGATGAATACCTTGCGAGCCTTATGGACATGGCTGCGCCTCTCCAGTCGCTTTTCAATAAACTATCCTCATCACAGCGGGATGAGGCACAGTCTGAAATTAAACGGGCGGCAGATGGCTACAGGAGGGGAAATAAAATTTTCCTTCCTATAGCAGTACGGATAGTAGTTGCAAGAAAGCCATAAAATTACAGTTCACAGTATTAAAGGGGGCATAATAAAGGATACTCTGAAAAAGTCTTTTTCTGTCCCGAGGTTTTTATCGGGAATCCGGTTCTTTTACAATCAACAAGTTATAGATGCCCGATAGAGACATTCGGGCATGACAATTTTTTAAAAGGTAGTTTTTCAGAGAGTCCTAAAATCAGAACATTTACGGAGGCATAATGAAAAGGTTTAGTCTGACCGCATTCTCTGTTGACCATCCGTGGCTGGTTATTGCCATTGTTGCCGTTATCACCCTTGGGTTTGCCATTCAGTTTCCAAAGATAACCATTGATACAGACCCTAAGAACATGCTGCCTGCAACATCTGATGTGAGGGTCTATAATGATTCTGTTGAAAAAGATTTTAGCCTGCACAAAGACACCATTGTTCTTGGCATAGTGAATAAACATGGGATTTTTAATCAAACAACCCTTGAGAAGATTGCAAAGATAACTGATGAAATCCTCAAACTCAAAGGCATTGTCACAAGGGATGTGACGAGCTTTACTACCGTTGATGATGTTATGTCAACAGGCGACTCTATCACAGTAAAACCCCTAATGTCTGAAATCCCAAAAACCCAGCAGGAGATAGATGCCTTTAAAAAATCCATTTATGAGAATCCGCTTATTGTTGACCGCCTTATCTCTAAAGACGGAACAACAACAGCCATATATATACCTCTTGAGCCAGGCGCTAATGGCAAGGAGATTGCTGACCGTGTAAAGGATATTGTTGCCAAAGAGAAAGGCGACGAACAGTATTATGTGGCAGGCGACCCTGTTGCACGGGACACCTTTGGCGCAGAGATGTTCAAACAGATGGGGTTTTTCTCGCCCATTGCCGGCATGGTCATGATGATTGTGCTGTATATTTTGTTCGGTAATTTCGGCCTCATATCATCGGTCATGGCGGTTGCCATGATAAGCGTTATCTGGAGCATGGGGCTTTTGATAGGGCTTGGCTATCCTGTGCACATCATGTCATCCATGATTCCGGTCTTCTTAATGGCCATCGCAACAGACTCCATCCACATATTTAATGAGTTTTATTTCAGATTCAGGGAGACAAGAGATAAAAAGCAGGCAGTGCTTGATACCATGAAGGTCGTTGGCCAGCCGGTCAAATATACTGCACTTGCAACTGCCGCAGGCTTCGGAGTTTTGGCAATCATGCACATCATTCCGGTAAAGGTCTTCGGTATCTTCATCGCATTCGGCACCATTGTTATAAGGCTTATGAGCTTCAGCCTCATCCCTGCAGCGATGATGTTAGTGAGCGAAAAAAATATTTTAAAGGCGGCAGGCGGAGAGGATGAAAAGGAAAACCTTGCCCCTGAATGTTTCTATCAGGGGAGGGCAGCCCGTCCCCGATTCAAGCATTCGGGGACAAGCATATTGAAAAAACTCGGCGCAATCGGCGCGCACAAATCAACAACAACGGTTACCGTAGGCATTATCGTGCTTATTTTCGCTGCTATCGGCATCAGCCGGATAAATGTAAATAACAACATGGTCAAATGGTTTAAGAAGGGCAGCGATGTGAGAAAGTCTGACAGGATTATAAATGAAAAGCTTGGCGGCACTGCCCTCGGCTATATCGTTGCTGCGTCAGAGGAGGATGATTTTATAAAAAAACCGGAGACCATGAGATATATTGAATCATTGCAGAGGGATCTGGAGAAACTCCCGAATGTGGGAAAAACCTTTTCTGTTGTTGACTATGTTAAAAGAATAAACAGGGTGTTTAATAACAACGTTCCTGCCTTTGACCGGGTTCCTGATACTAAAGAGGCTATAGCCCAATATCTTTTTATGTTCAGCATGTCTGCTAAACCGAGCGATCTGGACAATGTGGTTGACTATCCTTTTAGAAAGGCGAACATCTGGATTCAGTTGAAGACATGGGACGCCAATGCCATGCAGGATGTGATAGACAGGGTTAAGGCGTATACCGCCCAATATCCTCTCTCCGGCGCTCAGTTTAAGCCTGCCGGCGCTGCATATTTTAACCTCGTCTGGAATAATGAGGTTCTCTATGACATGCTCAAGGGATTCATCCTTGCCTTGATTATCGTGTTTGTGATTCTTGTCTTTAACTTCCGCTCCTTCAAATGGGCGCTGATTGCCTATATGCCGCTTCTCTTTACCATCGCAGTGATATATGGCGCTGTCGGATTTATGGGCAAGGATTTTGATATGCCGATATCTGTTTTATCGTGCCTCTCGCTCGGCATGGCAGTGGATTTTGCAATACATTTTATAAGCAGGTTTAGGCGGAGGATTGGCGAAAAATCAGAAGTTGAGAAGATGAGAAGTTTAGAAGATGAGGAAAAAATCTTAACTTCTCAACCTCTTAACCTCTCAACTTCTCAATTGCCCAACTCCGAACTCATAACCGATGCGCTCCTCTGGACAGCTGCACGGCCAGGCAAAGGCATTATAAGGAATGCCATCCTCTTTGCAACGGCGTTTTCTGCCATGATATTTGCGCCGCTTACACCGTATGTAACAGTGGGATTATTCATAGCAGGTATGATGTTTTTAAGCGCTTTGATGAGCATAATATATCTGCCGGCGCTGATTGTGATGTTCAGGAGATGGCTGTTTATAGTGGACGGCAAAACAAGTAGATGTAGTTTGCCGATTTATGGGCGTCCGCCTGAGGCGGATTAAAATCGCCGATAAATAGGCAGACTACAACCGCTTTGCATCAGGGCAATTTTTGAGCGTGAAAGAGAAAAGACAAAATGGGAGGTATTGTATGAACAAAGTCAGAAGTCAAGAGTCAGGAGTTAAAAAATGGATGATGGGTATTTTAGTGGTGCTCTTACTGCTTACCGCCTACTGCTTACTGCCTACTGTCTCCCACGCTGCCGATGCCTCTGGCATCATGAAAAAATCCCAACTTGCGTTTTTATATCCGGGCAAGGATATGAAGATAAGGGTTTACATGAAGCTCATAAGTCAGGACGGCAAGGAACGGGTGCGGGAAATGACCATGCTCCGCAAAAACTATCAGGAGGGCGGAGATCAGAAATATTTTATCTACTTCTACCAACCCGCTGATGTCAGAGATATGACATTCATGGTCTATAAATATGCGGCAAAGGATGACGACAGATGGATATTCATGCCTGCCCTTAATATGGTGAGGAGGATTGCCGCCAATGACAAACGGTCGAGCTTTGTCGGCTCGGACTTTACTTATGAGGATGTTTCGGGAAGGGACATAGAGGACGATAATCATAGTATCGCAAAAGAGGAAAAGGTAGGTGAGAGGGATGCTTATGTTATTAAAAGTGCGCCAAAGGATGAAAAGGGCGCAGATTTTAGCTATAAATTATCGTGGATAGATAAAGGGAGTTTTCTACCAATCAAAGAAGAGTATTACGATAAACGCGGAGAGTTATACAAAACCTTTACATCAGATGAAATTAAAGATATGCAGGGTTTTCCTGTTATAACAAAGAGGACAATGAAGGACGCAAAGACAGGGCACAGGACAGAGGTTGCCTATCAGAAGACTGAGTTTAATATCGGACTGACTGATGATGTGTTTACCGAGAGGTATTTGAAGAAGCCGCTGAAGAAGTGGATAGAGTAAAAATCAGTAGGCAGTAAGCAGTAAGGAGTAAGCAGTTAAGAAAGGCAGAAGTTGAGAAGATTAGAAGTTGAGAAAAATCTCAATCTCCTAACCTCTTAACTTCTCATCTTCTGGATTTTCTGCCTACTTCCTACTGCTTACTGCATACTGTATAAAAAGGGAGGTGTTTTATGGCACGGATAGTTATCATAGGTGCATCAACAGGCGGTCTGCCTGCAGCGTATGAAATGAAGGCAATGCTGGGCGGCAGCCACGAGGTGACGGTAATTTCTAACACTGAAAGTTTTCATTTTGTCCCTTCCAACCCCTGGGTTGCTGTTGGCTGGAGGGCAAGAAAAAATATTAGTTTCCCGCTGAAGCCTCATCTTGAAAAAAAGGGCATCAAATTTATTCCTGAGGCTGCACAAAAGATAGATACCCAGAGAAATGAAATTATAACCTCCATGGGAACGGTAGTGCCATACGACTATCTTGTTATCGCCACTGGTCCTAAACTTGCTTTTGAGGAAATAGAAGGGCTTGGTCCAGGGAGAAATACTGTATCTATATGCACAGTTGACCACGCAGAAGAGGCGTATGAGAAGTATCAAGAGTTTGTAAAAGAACCAGGCCCTATTGTTGTTGGCGCTGTTCAGGGCGCGTCATGTTTTGGGCCTGCATATGAATTTGCATTTATCCTTGATTCCGACCTCCGCAGGAGAAGGATTCGCAAGAAGGTTCCCATTACCTTTGTTACATCAGAACCGTATATCGGTCACATGGGGCTTGGAGGAGTAGGCGATTCAAAGGGTATTATGGAGCATGAGTTCAGGGAGAGGCATATAAACTGGCAGACAAATGCAAAGGTAAAAAAGGTTGAGCAGGGGAAGATGACTATTGAAATTGCAGGCGGGGGAGAAAAGGAGCTTCCGTTCAAATACAGCATGATGATACCTGCATTCAAAGGCGTAGATGCAGTAGCGCAAGTAGAAGGGCTTTGCAATCCAAAGGGATTTGTCATTGTTGATCAATATCAGCGCTCTCCAAAATATCCAAATATATATGCTGCTGGCGTGTGTATCGCCATACCGCCGGTAGAAGTAACTACAGTTCCAACAGGCGCGCCAAAAACAGGCTATATGATAGAAAGCATGGTTACCGCAATTGTTCATAATATTAAGGACTCCATTGATGGCAAGACGATTTCAACAAAACCCACATGGAATGCGATATGTCTTGCAGATATGGGTGATACAGGCATGGCATTTGTGGCAGCGCCAGAGATACCTCCGAGAAATATTACATGGTCAAAGAAGGGGAAATGGGTGCATTTTGCCAAGATTGCCTTTGAGAAATATTTTATACGGAAGATGAAAAAAGGCGTGAGCGAGCCGTTTTATGAGAGGGCTATTTTAAATGCAATGGGCATTAAAAAGCTGGAGGAGCCGCCGAAGTGAAAAAAATGATAAAGAATCAGAGATGCGGGGAAATGGGGAAACGGGGAAAGAGATTCTCCGATTCTCCGTTTCTCCGATTCTCCGTTTCCGCTATCATCTATTGCCTTCTGCCTACTGTCTCTCACGCCGCAGACCTTCACGGCTTCCTTCAGGGCAATTATTCTTTCCGGACATCCGATACCCACTGTTCTGGTTCGACTCCTTGCGACAAATATTGGTTGTTGATAGAAGAAAGAGTTCAAATAAGCCCGTCGTACGAAGACCCTTCTGGATTTTTTGCCGCAAAGGCAAAGCTGGATTTTTTTCATGATGCTGCTGTTGATGGTGATTTTGATATGAAGGTGCGGGAGGCCTATTTCACTTTGCAAGGCAGTTCTGCTGATGCGAAGGTTGGCAGGCAAATCATGACATGGGGGCTTGGAGACCTTGTATTTATCAATGATGTGTTTCCAAAAGACTGGACTGCGTTTCTTATAGGCAGACCACTTGAGTATCTAAAGTTAGGCATAGATGGAGCAAAGTTTGGGGCATACAGCAATATTATCAATGGAGAACTCGTAATAATCCCTACCTTTGAGCCAGACAATATGCCTGATTCAAAAAGGCTATTATATTTTGACCCATTGCCGCAGGTTACAAATAGAGCAATGCATGAGCCTGCTGAAAAACCGTCTAACACAGAGATAGCCTTGAGGCTCTATCGGCCTGTGTATGATTTTGATACCTCAGTTTACTTTTATAAAGGTTTTTGGAGGATGCCTTCGAGTCCAAAAGATTCAACACTTACAAAGGTAAATCATTTTTATCCGAGGCTAAAGGTCTACGGCGCATCAACGCAAGGCTCTGCATTTGGCGGAGTTCTAAGCCTTGAGGCGGGTTATTATGATTCACACGATAGTGAAGGCTCCGACCCAGAAATAGAAAATTCCCAGATACGATACCTTGTAGCATTTCAAAAGGCAGTTACAGGGGATTTTACAGCAAGCGCCCAGTATTATGTAGAGAAATTGGTGGATTATGGCGAGTATGTAAAAACGTTGGATGCAAGCTTTCCGAGAAAGGATGAGACACGAGAACTATATTCCATAAGGCTTACACATCTTTTATATCATCAGACACTCAAATTGTCTTTATTTACATTCTATAGCCCAACAGATAAGGATTATTTTGTAAATCCAGAGATAAAGTATAATATTACCGACAATCTCTGGACAAACATCGGTGTAAATCTCTTTGGCGGCGAACAGAACAGCACATTTCTGGGGCAGTTCAGGAATAATGATAATGTTTATTGCAATATGAGGTATGAATTTTAGCCCCAGCTTATTTCCTACCCTTTGGGTATTCATATCAACATTATATTCTCAAAATTTTTATCCTTGAATGAAAACAACAAGATATGTAATATGTTAAGTAATGAAGATAACCCTCATCTCCCCTCCATTCGGCGAATATGTAAAAAAGAGCTCGCTCATGTCCCTTGCCCGGCTTGATGAGATTCAGAAGAGCGAAGGGCTCCCCATTGCCCCGCCTGTGTTGGAATATCTGGCTGGCCTTACGGAAAAGGTTGCGCCTGATGTTGATATCCAGCTTATTGATGCTAATCGTGAAGACCTTGATGTAGATGCTGTTGAGGCAGATTTAGTTGGCCTGACAGTCCTTACCCCGCAGGCGAAATGGTCGTATAAGACAGCCGATATTTTAAGAAGGCGCGGTTTAAAAGTAGTTCTGGGCGGGATGCATGTTACAGTTCTCCCGGAAGAGGCAAAGGCACATGCTGATGCGGTTGTTGTAGGCGAGGCAGAAGGTGTTTGGGGAGATTGTCTTCAAGATGCAAAAAGGGGGGAGTTGAAGCCATTTTATCATGGCGGGCAACTGCCTCTTGTGGATCTGGCTCGACCCAAGAAAGGGCTTTTAAAAACAAAGTATCACATGGGGTCATTTTTTACAGCAAGGGGATGTCCGTTCAAGTGCAAGTACTGCTCGGTGTATAAATTCTTTGGAAACAATATCAGGCACAGGCCAATACAGGATGTCGTTAATGAGGTTGCAACAAGCCCCTACTGGATGTTCTGGAATGTGGATGATAATATCTGGGGCGCTGGCATAGACAGGTCAATCAAGCTGTATATTGACCTTTATCAAGAGTTGAGCAATATGAGAAAGTGGTGGATAGGCTCTGGTGATTTAGTAAGTGTTCAGCACAGCAGGGGCGAGGAGCTTTTAAAATGGGCGAGAAAGAGCGGACTTACCTTAGTGATGGTAGGTTGGGAATCAGAGAATGTTGATAGCCTGAAAGAGTGGAATGCGCTCTTAAAGCAGGGCAGGGCAAGAAAAGACGCAATAAAAAAGATTAAAGACCACGGCATAGATGTTATGATGTTTCTTATGATCGGCGGCAGGAAAGATACGCCTGATGATTACAAGAGGACATTGGATATTTGTGATGAGCTTCAGGTTATGGCCCACCCCATGCAGGTTACGCCGTTTCCCGGCACAGACTTGTATGACGATTACAAGCCGTATTTAATACCTGAAAGAGGTTGGGAATATTACAATGGCAATAGAGTAGTGTTTACGCATGACGACCCGAGGATGAGCGTAGAAAACAGAGAAAAGGCGCTTTTCTGGCTTAGGGCAGAGGCATTTAGTAATGCAAGGATTTTCAAGAGGTTGTGGAGTATTGGGCTAAAGGGTTTTCCCATGACCCATGTTACATCTGCCATGATTCAAATCCCAATGGGCAGGGCCTTTAGAGAAATAAGAGAGGGCAACCCGTATGTTTAAAGGTATCATTCGTTTTCTTGGCTCAAGACAACTTACTATAGGCCTCCTTATCGCAGGGGCTATATATTTTTTTTATCTAACTATATTATGGTTTCTTAATATGAGACCGCCTGCCCATTTCATGGTATGGTTTCCTCTTCTGGTAATAATAATCCCATTTCTTGCTAATGTGCTTATCAGCCTTTTTACGCGACACTACGTATATACAGGAAATATCCTTTTTCATGCGGCTTTTTTTGTTGTAGCCATTGGAATTATCATAAGTCTTTTCTACAGATTTGAGGGTACAGCAGTGCTTACTGAAGGGGGTGTTTTCTGGGGAGAGCGAGCCAATTATGTCGCAGTCAATAAAAAAGAGGATTTTGACAGGTTGGCGCCAAAGGTTTCTTTTAAACTGGATAAGATAGTCCCAGAGTATTGGGGAGAAAGGCTGCATTTTACGAGATTGGATGGCGAAGTCAGATATCCTGCCGAAACACTGGAAAACAAGGGTATGGTACGGCTTAACGGAGGACTAAAGATTAATGGTGCAAGAATAAGGCATGAAGGTTTCGGCTTTGCGCCGGAGATTTTAGTAGAGGATTTAAAGGGCGGGGCAATCCGCAGACAGACTGCTATTATGCGGCTCTTTCCACCCGGCAGCGAAGACTATCTTGAGTTTGGCAGCTATAAGATATATATGCAGATTTTTTCTGATCCTGTAGAGGGTAAGGATGGATTTAGGAATAGGAGTATGAATCTGTCAGAACCAATCTTTAAGATTAAGGTGCAATGGATGGGCCAGCAAATACACGAGGGTATATTAAAATTAGGCGATACCATTCGGCTTGGCACTGTGGGCATCTCATTTCCAAAGGTTAAATACTGGCTTCAGATTGAGATTGTCAGGGATCCTGGTGAACTAATTGTAATCATTGGATTTATCACCCTTATTGCAGGGCTTTTTTTCCGTTTATTCTTTCCAAATCCAAGGTGAGAGAAGAGGGCATGAGTAGTACAGAAATGATATTATTTTATTCAACTATTGCGATAGCAACCATACTTTCAGGTATTTTGTTTTATTTCAAGAATATATCAAAAAAAACATACCTCCTACTGGTTGGTATAATCCTGGTGATAGAGGGTATTTTCATTGGCATCAGATGGTATAATACTGGGCATCCACCTATGTTCGGAACTTTTGAGGCTACTATTTCAGCATCATGGATGCTTTTGTTCTTAGCGGTTTTAATTGACAGAAAAGCGCAATTTGGGAGGATTGTAATTCCCTTTGTAGTTTTGACACTTCTTTATGGCGTACTTTTTGACAAAGCAGGCAAGCCTCTTATTATATCTGAACAGAGCTACTGGGTCTATTTTCACGCCCTATTTGCATGGCTCGCATACGGGTTTTATACATTTTCTTTTGCTGGAGCGGTCCTGACCCTGGGACATGGGAAGTGGGGAGAGGGATATGGGAAAGAGATAATAGAAAATATAGGGGAATTTACTTATAAAGCCCTTTTAAACGGTTTTCTGGCGCAGACTATTATGTATGTGCTTGGCTCATATTATTCCATACGCCTCCATGGCAACTGGTGGATATGGGATCCTGTAGAATATCTTTTTGTTGTTTCCTGGTGTCTTTATGCAATACCTGTGCATGGTAAGATATTGTATGGCTGGGGAGGGCAGAGGATTGCTCGTCTCAGTATTCTGGGAATGGTCGGGACAATGTTTCTTTATTGGAGTTTAATATATTTACCTTGGGCTACCTATCATATCTTTGATGTTGAGATTAAAATTCATTAATCAAAAAACTGTAAAAAGTTCTTGCAATACTGCTATTTATATAGTAGAAATGAGTTGAAATGTTGAGGTGATGATGCCTCTTAGAATCTTTCTAAGGAGGCATTTTTTTTAGATATGGCTTATATTATTAAGACGTCTGCTGTAATATGGGCTGTAAAGCTAACTCTGTTAGCGATACCTCTTAATCTGCTTTCTTGTGAACAATTACTGCTCGATACATCATCTCAATACATAACACACCCAGCCAGGCTTCTCCTTTATATACATTCAACATCGTATGCGCCACCTGATGTAACATTCACAATTTCTGAAATTCAACTGCAAACTGGAGACGATAAGTGGATAAAGTTGGATGACAGCCTGACTGATATTGATGCCACAGCCCTAATTGATAAGCAGATATTTTTAAGAGAATTGCCTGTAGCGCCCGGTTTATATAAAGGTATTAAGTTTATTATTTCAAGGGCATTTATTAAGAGTAAAGATGTTCGCTCAAACCTCGCTGTGCCTCAGCCAAACGGAGAAGTTGTCATTAAATCACATGTAATATTTGAAAGAAATAAGAGCTATGTTGTTTCTCTTGTATGGAATCCTGATATAGCTGTTGAAAAAGGGTATTTATTTCAAGCATCTTCTTTAGAAATAGAAACCCAAACACATGCAGCAGTGGGTCTACTCTTGTTTGTTTCAAACAGCGCGTCAGATTACATTTCTATAATAGACAGAAGCCTTGAGAGGATAATAGGGGCGGTCACTGTTGGTCATAAGCCAATGGGTATGGTATTAAATTCTACTCAGGAAAGACTTTATATTGTCAACTCTGGTTCAAAAGATATTTCAATAGTGGATACTACTCAATTTTCTGTTATCTATACAATTCCACTTGCAGCAGGTTTAGAACCCACAGATATTGCAATAATGCCAGATGATAAGAATTTAATTGAGGGCAAACTCTATATCATAAATCGGTTGTCAAATGATGTAACTGTAATAAATACCACAACGAAACGCATAGTGAAAACCGTAGCTGTTGGAACGCGCCCCTCTGCAATTGCTGTTAATTCAACCAGAAAAGAGGTGTATGTGGCTAATGAGCGGTCAAATAATATAAGTATTATCAGTGCAATTGATGATTCGCTATCTGCAACTATTGCGGTAGATATGAGACCAGTTGGGCTTACCGTTGCAAGCGATAAGGTGTATGTCTTTAATGAAGGGTCAAATAGGATATCCGTTGTGTCACCATCTTT
>MGQA01000081.1 GCA_001797665.1 Deltaproteobacteria bacterium GWF2_42_12 | reverse complement strand
GAATGCAGACCGGAAGTGATTGACCTTGCAGATGCTGTGCGTTCCACATCAGGAATGTATGTCTTTGCAAAAGAGACAAAGGCAAAGACAATTATCGTGGGTACGGAGATGGGGATTCTCTACCGCCTGAAAAAAGAGAACCCGGAAAAGACTTTTATCTTGGCTTCAAAGAGCTTAATCTGTCCTAACATGAAACTCATCACCCTTGAGGATGTTCTGGAAGCCTTGCAAAGTATGGGCAGGCCTGTCCTGAAAGGTTTTAATTCAGGAATTGTAAAAGTGCGCGAAGAGATACGAATACCGGCAAAGAGGGCGTTGGACAGGATGCTGGAGGTGCCGAGGGATTGACGGTTCAGGCCGGCTGCAAAATCCTTTGGGCTGTGGCGAGGTGAAATTTCTTGACATTGAACATGTTTTCATTATAATGAAGATATGTTCAATAAAGTGAAAATATCTTCATTAAAACGAAACAGATTAAAAGACCTACTGATTAAAACAACTCACCAAAAAGTTTTAAGCTTCTTTCTTGCCCATCCCACACAAAGTTTCTATGGCTCAGAAATCTCAAAAAAGATTGGCATTAGCATTGGCCAGACAAGTCAGGTATTAAATGGCTTGTTCAAGGCCGGGTTGGTAAAAAAGGAACGGAAAGGGAAGACTGAGCTTTATAATATCGTGGCAGATTTTCCGGTATTAAAAACATACAAGGTTTTAAATACCCTTGTATCTATTGCCCCGTTGATTGAAAAACTACAGAATGTAAGCAAGCGGATTATCCTTTATGGCAGTTGCGCCAAGGGCATAAACACGGATGAAAGCGACCTTGACCTTTTCATTACAAGCAATTATGCTGAAAAGGTATTGGATATTATTTCCCACTATGCTTATGAGGAATATTATGGATTTTCAGAGATAAGGCCAGTTATAAAAAAAGCGGTAGAGTGGCTTGTCCTTGAAGAAAAAGACCCTGTGTTTTACAATGAACTTCAGAAAGGGATACTGCTCTATGAGAAGGAGATAGATGAATCAAGACTTTAAGAACTGCCTTGATAAGCAAAGGCTCTACAAGTCTGATGATGCAAAGGTTCTTGCAACAAAAGAGCTTAAATCAGCCGGTGATGATTTGGAGGATGCTAAATTTAGTTTTAGCAAACAAAGATATAAATGGGCAACAATACAGGCTTATTATGCAATGTTTCATGCTGCAAGGGCATTGCTGTATTTCAGAGGGTACAGAGAAAGAAGTCACCACTGTGTTGTGGTGGGAATAGAATATCTCTTTGGCAGGGAAAAACTTCTTGATATGAAATGGGTCAGGGCATTGAAGAATGCAATGTCCTTGAGGGAAGACGCAGATTATGCCAATGAATACTCGCAAGAAGGGGCACAGGCATCTATTGATAATGCCGAGAGATTTATAAAGGAGGCCGAGAAGATATTAAAAGGTGGCGCATAATATTGATGGCATTATTCACATTGTCCAGTAAAAATAAAGGCTATTTTTGGGTTGTCTTTTAAAGAGGATGTTTGGGAATAATTCTGATATACTTGAACCGTTTTACAAGGGTTGAGATAATTCTTAATAGGAATATATTTTATATTACACGAGGGAGACTAAATGGAAAAAACAGAAGAAATTAAATTCACTGACTTAGGCTTAAGCAAAGAGGCGCTTCAGGCTGTCAGCAGCATGGGGTTTGAGGAACCGACGCCTATCCAGGCAAAGACAATACCTATACTCTTAAAAGGTAAGGATGCTATTGGTCAGGCCCAGACAGGGACAGGCAAGACCGCTGCGTATGGCATACCGATTGTGGAAAAGGTAGACCCAAAAAACTTTATGGTGCAGGCAATAATCCTTACACCGACAAGGGAGCTTGCCATTCAGGTTGCCGAGGAGATGAATAAGATCGGCAGGTTTAGAAAAATTCAAGCTGTGCCAATCTACGGCGGCCAGTCCATAGAAAGGCAGATAAGGTCGCTCAGAAAGGGTGTTCAGGTTGTGGTTGGCACGCCGGGTAGGGTTATTGACCACATAGAGAGGAAAACGCTCAGGCTCAATTATATCAAAATAGTTGTGCTTGATGAAGCTGATGAGATGCTGGACATGGGTTTTGTTGATGACATTACAACAATACTTAAAACAACTCCAAAGGAGAGGCAGACCCTCCTCTTCTCAGCCACAATGCCGGATCAGATACTCAAGATAGCAAACCGGTATATGAATAGCCCTGAAAGGGTAACTATTGCCAAAAATATGCTTACTGCACCGAAGATAAATCAGATATTTTACGAGGTGCGTCAGTCGGAAAAGACAGACGCCCTTTGCAGACTCATAGATGTGGAGGATTCAGACCTCTTTCTTGTATTCTGCCATACCAAAAAAGAGGTTGACGATGTGGCAGCGGATTTAAAGCTTAGGGGATATGAGGCAGAGGCCATCCACGGCGACTTCAGCCAATCCCAGCGAGAGTCTGTAATGAAAAAGTTTCGTGGAGGGGGTATCGATGTGCTTGTTGCAACAGATGTGGCTGCAAGAGGCCTTGATATAAGTAAGATTACGCATGTGATTAACTACAGCATTCCCCAGAATCCAGAATCGTATGTCCATCGGATAGGAAGGACAGGAAGGGCAGGAAGAGAAGGGGTTGCCATAACCTTTGTTACGCCGAGGGAAGACAGGCAGCTTCGGCTTATCCAGTCAGTTGCAAAGACAAAGATAACGCGGGGGAAACTGCCGTCTGTGCAGGAGATTCAGGAGGTAAGGGTTGAGCGTCTGAAAGAAAGGATTCAGGAATTTATTGATGATAAACATTTTGACAATTATCTCAAAATGGTTGAAAAACTTGCAGACGGTCTTCAGCCTATAGATGTTGCAGCAGCGCTTTTAAAATTCCAACTTGAAGGATTTGGCACAGCAGCAGCGCCAGCAGGTGAGCCATCACTTGGTGAGACGGGCGCCCCTCCTGGCATGGCGAGACTCTTTATAACGGTTGGCAGAGAGCAGAAAATAAGGCCCGGCGATATAGTCAAGCTCATTGCAGACAAAACGGGTTTGAGCGGCAAAGCTATCGGCAATATCAAGATACTGGAAAAGTTTACATTTGTTGAAGTGCCGCGAGACTCGGCAGAAAAAGTAATAGATGTCCTGCAAAAAAGTATGATAGGGGGGCGGAAGATTAGTGCGGCACCGGCAAGGCCGCGCTAAGCGTGGGGTCAAAACTGACCATCAAGATACTCACGAGTTTTATCGTTGGCTCTGGTATAGTTTACTTTAGAAATCAGTTGTGTCTGTTTCTTTACAAGATAACACCTTTCACAAGGCTTTAGAGGCCATATCATCTCTCAAGTCAGGGGAGAGGTGTGTCATCTCAGGCCTTTTGAACTCATCAAAGGCCTTTTTTATTGCCTCTCTTTTTAACCCCCCTTTGGGGGACAGATTTGATCCGCCTAAGGCGGACTGTCCCCAGTGGAAGGGAGGGGTTATTATAACCCCGACTCAGGAAGAGGCTGAAAATTTTGCAAAAGATATAAACTTTTTCCTCAATAAGGACATAGCCATTTTCTATCCATCATGGGAAGTCCTGCCTTTTGAGGCTCAGATGCCTCATCCGGATATAATCGCTGCAAGAATAGATATACTGTATAAGCTCGCCCAGGGAAACCATCATATCATTGTCACTACGCCCTCAGCCATTATTCAGAGGGTGATGCCAAAGAGTGTGCTGATTCCTACGGTCACTGTGGGTACAGATTTAAAATCTGTACCCAAAGATGTGGGACAGGGGGTTTTACGGTTTGAAGTTGGGAAAGAGGTAGACAGGGATGAGGCTTTAGAGAGGCTGCTGTCTTTGGGTTATTCAAGGGCATCAATGGTTGAAGAAAGGGGAGAGATAAGGATTGCCGGCGGTATCATGGATATTTTCCCTCCTACATATTTACTTCCGATAAGAATAGAATTTTTTGGCGATGAGATAGAAGCCATCCGCACCTTTGATATCTCAAGCCAGAGATCAAAGGATGCGCTGAAAGGAGCCGTAATTCTGCCTGCAAGAGAGATTATCTCCTCAAAAGAGGGAAAAGAGCGGGCTATAACGAGGATTAGACAAAGGGGTGAAGAACTTGAACTCCCAAGGGATGTAAGAGAATCTCTTTCTGACCGGGTGCGGGACGGTTTAATTTTTGCCGGCATGGATTTTCTTATGCCGCTTTTTTATGAAAAGTTGGATACGCTCTTTGACTACCTGCCGGAGGATTATCTGCTGTTTTTAGACCAGCAGGCTGGCATAGAGGAGGCTGTGAAGGAATTTGAAAACGATATAATTGAAGGAAAAACAAGGGCTGAGGAGAAAAGGCAGTTTTTTGAAAGCCCAGAAGAGCTTTACATGTCTTTGAGTGAGTTTAATGCTGCTGTAAATAAAATGGCTGTGGTTACGCTGGAAGGTATAACTCCCCCTTCCCCCCCCTTTACTAAAGTGGGGGCAGTGGGGGTTGAGTTTACTACCGAATCCAATCTTGATATAAGGCAGGATATTGCGACAAGAAAAGAGGAAATTCTCAAACCCCTGGCAGATAGGATAAAAGACTGGCGGGATTTTGGATGGGGCGTATTCCTTGTCTGCCATACTGGCGGTCAGGGAGAGAGATTAAAAGAATTGCTGGAAGGGTATAAGCTGATTGTGGAATATAACCCTCCGCAGTCCACCCTAACGCCCCCTCTGTCCCCCTCTTTAATCAAAGAGGGGGAAGGGAGAATTGAAAGGGGTGTTAAAATCACTGTCGGTGATTTAAGTTCCGGGTTCCGTTTCCCTGCCATAAAGACTGCTTTTGTCACTGAGGAAGAAATTTTCGGACAGAAGATAAAGAGGCGGCCGCCGCCATCTTATAAAATAGATATTTTTCTGACGCAGCTCCAGGATTTGAATATCGGCGACTTTATCGTGCATACCATTCACGGTGTCGGACTGTATCAGGGGCTTAAGCGAATCAAGATAGAGGATGTCGAGAATGATTTTCTTATCCTCGAATATCAGGGTGGGGATAAATTATATCTGCCTGTCCAGAGAATAAACCTTATAGGCAAGTATCATGGTGTGGAAGGCAAAAAGCCTGAGATAGATAAGCTTGGCTCTACAAAATGGGAGAAGACAAAAGGCAGGGTAAAGCAGGCTGTTGAGGAGATGGCAAAGGGACTTCTGGAGCTTTATGCCTCAAGAAAGATAGCAGAGGGTTTTTCATTTTCAAAAGGAGAAAGGCTTTTTTCGGAGTTTGAGGCATCTTTTGAATATGATGAAACACCTGACCAGGCCAGCGCTATTGAGGATGTTATAAAGGATATGGAAGAACCGAAGCCGATGGACAGACTCATCTGCGGCGATGTTGGTTACGGTAAAACAGAGGTTGCTATGCGGGCTGCGTTCAAGGCTGTGCTGGACAATAAGCAGGTTGCAGTCCTTGTGCCTACAACTGTCCTTGCCCAGCAGCACTATCTTACCTTTAAAAACAGGTTCGCCGCATATCCGGTAGTCGTAGAGGTTTTAAGTAGATTCAAAAGTCTCAAAGAGCAGAAGGATGTTATTAAAAGGCTTGCAAGCGGCGAGGTTGATATTATCATCGGCACGCACAGACTCTTGCAGAAGGATGTGGCATTTAAGGACTTGGGGCTTATTGTTGTTGATGAGGAACACAGGTTTGGAGTGGGCCATAAAGAGAAATTAAAGCAGATGAAGAAACAGGTTGATGTGCTGACTCTAACAGCAACGCCTATTCCAAGAACCTTGCATATGTCTCTTGCAGGCATCAGGGATTTAAGCATAATTAATACGCCGCCTGAAGACAGACTTGCCATAAAGACAGTTGTTACACGATTTGATAATGAGATAATAAAGGATGCAGTGAGAAGAGAGCTTGCACGGGGAGGCCAGGTCTTTTTTGTCCATAACAGGGTGCAAAGCATAATGGCAATGTCTGATTCTCTAAAGAGACTTGTCCCTGAAGCAAAAACAGCAGTTGCCCACGGCCAGATGAAGGAAAAGGAACTTGAGAAAGTAATGGCTGAATTTATCAATAAAAAATATGACATACTCCTTTCAACATCAATCATAGAATCAGGGCTTGATATACCATCTGCAAATACTATTCTTATAAACAGGGCTGATAGGTTTGGTCTTGCAGAGATTTACCAGCTGCGCGGAAGGGTCGGAAGAAGCAGTCACAGGGCGTATGCCTATCTCCTGACACCGCCTGAGCTGACCTTAACCGGAGATGCGCAAAAAAGGCTCAGGGTCCTTCAGGAACTTTCTGATTTGGGCGCAGGTTTCAGGCTGGCTGCTTATGACCTTGAAATAAGGGGTGCTGGTGAACTGCTCGGCGCTAAGCAGTCAGGCCAGATTGCAGAGGTTGGTTTTGAGATGTATACGCAGCTTCTAGAGGACGCCATAAAAGAACTCAAGGGCGAACAGATAGAAAAAGAGATAGAGCCTGAGATAAATCTCAAGGTATCTGCATATATTCCAGAAAGCTATATCCCTGATGAGAGGCAGAGACTTTCTGTTTATAAGAGGATTGCTTCAGTATCATCTGAAGATGATTTGTCTAAACTTAAAGAAGAAATAAAGGACAGATATGGCGATATACCAGAGTTGGTAAATAATTTATTCAGAATTATGGGAATAAAGCTACTGCTGAAAAGGCTTAAGATAACCGAGCTTTCCCAGAAAGGGGACTGGATTTATCTAACCTTTTCAAATGAAACCAATGTAGAGCCGCAGAGATTGTTGGGGCTTATAAAAAAGGAACCCAAAAGATTCAGGCTTTTACCGGATTCAAAGTTTGTCGCCCTTTTGGGAAAAGGGAAGGAGATTTGGGAAGAGATTAGAAATGTTTTTACTCTCCTTGCAGCCTGAAAATACTACCATAAAATAGCGATTGAAGCCTCGCTATTTTACAAGCCCGCGATTTGCCTGCCATACTTCGTTATCAGACATCTTTGCTCCTCACCGTATTGGTGAACATACGGTTGCGTCGCAAAAATGTCCGCTGTCCCCGATAGATTCAATCGGGGACAACTTGCAGGTTTCCCCAAAAATCAATACCTATTTTTAGGTTCCTATTTTATCCTTTATTTTTGCCTTGTCATAGTATATTATCTTACGGTTTATAATGGCGTATGATTTCAAATGTATAAAAAAAGATTTGCAGAGCAGGGCCAGACTCGGTAAGATTACAACCCATTATGGCCAAGTAAATACACCTGTCTTCATGCCTGTGGGCACTCAGGCAACAGTAAAGGCAATGACGCCTGAGGAGCTTAAAGAGATAGGGGTGGAGATAATCTTAAGCAATACCTATCATCTCTATCTAAGGCCTGGGCATGAATTGATACGGGATATGGGAGGTCTCCATAGATTTATTCACTGGGACAGACCCATACTTACAGACAGCGGTGGGTATCAGGTTTTCAGTCATAATGAGCTGCGCAAGATAAAGGAGGAGGGGGTTTATTTTCAATCCCATATAGACGGTTCAAAGCATTTTTTAAGCCCGGAAAAGGCTATTGAGATACAGGAGGCGCTTGGGGCTGATATCATCATGTGCTTGGATGAATGCACGCCATACCCGGCGACCCGTGATTATACCATCGCATCTATGGAGCTTACGCACAGATGGGCAAAGCGGTGTAAGGAGTATCATGAAACGGAGAAGCGGAGAAGCGGAGAAGCGGAGATTAAAAAAAATGAAGGTTCAGGGTTTTCCCCCATTCCCCCTTTCTCCCATTCCCCCGTTCAAGCATTATTTGGCATAGTTCAGGGCGGAATGTTTAAAGACTTGAGAAAACAGAGCGCTGAGGCAATAACGGCGATAGGTTTTGAGGGCTATGCAATCGGCGGCTTAAGCGTTGGCGAGGATAAGATCCTCATGTATGAGATGGTGGATGCCACAATCCCCTTCCTGCCTGATGACAGGCCTCGGTATCTTATGGGAGTGGGTACGCCAGAGGATTTAGTAGAGGGTGTTGAGCGCGGGATTGACATGTTTGACTGTGTCCTGCCTACAAGAAATGCGAGGACAGGAACGCTCTTTACAAAGTATGGAAAATTGGGTATAAGAAATGCCCAGTATGCCAATGACCCCAATCCAGTTGAGGATGACTGTCATTGTTATACATGCAGAAATTATTCACGGGCATATGTAAGGCATCTTTTTATGGCAAATGAAATACTGGCAGCAAGACTTGGTACTTATCATAATCTCTATTACTATATAAATCTTATGAAAGAGATGAGAATGGCAATAGAGAAAGAGAATTTTGCAGAATTTAAAAATAATTTTTATAAAAAAAGGGAAGAAGGGATGGAGATGGGCAGTCACTGATCCATCGTCTCTCATTTCTAATCCCTGCATTTAATAAGGAGGTATTAAAGTGTTAAATTTTGTTTCTGTTCTATTCGTAATGATGCTGAGCATAGTTATGCCTGGCAAAGCGATCGCAGAAGAGGCTGCACCAGCAGCTGGGCCTATGTCACAACTGTTTAGTTTTGCACCACTAATTCTGCTTTTTGTAATATTTTATTTTCTCTTGATAAGGCCTCAGCAGAAAAAGGCAAAAGAGCATAGGGAGATGGTTTCTAAATTGGAAAAAGGCGACGCAGTAGTTACATCAGGCGGTATACACGGAACTATTACGGGCGTGGCAGAAGATACCATTACCGTTGAAATCGCCGAGAATGTCAGAGTAAAGGTGAATAAGGAACATATAGCTGCAAGGAAAAAGAGAAGTTAAGAAGATGAGAGGCTGAGAAGATGAGAGAAAAATCGTACCCCTCAATCTCTTCACTTCTCATCTTCTGCATTTATAGGGGGTTTCCATGCCAAAAAGCATCATGTGGCGCTTAATACTGTTAGGTTTTTTCTTTGTTGTTGCGGTTGTACTTTTTCTGCCATCAACACCACTATCCAAATCGCTACCCTCCTGGTGGAAGGATAAATTCCCGAAGATAGCCCTTGGGCTTGATCTGCAAGGCGGTATGCATCTGGTTCTGCAGGTAGATACAGAAAAGGCTGTTGAAAGCCATGTGCAGAGGATAAGCAAAGGGGTTGAAGCCCTCTTTAGAGAAAAAGGGATTTTATTTTCAGGGATAAAGACTCAGGGCAACGAGATTATAATAGCATATCCAAACAGTGATGCAAAAGCAGCAGTAATGAAGGCTATAGGAGATAATTACCCAATCTTTGACAAGGTATCTGAAAGCGAGCAGGAGATAAAGTATACTGCCTCAGACAGCGAGGCTAAGAAGATAAAAGAGTGGTCAACATCTCAGGCTATTGAGACCATACGAAACAGGATTGATAAATTTGGCGTAGCAGAGCCTCTCATCCAGGCTCAGGGAAAAGATGAGATTGTAGTCCAGCTCCCTGGCCTGAAAGACCCTGATAGGGCTATTGCACTCATAGGAAAGACCGCTGTATTGGAATTTAAGCTGGTAGATGAAGGAGGGGATTTAAAAAAGGCGCTGGACGGCCAGGTTCCGGATGGCGACGAGCTTCTGTATGAGAAGGACGTTGACAAAGAGACCGGTGCTGTGCGGCAAACACCATACCTTATCAAAAAAGAGGCGGTTCTTACTGGCGACCTTCTGACTGATGCAAGGGTGGCAATTGACTCCCAGTTTAATGAACCGTATGTTTCTCTTACATTCGACAGGGAAGGCGCAAGGATATTTGAAAACATTACAGCCCAGAATGTTAATAAGAGGATGGCGATTATCCTCGATGGAACTGTCTATTCAGCCCCTGTTATCAGGGAAAAGATAGGCGGCGGCAGGGCGCAGATATCGGGTAATTTTACCCATGATACGGCAAAAGACCTTGCGATAGTCTTAAGGGCCGGCGCCTTGCCAGCGCCTGTTAATATTATACAAAATGTTACGGTAGGCCCTTCTCTCGGCGAGGACTCTATTAAGGCAGGGGTTAAGGCAGCCATTGTAGGCGCCATACTGGTGTTGGGCTTCATGCTCATTTACTACAGGCTCTCAGGACTTATTGCAGATTTTGCGATGGTAATCAATATTGCTATGCTCCTCGGCGCAATGGCGTGGTTTAACGCAACCCTTACTCTGCCGGGCATTGCAGGGATAATACTAACAATAGGCATGGGCGTTGACTCCAATGTTCTGATATTTGAGAGGATAAAGGAAGAACTCAGGACAGGGAGGACTGTGAGGTCAGCTATTGACGCAGGCTATGACAGGGCATGGTGGACTATTATAGACTCCCATGTAACAACGCTTATTACCGCAGCGGTTTTATTTCAGTTTGGCAGCGGCCCTATCAAGGGATTTGCAATAACATTAAGCATAGGCATATTGATTAATCTGTTTACTGCGCTTGTTGGCACAAAAGTGGTTTATGATATGGTAAGTCACGGAAGAAGACTGGAGAGGTTGAGCATATAAATACAGGCAATGGGTAAGATGCAAGAGGCGAGAGGCAAACCCAAGCACCCACAGCCCATTATTTTTGCCTATAGCTTTTTTTAAAAGGAGGTTTTTCAAAATAGATGGACATCTTAAAAGATACGAAAATTGACTTTATAGGCAAGAAATATTATGCGTTTTTAATTTCAATAATACTTGCCTTAATAGGAATAGTTGCAGCAGTTATGATACCTCTTGGCAAGGCGAATTTAGGCATTGATTTTACAGGCGGCATTGCAATACAGTTTAAATTTGAAAAAACGTTTGCAATCGAAGATGCCAGAAAAATATTAGACAATGCCGGATTTAAAGACGCTGAGCTCCAGCAGATTGCCGGCGGCAATCAGCTTCTTATAAGGCTTAAGCAGGCAGAAGGGGAGTTAAAGGTCACCTCTGATAGATTGACAGAGGTCTTTACGCAAGGGTTTGCTGATAACAAGTTTATCGTAGAATCAACTACCGCAGTAGGTCCAAAGGTTGGGAAAAAACTCCAGAGAGATGCATTGTGGGCAGTTACAATTTCACTCATCGGTATCCTTATCTATGTGGCGTGGAGGTTTGAGCTCATATTCGGAATTGCGGCAGTAATTGCGACCTTTCACGATGTGTTGGCAGTATTGGGCGTATTTTATGTTCTGAATAAAGAAATAAACCTGCTCATCATAACTGCCCTTCTGACCCTTGCCGGTTATTCCCTTACAGATACTGTTGTTGTCTTTGACAGGATAAGGGAAAACCTCAGAAAAAGGGGCAAGGAGGTCATTGAAGGTCTTATCAACAGAAGCATCAATGAGGTTTTAAGAAGGACAATCGTTACATCCGGCACAACACTATTGGTATTAAGCGCGCTTCTCATTGCAGGCGGCGAGGTAATCCATGACTTTTCCCTTGCCCTATTCCTCGGCGTATTGGTAGGCACATATTCATCTATCTTTGTTGCAAGTCCATTGTTGCTTTTATGGAAAGGCAAGCGGGGGAGATTGATACGATAATTTGAGTATACGATAAAAGGCAAAAGTGGTTGTGGTTTCTCAATTTTGATAAGTGGTGTATTTTTATATAATCAGGGTGAGTTATACTCTTCTAAATTCATCCAGCTTAATACCTAAAAACTATACCCATTCTTCATAAAAACCCCATATTCCCCTATATTTTTCTTGACAATACCGCCCTCTCTTTGTTAGCCTTTACTGTCTTACTTTGGAGAATACTATACTCCGTAAAATAGCGATTGAAACCTCGCTATTTTACCCCCAAAAATCAATGTCTATTTTTGGGTATACTATATCTTTTAGCTATTCAGGAGGAGTTTTTGTTATGAGAAAGACGTACCTGCTTGCACCAGGGCCAACGCCAGTGCCAGATAATGCGCTACTTGCAATGGCTCAGCCAATGATACATCACAGGACTCCGCAGTTTTCTGCTATGTTTGCAGAGGTTAAAGAGGATTTAAAATATCTTTTTCAGACAAAGCAGGATGTATTAATCCTTGCAGCCTCTGGCACAGGGGCTATGGAAGGGTCAATAACAAACCTCTTCTCTCCCGGAGACGAAGTCCTTGTCATAAACGGAGGGAAGTTTGGCGAGAGGTGGGGAAAGATATCAGAGGCGTTCGGACTGAAGGCTCATATTATAAATGTAGAGTGGGGAAAGGCTGTTGACCCCAAAGGTGTAAAGAAGATTCTCGATGCAAACCCAAAGATTAAAGGTGTGCTTGTACAGGCAAGCGAAACCTCAACAACTGTTGCACATCCTATAAAGGAACTCGCAGCGTTCACCAAGAATCGTCAGGATTGCGTCCTGATTGTTGACGGTATAACCTCGGTAGGTGTATTCCCAACACCTATGGATGACTGGGGTATAGATGTGCTGGTATCAGGTTCGCAAAAGGCATTTATGCTGCCCCCGGGTCTCGCATTTGCTTCATTAAGCGAAAAAGCATGGAAGTTCATGGAAACAGCAAAGTGCCCGAGATTCTATTTTGATTTCAAGAAAGAGCGGAAAAATCTTAAAGACAATACGACTGCCTATACACCAGCAGTTTCATTAATTATTGGCCTGAGGGAAGCCCTTAAGATGATAAAGGCAGAAGGGCTTGAAAATGTATTTGCAAGGCATAGTAGGCTTGCACGGGCAACAAGGGCTGCTATTAAGGCCCTCGGCCTCAAACTCCTCGCACCAGACAGCCCCAGCGACGCATCCACAGGCGCCTATGTTCCAGAAGGCGTTGATGGCGGAAAGTTTGTAAAATATCTCCGCGACGACATGGGCGTTACAATGGCAGGCGGACAGGATCACCTTAAAGGTAAGATTATAAGAATTGCGCACCTCGGATATGTGGATAACTTTGACATTATCGTCGCCATATCGTCCATTGAGATGGCGCTTAGAAAGTTTGGCCACAAGATTGAATTTGGCAAGGGTGTGGCAGCAGCGCAGGAGATTCTGATGGAGGGGTATAAATAATTGCAAATTGAAGATTGCAAAATGTAAATTTAATGAATGCTTAAACCCTTGACAAAATTTTGTCAAGGGTCAAATTTTGCAATTTAAAATTTGCAATTTTCATTTCTCAATGAGCAATCGCGTAGATGGAGGATTTTGATGAAAGTATTAATCAGCGACAGCATGTCAGATAAATGCGTGGAGATTTTAAAAAGGGCGCCTGGTGTGCAGGTTGATGTCAATACAAAGCTAAAGCCAGAGGAATTAAAGAAGGTTATAAAAGACTATCACGCCCTTGTTGTCAGGAGTGCAACAAAGGTTACGGCTGAGATAATAGAGGCTGCAGAGAACCTCAGGGTCATCGGCAGGGCAGGAACCGGGGTAGATAATATTGATGCCAATGCCGCAACAAAAAAAGGTATTGTAGTAATGAATACCCCTGGAGGCAATACTATAACAACAGCAGAGCATGCTATTGCAATGCTCATGGCCCTGGCAAGGAAAATACCACAGGCTACTGCCTCTATGCGAAAGGGCGAATGGGAAAAGAAAAAGTTTGAGGGTACTGAGGTAACAGGAAAGACCCTTGGCATACTCGGCGTGGGCACTATAGGAAGCGTTGTTGCAGACAGGGCGCGGGGCCTCAGAATGAATGTGTTGGCATATGACCCGTATTTGTCGCAGGAGGCTGCTGACAGAATGGGTGTTGAGATGGTCTCTCTGGACGAATTATATAAAAGGAGCGATTTCATATCAGCACATGTGCCGCTTACAAACGAGACAAAGAACATGGTAAACAAGACAGCCTTTTCAAAGATGAAACGGGGCGTGAAGCTTATAAACTGCGCCAGGGGCGGCATAGTAAATGAGAAGGATTTGTTTGATGCCATAAAGGAAGGCATAGTGTCAGGCGTTGCGCTTGATGTGTTTGAAAAAGAGCCGACGCAGCCGGACAATCCGCTTTTAGGGCTCGAAGAAGTAATATTAACGCCGCATCTTGGCGCATCTACATTTGAGGCTCAGGAAAATGTGGCAATAGCAATCGCTGAACAGGTAGCAGATTATCTTGGCAAAGGCACAATCAGAAATGCTGTGAATGTCCCTTCTATACCTGCAGAACTTCTTGCAAGCCTTGGACCATATATTACACTTGCCGAAAAACTTGGGGTTTTCCAGGGACAGATTTTGAAGGGTGGTATTGAAGAGGTTACTATAGAGTATAGCGGTGATGTAGTTTCTTACGATGTTGCGCCAATTACCATTGCTACTATGAAAGGTCTGCTTGACCAGGTATTGGACCAGCAGGTGAATTTCGTGAATGCTCCGTTTGTTGCAAAGGAGAGGGGTATAAAGGTAGTAGAGGTAAAGAGTTCAAGGCCAATTGACTTTGCCAGCAGCATTACGATAAAAGTAAAAACCAAAGAAGCGGAAAATCTAATAGAAGGCGCGCTCTTTGGTAAGAAAGAACCAAGGATTGTAAGAATTGACAAATTCTTCCTTGATGCTGTGCCAGAAGGCTATCTCCTTGTGCTCCACAATTATGATAAACCTGGCGTTATTGGCAATGTTGGAACATTGCTTGGGGCAAACAATATAAACATTGCAAGACTTCATCTCGGCAGAGAAGCAGTGGGTGGAGAGGCTGTATCTGTTTGGAGTATAGATACTACTCTATCCCCTGATGTATTTTCAAAACTCCTTAAGTTGCCTCATATGATATCTGCGAAAGTGGTAACATTGTAAAAACAGGTTGAGGTTAAGGTTTAGACTAAGGCTAAGGAAAGACAACCTGTAACCTCAACCTCAGCTTCAACCTCAATCTTAACTTTAATCTTAGACTATGCTCAGTCAAACCAACATATCCCTGCCACCGGGCGTTAAAGATAGTTTGCCTGATGAAGCAAATAAGATAGAACAGATTGAATACAGCATACTATCTGTTCTGGAAAGGCAAGGCTATGCAAGGGTAATCACACCGTTTATTGAATACCTTGATGTGCTTTCCATTGGACTAGGGAACGACTTAAAAGAAAAGGTGTTTAAATTTATAGATCCGGCATCAGGCAGGGTTGTTGCCATACGACCTGATATAACACCGCAAATAGCACGACTAATAGCTACCCGGATGAGAGACTATAAACTGCCAATTAGGGTTTGCTACAATGAAAAAATCTTTCGCTACCAGGAGCCACGGAGCGGCAGGCCAAGAGAGGTTCAACAGATTGGGGCAGAACTTATAACAAAAGAGCCTTCCCCGGAGGCTGATGCAGAGATAATAACCATGGCAATAAACAGCCTTAAGAGTCTGGGGCTTAAAGACTTTAAGATAGATATCGGTGAGGTCGGTTTTGTGAGAGGGATGGTAGATAGCCTTTCTGTAAGTGATAAAGAAAAGACTGCCATAAAAGACGCTATAGCCCTTAAGGACAGTACTGCATTAGAAGCATTCGTGAATAGTATGGGGAAAAAAATCTCGGATAAAACAAAAAGGGAAATAAAACTGATTCCTTCTTTATTTGGAGATGAAGAGGTCGTAGAAAGGGCTCAATCCATTGCCTTTAACAAGCAGGCCAAAACAGCAGTAGCGAATCTTTCGAAAGTCTTAAAGATTCTCATGAAAAAGGGATTTAAAAAGTTTATAACATTAGATCTTGCAGAGATGCGCGGTTTTGATTACTATACGGGAATAATTTTTGAGGGATTTGCCAGAGGGGTAGGAAAGGCGATTATGGCAGGTGGCAGATACGATAACTTGATGAAAAAATACGGTTATCCCTGCGCTGCCGTAGGTTTTGCCTTTGATGTGGAGAATACAGTTACTGCAATGGGAGTTACAAAAATTGAAAATGTCTAAAAATGTCGTTATCGTTGGCGCTCAGTGGGGGGATGAAGGAAAGGGTAAGATAGTTGACATACTGAGCGAATATGCAGATGTGATAGTGCGATTTCAGGGCGGGAATAATGCGGGCCACACAGTGGTGGTAGACCATGATAAATTTATCCTCCACCTTATCCCATCAGGCATATTGCATAAAGGCAAGAAGTGTATCATAGGAAATGGCGTTGTTGTTGACCCGGCGATTCTATTACAGGAGATTGACACCCTTCGTGCAAAAGGCTGCTTTCAAAATGATGAAGACCTACTTATAAGTGAGGATGCGCACCTCATAATGCCGTATCACAAAAAATTAGATGCGGTCAGAGAACGGATTAGAGGCAAACATAGGATAGGGACAACAGGAAGGGGCATTGGCCCTGCGTATGAAGATAAAGTAGCGCGGTGCGGTATTAGATGCGGAGATTTGCTAAAGGAAGATGTGTTCAGGGAAAAACTCAAGATTAATCTCATTGAAAAGAATCATCTGTTAAAAAACCTGTTTCATGAAGAGAGCTTTGAAACATATGATATGTATTATCAATATATGTCGTATGCAGAACGGATTGGCAGATATATAGCAGACACAGGCTTTTATCTGAATACCGCAATACGAGAAGGAAAGAATATACTATTTGAAGGCGCACAGGGAACGCTTCTTGACGTTGACCACGGCACCTACCCATTTGTTACATCCAGCAACACCATTGCCGGAGAGGCTTCAACAGGTAGCGGCGTTGGCCCCACAAGGATAGATAAAGTTATAGGCATATCCAAGGCATATACAACAAGGGTAGGAGAAGGTCCTTTCCCAACTGAATTAAAAGGCGAGGAAGGTGTCCAATTAAGAGAATGGGGTGGAGAATATGGGGCAACAACCGGAAGACCACGAAGGTGCGGTTGGTTTGACGCAGTAGCTGCAAGATATGCTGTAATGGTAAATGGTCTTGATGGCATGATTCTGACCAAATTAGATGTATTAGACAATCTGGATAAGATAATGATATGCACAGGTTATAATTATAATGGCAATATCATAAAGGACTTTCCATCTGATAGCATCACCCTTAATAACTGTAAGCCTGTATATGAAATAATGGACGGTTGGAAAAAAACCACGAGCGGCATTACGCAATTAGCCGACCTTCCCAAAAATGCTTTGGCGTATATAAAAAGACTTGAAGAGTTGATTGGAGTAAGTATAATAATTATTTCAGTTGGTGCTGGAAGAAAAGAAGCGATAATGATTGAGAACCCGTTCGAGTAAATAAAGCTATCAAGCATCAAGCTATCTGGTTCTTAAAGCTTGATAGCTTGGTAGCTTTATAGCTCGATAGCTAAAAAACGAGCCGCTAGCTCAGTTGGTAGAGCAACGCCCTTTTAAGGCGTGGGCCCCGGGTTCGAATCCCGGGCGGCTCACCAGTATAATAAAATTGAAAAATGCAGATTGAAGATTGCAAATTGCAAAATTTCTAAAACCGTTTCTAATAATTTTGCATTTTTCATTTTGCAATTTTCAATTTTACGAGTCCCCATCGTCTAGTGGCCAAGGACATCGCCCTTTCACGGCGGTAACCCGGGTTCGAATCCCGGTGGGGACGCCAGAAATTTAAAGGGATTAA